>JAIFKU010000157.1 GCA_020049495.1 Accumulibacter sp.
GCAGGATCTGGCGCGAGATGCGGTTCATCTTGTTGATCGTTTCGATCATGTGCACCGGGATGCGGATGGTGCGCGCCTGGTCGGCGATCGAACGCGTGATAGCCTGGCGGATCCACCAGGTGGCGTAGGTCGAGAACTTGTAACCGCGACGGTATTCGAACTTGTCGACGGCCTTCATCAGGCCGATGTTGCCTTCCTGAATCAGGTCGAGGAACTGCAGTCCGCGGTTGGTGTATTTCTTGGCGATCGAGATCACCAGACGCAGGTTGGCTTCGGTCATTTCGCGCTTGGCGCGACGTGCCTTGGCTTCGCCGGTGGACATCTGCTTGTTGATGTCCTTCAGCTCCTTGAGCGGAATGCCGATGCGGTCCTGCAGGGCCAGCAGTTTCTTCTGCTCTTCCTTGATGTTCGGTGCATTGCGCATCAGGATGGGCGCGTAGTTCTTGCTGCTGGCGGCGGCGATTTCGCCATCGGCCCAGTCGAGGTTGAGTTCGTTGCCGGGGAATACCTTGATGAAATGCGGACGCGGCATGCGCACGGTGTCGACACAGATACGCTGAATCTTGCGTTCGCAGGCACGGGCTTCTTCAACCATGCCGCGCACCGAGTCACACAGGCGTTCGATGGTCTTGGAGGTGAAGCGGATACCCATCATCTCTTCCGAGATTTTTTCCTGGAATTTGAGGTAGGACTTGTCCTGCGAGCCTTTCTTGAGCAGGGTGCCGTGCGCCTTGGTGTAGAGCGTCTTGATCACGGCCAGCCTTTCCAGCCCTTCTTCCTTGAGCTTGAGCAGAGAGGCCGCCGCGGCAGCGCCTTCGGCGGCTTCACTGTCGTCGCTTTCGTCATCCTCGATGACGGCCTCTTCGTCTTCGGCCAGTTCTTCGATGATTTCGCCGGCATTGGGGTCGATCAGCCCATCGATCAACTCGTCGATGCGCATCTCGTCACAGGCAATCCTGTCGGAGCAATCGACGATCTCGGCAATCGTTGTCGGGCAGGCGGAGATGGCCTGAATCATGTGCTTGAGGCCGTCTTCAATACGCTTGGCGATTTCGATTTCGCCTTCGCGCGTGAGCAGTTCGACCGAACCCATCTCGCGCATGTACATGCGCACCGGATCCGTCGTACGGCCGAATTCGGAGTCAACGGTCGACAGGGCCTGCTCGGCCTGTTCTTCAACGTCGGCATCGTCCGCCGCCACCGGCGGCGAGGATTCCGACATGAGCAGCGTCTCGGCATCCGGCGCCTCGTCGTAGACCTGGATACCCATGTCGTTGAAGGTGCTGATGATGTTTTCGATCTGCTCGGCATCGACGACATCATCCGGCAGATGGTCGTTGACTTCAGCGTAGGTCAGAAAGCCGCGTTCCTTGCCCAGTTTGATCAGCGTTTTGAGACGCGTCTTGCGCATCTCGTCGTCTACCGGTGAAGGCTGAGCCCCGATTTGTGCCAGTAATTCGGCGGCTTTTGCCTTTGCCGATTTGTTGCTTGCTGCCTTTTCCCTTGCCATGGCCACTTCCCGGTTAGCGTTGTATTGGAAAAACCCTAGATTTTACCACAAGTTAGCCTGTTTTCCCGCGTGCACTCAATGCCTGCAGGTACTGTTGCTTCTCTTCGCCCGACAGCCCGGATACCCCGAGCTTGGAGACTTTTTCCTGTAAAAGATCAAACGCCCGCTTGTTCTCGCCTTCCTGCAGACGCTTCACCGCGCCGTCAAACTCGGCATCGATGTCTTCTTCGGCAAAGGGTTGCTGCATAAGTTCGGCTGCCGCTTCACGCAAGATACTTTCATCCTCATTGCCCCGCAGGCGTTCGAGCAGGGCCGCATAAGGCGGCGCCGGATCGCCCGCCGCCAGGATCGTTGCACACAAATGCCTAACCGCACGCGCTTCTGCCGAATTGGCGGGCAGCGCATCCTGTGGCAAGCCCTTCGCCAGCTCCGGCTTTTGCAGCAACAAACGCAGCAGGGGACGCAGCAGCGATGGCGCCTGCCGCGGCACCCGCGCCGGCGCCGGCCGGACAATCGGCCGCAAGTCGCAAAGACGTTCCACTTCGGGCTGCGAAAAACCACTCGCTTCAGCAAGCCGCTTGACCAACTGTAGACGCAATAACGGCGTTTGCAAGCGGCTGAGCAGCGGTTTGGCCTCGGCCACCAGTCTGGCGCGCCCCTCGGCGCTGGTCATGTCGCAATGCGAGGCCAGTTCACGCAGCAGGAATTCGGACAGCGGCATGGCCTGCGCAATCATCCGCTCGAACGCCTCGGTCCCTTGGCTGCGCACAAAGCTGTCCGGGTCTTCCGTGTCCGGCAAGAAAACAAAACCGATGCTCTTCTGCTCGGGAAGCGCTTCCAGGCTGTTTTCCAGCGCCCGCCAAGCGGCCTTGCGCCCGGCGTTGTCACCGTCGAAGCAATAGACGATGCGGTCGACCTGCCGCAGCAGTTTCTGCACATGCGTGGCGGTGGTCGCCGTACCCAGCGTCGCCACGGCGTTGCCGACGCCGTGCTGGGCCAGCGCCACGACATCCATATAGCCTTCGACGACGATGGCCGTGTCCTTGTCGCGCAATGCAGCGCGCGCCTGCGGCAGGCCGAAAACTTCGCGTCCTTTCTCGAACAGCGGCGTTTCGGGCGAATTCAGATACTTTGGCTCGCCCTCGCCCATGACGCGACCGCCAAAGGCGATGACTTCGCCCTTCTGGTTCATGATCGGGAACATCACCCGGTCACGGAAACGGTCGTAGAGGCGCCCCTGTTCGTTCTTGATGACCAGCCCGGCCACCTGCAACTCGGCGATGGTGTAGTCCTCGAACGCCGCACCGAGGTTTTGCCAGCCATCCGGCGCATAACCGATGCCGAATTTCTGCGCGATTTCGCCGCTGACCCCGCGCCCCTTGAGGTAATTGATGGCTTTCTCGGAGAGTTTCAACTGTTCGTAGTAATACTTTGCCGCCCGCGCCATAAGGTCGGTCAGCGCAGAAATTTTCGGGCCGTCGTGCGGCCGGCGGACATCGTCCTCCGGCATCTGCAGGCCAACCTTGGCGGACAGTTCCTTGATGGCATCGATAAAGCCGAGGCCGGAATACTCCATGAGAAACCCGATCGCCGTGCCGTGCGCCCCGCAACCAAAGCAGTGATAGAACTGCTTGCTCGGACTGACGGTAAACGAAGGCGACTTCTCGTTGTGGAACGGGCAGCAGGCGGCGAAATTGGCGCCCGCTTTCTTGAGCGGGACGTAGCCGTCGATCAGATCGACCACATCGACGCGATGCAGCAGTTCCTGAATGAAGGATTCGGGGATCATAAGGGCAGTGAAGAGCGAGGAGTGAAGGGAGAGGAGTAAAAACGGAAACCTGGTTTTACGTGCCGCAAATCGTCTTTGCTCCTCACACTTTTCTCCTTACTCTTTACTCCTCACTGCGGCGCGAGCGCCGCCTTCACCAGTTTCGACACGTCGCTCATGTCGGCACGCCCGGCCAGCTTTGGCTTGAGTACCGCCATGACCTTACCCATGTCGCCGGGGCCGACAGCGCCGACGTCGGCAATGGCGGTGGCAAGCGCAGCGGCGATTTCTTCGGCGGAAAGACCCGCCGGCATATAGCCGGTCAGCAGATCCGCCTCGAATTTCTCGGCGTCAGCCAGATCCTGGCGTCCGGCGGCTTCGTACTGGGTTATCGAATCACGACGCTGCTTGAGCATCTTGTCGATGACCGCGACGACCTGCGCATCATCAAGCACGATGCGCTCGTCGACTTCCTTCTGTTTGATTGCCGCCATCAGCAGGCGAATGGCGTCACGTTTTCCCGTTTCGCCGGCGCGCATGGCGGCCTTCATGTCTTCGTTGATACGCTCTTTCAGGGTCATCGTGAGGCTCCTTGTCAATTGCGTCGTTTTGCCTGCAGCCGCCTCATGGCCCTCACCCCCGGCCCCTCTCCCGCTGGGCGAGGGGAGGTTCGAGAGTCGCGCGCGCGACTGCCAGGTTCAAATTACAAACTCCAGAAACACAAAAAGCCGCCCATCTTCAGACAGGCGGCTGTTCAGCGATCTGCGGTCCGGTATTAGAAAAGCTTTGGCGGCAGGGTCTGGCTGCGCATGCGCTTGTGATGGCGCTTGACCGCAGCGGCCAGCTTGCGCTTGCGCTCGGCAGTAGGCTTTTCGTAGAACTCGCGGGCACGGAGCTCGGTCAGCAAACCGGTTTTTTCAACGGTGCGCTTGAAACGGCGAATCGCTACTTCGAACGGCTCATTTTCCTTCAGGCGAATGGCGGGCATTAACTCTATCCTAATTTCAAAAAACGTCAGATTACAGATGAGCCAAGCATTATAAACAAAGGCGGGTGAAAATTCCAAGCGCTTTGTTGATTGTTGATAAAATGCCGCCCATGCTGATTCTTGGAATTGAATCCTCCTGCGACGAAACGGGAATTGCGCTTTACAGCACCGATGCGGGCTGCGGGCTGCTTGCACACGCGCTACACTCGCAGATCCTGATGCACCAGGCGTACGGCGGGGTGGTACCCGAACTCGCCTCGCGCGACCACATCCGCCGCGTCGTACCCTTGCTGCGCAAGGTACTGGCCGATAGCGGGCGCTCGCTTCATGAGCTTGACGCCATTGCCTACACTCAGGGTCCGGGACTGGCCGGCGCCCTGCTGGTCGGCGCGGCGTTTGCCGAAGGCCTGGCTGCGGCGCTCGGTGTGCCGACCGTGCCGGTACATCACCTTGAAGGTCATTTGCTCTCGCCGCTGCTGTCAAGCAGGCCACCGAGCTTTCCGTTCATTGCCCTGCTCGTCTCTGGCGGACACAGTCAGTTGATGCGCGTGACCGGCGTTGGCCAGTACCAGCTTCTCGGCGAGACACTGGATGACGCAGCGGGTGAGGCTTTCGACAAAACAGCCAAGCTGCTTGGCCTGCCCTACCCTGGCGGTTCGGTACTGGCCGAACTGGCCGAACACGGCCGACCGGATGCGGTAAAACTGCCCCGCCCGATGCTTCACTCGGGCGATCTGGACTTCAGCTTTAGCGGCCTGAAAACAGCTGTACTGACCAAAGTGCGCGAAATCGGCTCGCCCGACGCGCAGCAACGTGCCGATATCGCCCGCGGTTTCCAGGACGCCATTGTCGAGGTGCTGGTCAGCAAATCGATGCGCGCCATCAAGGAAAGCGGCCTGAAACAGCTGGTGGTTGCCGGCGGCGTTGGCGCCAATCGTGAACTGCGTCGGCAGCTTGATGCCCGGGCCGTGAAAACAGGCATTTCCGTTTTCTACCCCGAGCTTGAGTTCTGCACCGATAACGGGGCCATGATCGCACTGGCGGGCGCTTTGCGCTTTCAGTCCGGCGCTTCGTGCAAGCCGGCCGGCGCCTTTGCCGTACGGCCGCGCTGGCCGCTGGCTGACTTAACGGGCTGATCCGGCTTTCTTCTTCGCCCCGATTTTAGGCTCGCTTCCCGCCATCAGCGATCAGCGCCATGGCAATGACTCCGACAGCCAGCAGCTTGACGTCGCTGCCCCAGAAGAAAAAAGCGAAGAGCGGGGCGGAAGCCGCTGCAATCAGCGCCGCCAATGAGGAATAACGCAGCGCAAAAGCGACAAACAGCCAGGTGGCGAGAGTTGCCAGCCCCAGAAGCGGGTCTAGCGCCAGCAACACACCGGCCGCCGTGGCCACGCCTTTGCCGCCTTTGAATTTCAGGAACACCGGGTACAGGTGCCCGAAGAAAACCGCCAGCGCGACGAGTCCGATGAAGGCCTGGCCCAAGCCATATTGCGCGCCGTACTTCTGCGCCAGAAAAACCGCCAGTCCGCCTTTTGCCGCATCACCGAGCAAGGTAAAGACGGCTGCAGTCTTGTTACCACTGCGCAGCACATTGGTCGCACCCGGGTTTTTCGAGCCATAGCTGCGCGGATCGGCGAGACCGAAAATCCAGCTGGAAAGAATGGCGAAAGACACTGAGCCGAGAAGATAGGCCGCCACAAGGGCGAGCAGAGCATTCAATGTGGGAGACATTTGGGGCGTTTTCCGGAGGATCAATTAAGGTCTGAGTTAGAATGCCGGGGTTGTTTGACGCCGCAGGCTACACGCCTGACCCGTAATATTACACTGACACACCACTCTGCCGCATGGACATCATTTTCATCGACGACCTTAGGGTCTCCACCCTGATCGGCATTTATCCGCGCGAGAAGGCCATGCCGCAAACGGTCGAGATGTCCTTGCAGATCGGCACCTCGACCGCAAGCGCCGGCACCAGTGACGAGATTAGCGACACCATCGACTATGCGGCGGTCGTGGACCGCCTGCGCAGCGAACTGGCCACACAGCATTTCAACCTGCTGGAGAAACTTGCCGAATACGTGGCGACACTTCTGCTCACGGAATTCGGCGCCACTTGGGTGCGGGTCTCGATCGCCAAACTGGGCATGATGCGGGGGGTACGACGCGTCGGCGTGGTGATCGAACGCAGCAGACCCGCCTGACTTCTCGGCACTAGGTAGTCAAGTAGAAAGGCAAGGATAAAAGCTTCACCACCAAGATGCCCCGAAGGAAATCCCCTTGGGGGACACAAAGGGCACAAAGTTTCACCAAGGCGACCGAAGGAAATGCAGAGCTAAACAAGACGTTAACTTGGTGCCCTCTTGGTGAACTTGGTGACTTGGTGGTTCGCACTTTTCGTTGACTGACTACTAACCTTTCAGGGCTACAGTCACCACTGTTGGCGACAGCGCACGCATCAGGTCGTGCGGATGTACGCCGACCAGATATCCGCGTCGTCCCCCATTGATGTAGATCAGCGGCAGATCAAGGATGCTTTTCTCGATGCAGATCTGCATTTTTTTCCTGGTCCCGAAGGGGCTGGTGCCACCGACGAGAAAACCGGTGTGACGGTTGGCAACTTCCGGTTTGCACGTTTCGACTTTCTTGCATCCGATCTGCCGGGCCAGTTCCTTGGTCGACACCTTACAATCGCCGTGCATCAGCACGATCAGAGGCCTGGCCGTCTCGTCTTCCATGACCAGCGTCTTGACCACGGCGTGTTCATCGACATTGAGTTCGCGCGACGAGACACTCGTTCCGCCATGCTCTTCATAATCGTAAAGATGATTGGAGTGGGCAATGCCGTGCTGCTGGAGAAATTTTGTCGCTGGCGTTTCGGGAGCGTTTTCGGATCTCATGGCGTCTTCTGAAAATCGGGGTCAGGAACAATCAGCATAACAGAAGCGCACGCAAACACGGTTCCGTCGAATGTTCAGCCGCGCGGATGATGCGCGGCGTGCAGCAGTTTCAGGCGTTCGCGGGCAATATGCGTGTAGATCTGCGTGGTCGAAATATCCGAATGACCCAGCAACATCTGCACGACGCGCAAATCAGCGCCGTGATTGAGCAGATGCGTGGCAAAGGCGTGGCGCAGGACGTGTGGCGAAAGCCGTGCCGGATCTATTCCGGCCAGCAGGGCATAGCGCTTGATCAGTTGCCAGAAGGCCTGCCGCGTCATCGCCGAAGCCCGTGCCGTGACAAAGAGATCATCGGTCTGTCGCTGGCCAAGCAAGGCCGGGCGGGCGTCGGCGAGGTAGCGGCGCAGCCAGTCAATGGCTTCCTCGCCAAGCGGGACCAGACGTTCCTTGCTGCCTTTGCCGAAGACCCGGAGCACGCCCATGTCGAAATTCACTTCGTGCAGTCGCAATCCGACCAGTTCGGAAACGCGCAGACCAGAGGCATAGAGAGTTTCGAGCATGGCACGATCACGCTGCCCGAGCAGGGTATCCGTTTTTGGCGCGTCAAGCAGGGCCTCAACCTGGATTTCCGAGAGCACCTTGGGCAAGCGGGACGGTTTGGCCGGCATGGCGATCTTGAGCGTCGGGTCGACGCTGATCCGTCCACGCGCCAGCAGATGCCGGTAAA
>JAIFKU010000042.1 GCA_020049495.1 Accumulibacter sp.
CTCATTTCGGTTTCAATCCAGCTTCTGGAGGTTCCATAGTAGTTGCCATGCACTTCTGCCCACTCAAGAAACTCGCCCCGGTTGACCTTCTCGAGGAAACTGGGGACATCAACAAAATAGTACTCACGGCCATCCTTCTCGCCGGGTCGTGGCGCCCGCGTTGTACTTGAGATGGACAAACGGATTCCGGAATCGTTCTTGAGCAGCAGTCGCACCAGGGTTGTTTTCCCGGCGCCTGACGGTGCTGCCACAATGTAGAGATGACCTGTCATGAAATTTTGACCTAAAGCCGAAGATGATTCACGTCCTAAATTGTACCTGTTAATCTCTCTCCTAGACGTCGAGAGGTATTAGGACGAGAATTGGCGAATTGCCAAGTGTATTGAAAGCTGATGGATATGTTATGTTGAATCGAATGTCTGCCCTCTCCCGCTCTTTTTTGCTCGCTGCACTGATGGTTACAGGCGCAATTGCCGCACCGGTGAAAACCATGGGCTTCGATGACATGTCATGTCGCGCCTGGGTCAAATCGAAGGACGATGCTGAGCAACGAAAGATCTATCTGGCCTGGATACGTGGACTGTTGACCGGGCATAATTATGCCAACCAGAGCCAACAGGTTTCTGCCATGTCGACCGGTACCGTCGAAAACTTTGTCGACCGCTATTGCGTCGAAAAGCCGCAGGGTGAGTTCAGCGATGCCGCGCTACGCATGAGCGACAAGTTTTCCGGGCGCAACGAGGCGATCACCAAGTAATAAAGTGGTAAAAATGTTGAGGGGATTCAAATGAATTTCAGGGTACCGATTCTGCTGTCGCTGTTAACTCTTCTGGCCGGCTGTGCCGGGAATGCGATGCGTCAGTACGATGGCGAACTGAAGGAGACGGTCCAGCTTGTCAGGAGCGGCTCTGTCAAACAGGCGATTGAACAACTCGAAAAGAACAATACGCCGGGCGTCATTAGCAAAGACAAAGACATTCTCTATTATCTCGAAAAGGGAGAAATACTGACGCTGGACAGCAATTATCCGGGTGGGCAGGAAGCCTGGCTGAAGGCCGATGAGTTTGTCCGTGAATGGGAGGACAGCGTCAAATCCGATCCTTCCAAAGTGATCGGCGACATCGGCAGTTTTCTGGTCAACGACAAGACACGGCGCTACGACGGTCAGGATTACGAAAAGGTGATGCTGTCCACCAGCCTGACCTTGAGCCACATCATGCAGGGTAATTACGATCTGGCCCGCATCGAAATGAAGAAGACCTACGAAAGGGAAAAGCTGATCGAGAGTTTCCGCGAGAAGGAATACGATAAGCTGCAGGAAGACGCCAAAAACCAACAGGTCAGTGCCGATGTCAAGCAGATGAAGGACTATCCGATGGCCGAACTGGATACGCCGGAGGTCAACAGTCTGAAGAACGGTTTCCAGAACGCCTTTTCTCATTACCTGGCCGGGTACTTTTTTGAAGTGACCGGCGAGTCCTCGCTCGCGGAACCGGGCTATCGCAACGCGCTGAATCTGGCACCGGATTCCAGCATCGTACAGGCCGGTTTGAAGGACGTTGGCCGCCGCCGACCGGGTGCAAAGGAATCTGACGTCCTGTTTGTCATTGAATCCGGCTTCGCACCCGCCTGGAAATCGATCACCATTCCCATTCCGATTCCACGACAGAAGGGCCTTGTTGTTACACCGCTCTCCTTCCCGATCATCAAATCGGAAGG
The DNA here is from genome assembly GCA_020049495.1 of Accumulibacter sp. GTDB lineage: Bacteria > Pseudomonadota > Gammaproteobacteria > Burkholderiales > Rhodocyclaceae > Propionivibrio. The sequence continues at coordinate 1,720 of JAIFKU010000042.1, forward strand.
TCGAAGTTTCGTACCCTCCGCGGTTTCCGTAAGCGGACGTCAGCTTCCCGTCGAAACGCTGACCAACATTGATGCGATGGCCAGGCGTCAGCTCAAGGATCAAATGCCGGGAATTCTTCTGCGTTCTGTCATCCGGGCGGTACTCAAATCCGTTGCTCAGGAACAGGCCAACAAGGGTGGGCTGGCCTTGGGACTCATTGCCAACGTGGCAAGCGTGGTTAGCGAGCAGGCCGATGATCGAAGCTGGCGAACCTTGCCGGAGCGTATTTCCGTGGCCCGTGCCACGCTTCCTCAAGGCCGTCAGATGGTCGAATTTCAAACCGGTGCAGGAACCTACAAGAAGGAAGTGGACATTGGGAGCAGTTTCTCGATCATACCGATTCGTATTACAGGCGGAGCTGTTTTTGTCGGTCAGCCGAATATTCTGGGACGTATCATCACCCCTGTGGCAATGCCTGAGCCCGAACCCCAAAAAGTGATCAAAAAACCGGTAGCCAAGCCGGCAAGCAAGCCGGTAAAAAAGCCCAATAGGCCATTACCGTGAAAATGACATATCTGCGGAGAACTTCATGAAACGTCACTTGCTCTTTTTCTGCTGCTTGCTGACCCTCTCTGGCGAACTGTTGGCAGCGGCTGAGCGCCGAGTCGCTCTGGTTATTGGCAACAATACCTACCAGAGTCTCCCCAAACTGGAAAAAGCCGTCAATGACGCGAACTCCGTTGCCGCCGAGCTGCGCAAAGTCGGTTTTGAGGTTCAGGCATTCAACAATGTCGGCCAGAAGAAGATGAACCAGGCGATCAACGAGTTCGTCCAGAGTGTTTCCGGCGGCGGCGTTGGCGTATTTTTCTACGCCGGGCACGGGGTACAGATCGACAATCAGAATTATCTCATTCCGGTCGACATGGATCCTCCGCGCGACCCTGCGGACGTCGGTGATCAGGCGGTCAGCGTGCCTAGGCTGCAGGACAAGCTGGCAGACGCCAAGGCAAAATATACCCTGCTGGTGCTCGACGCCTGCCGGAACAACCCTTTGCCGAAAAAGGCCGGGCGTTCGATTGGGGCAACGCGTGGTCTGGCGATGACCAACTCTCCGAGTGGACAAACCGTGCTTTTCTCTGCGGGCGCCAATCAGGAGGCGCTCGACAGCCTGGACAGCAACGACAACAACCCGAACGGACTGTTTACCCGGGAGTTCCTGCCGATGATCTCCCAGCCAGGTGTCAGCAGTACCGAAGCGCTGCGAAAAACGCGGTCAATTGTGAAACAAAAGGCTAAATCGGTCGGTCATGACCAGGATCCTGCGATGTACGATCAGTCCGACGGCGATTTCTATTTTGTCGCCGGACCCTCACCGTCACAAACGCTGGCGCCGTCTCCCCCCAGCGCAAAAGGCAGCGCCACGACGGTGGTCCAGGCTGTTGACCCGAAGGCCGTTGAACTGTCTTTCTGGGACAGCATCAAGGACAGCAAGCAAGCCGAAGACTATAAGGATTATCTCAGCAAGTATCCTAACGGTCAGTTTGCCTCACTCGCCAGTCGTCGTGTCGCCGCTCTGAGCCAGACGGTCAGTCGTGGCGGAGAATCTGCGCCTGCGCCACAGCCGATGGCCATGGCGGCAGCGGAACCCGGTGGCGGGCCATCGATAGCCAGCAAAATTGAAGAGCAGGGCAAGATGACTTATCTTAAAGTGACCGATTTGCGGGCTGCGCGCCGAGACAATCTGCTGCGCATTCAGGCCGAGATCACTAATTCGAGTTCAGGCAATCAGCAGCTATACTATCGTTTCAAGTGGCTGGATCGTGACGGGTTTACCGTTTGGGACGAAGAACCCTGGAAACCGGTAATCATCTACGGTGAGCAAAAGCAGGTCATCAGTGTTGTATCACCAACCTTCAAGGCGACCGATTTCCGCTTGATCCTGCAAAGTCCCAATTAGTAGTGGCAACTCATTTCAAAGCCGGTATTGTTCCATTTCAGGAAGAAATAAAATCTCAATCAGGAGGAAACGATGGGCTCAAAAATTGGTTCTGTACACCGTACGCATTTTATCGCGGGCGTTCTGTTGCTTGCACTGGCCGGCTGTCAGACGACTTCGCCGACGACTGGTTCAAGTGGGGTGAGTTACGGTGATGCCAAGGCCGTCGAAACCGTCACTACCGATCTGGGATCGACTGATATCCAGATGATCTCCGAGAAAATGACCCAGTCACTGATCCAGCACCCGGTCATTCAGGATCTGATCAGGAAGCGTGGTCTCATGATGGCGTCCCCGGTCAAGAACAAGACCAGTGAATATTTTGATACGCGACTGATTACCGATACGGTGTTGACCCAATTGCAAAAGAACGGCGTTCGTTATGTCATCGAAGGCGAAGACATGCAGAACCAGGTGAGTGAGCTGAGTCGGCAGAACCAGTCCGGTTTGTACGACAAGTCCAAGACGGTCAAGATGGGCAAGATGCAGGGAGCCAAGTTCCGTCTGGACGGCAGTATCTCTTCGATTGTCAAGAGGAGCAGCGACATCAAGGACGTTTACTACAAGATGAATCTTCGCCTCATTGAAATCGAGAGTGGAATCGTCGAATGGTCGGATGAAAAGGACATTCGCAAGTCAGCCAAGCGTTGATCACGAGATCTTCACGGTAAACAGGAGAACCTGAAATGATTGCCATTTGGTTTTTTCGGGCGGGAGCATGCGCTTTGCTGGCATCAGTCAGCCTTATTGCCGCTGCCGCGCCCCCTCCTAAGGTGTCCGTGACCGATCTGGCCTACGAGGAGCGTGTCAGTGAGTATTTTCGGGTCGTCTCGGCGTCCGAAAAATCGTCACTGCGCGCTTCAGGCAGAGAAAGCGAGCGTGAATCCGATTATTCCTCTTCAAGGCGCAGCAGTGGTTCAGTCAACGCCAAATCGGAAAGCAGCTACTACGAAGCCGAAGGCACGGTCAGCTACATCGACCGGGGTGAGCTGAGAAAATTCACCGCTGACATCAAAGGTGGAATTCTCAGATCAGGACGCTTTGAAGTGGTTCAAGGCAGGCCCTTTACCGACGCAAAGAATAACGAAAAGCTCTATGACATCATCGGCCGCATCAAGAAGGGGATGTATGCCGGTGCCGATTATGTTCTTTTCGGAAGCATCAACAGCATCGAATTCCGTCAGGAAGCCAATCCAGTCGAACACACCAATTCGGTCTCGCACACCTTGAGCCTTGAACTGGTCGGCGAGTTCAGCCTGATCAGTACCAGGAATTTCAAGGTCAAGTCCTCGTTCAGCGCGATGGGTACAGGGCAGGACGTGAAATTATTGTCAAGTCGTGGCGGCCGCGTCGTCCTGAACCGTGGCAAGGTGGTTTCGGAAGTTTCCAAGAGCCTGGGCGAAGACGTCAGCCGTCAGCTCGAAGAACAGTTAAGTGGAATATATGCCGATGGAGCCGATCAAAACGCCCCCCGTCCGCGTGAAGAGTCACAGCGCGAAGAGGTCATCATTTTCAAGTAGTTCTTCAGCGTAAGCCCATGATGGACGAATCGGCTGTCCAACCTAGCGTTTCTCAGGGGCACGTGCATTGCTGATGGCAGCGGAATACAAGGCCGTCAATGCGGTCAGTTCCGGGTCTTTGGGTGCCTTGTCGTTCATCTGGCCGAGCATGGCCACAAGCTTGTCGAATTCGTCCAGTTCAAAATAGCTGGCCA
>JAIFKU010000014.1 GCA_020049495.1 Accumulibacter sp.
TACCTTGTTTTCAGTCATGAAATTTTCCCTTTCGTTGGATAATGTACATCACCACGCGTTCTAAACAACGGTCAGGTGCCGTTCAATACAGGTATCCAGAACGTATTCACCCGGTTTCTGCCACCAGGTGTCGGAAAAGATCTCGACTTCCGAATAGCCGGTGAACCCGGCCTCTTCCATCCAGCGCCGGCATTTTTTCAGTTCAATGATGCCGTCACCCATCATGCCGCGGTCGTTGAGCAGGTCGCGGGTTGGCGCGAGCCAGTCGCAGACATGATAAGCCAGCAGGCGATCAGCCCCGGCACGGACGATCTGTGCCGCGAGCTTGGGGTCCCACCATACGTGATAGAGGTCGACGGCAACGCCGAGCGAGCCGCTGCGGCCCGGATCGAGTTCATCGCACAGGTCGAGCGCCTGTTCCAGCGTATTGATACAGGCACGTTCTGCCGCCTGCATCGGATGCAGGGGTTCGATCGCCAGCGGCATATCCACCTGTCTTGCATACTCCAGCGACGCCGCGATGCCGTCACGGACCTCGCTGCGGGCGCGAGAAATATCGTGATAGGCCGGGGGGCCGGTCAGCGCGCCGGGCAATGAACCGACGACGAGAACCAGGCAGGGAGCGTTGAGCAGTTTGGCTTCGTCAATGGCCCGCCGGTTGTCGTCCAGCGCCGCTTGCAAGCCGGGTTTGTCGGCCGCGGGAAAAAATCCTCCGCGGCAGTACCCGGAGAGTTTGATCCCGGTTTCACGTAACTGACGCGCAATATGGTCTATCCCGACCAGGGCCACCTGGTCACGCCACGGGCTGATCGCCCGGATGTCCCGCCGCGCACACTCCTCGATGATGCGGTCCAGCGACCACTGCTTCCTGACGGTCGCCGTATTGAGCGAGAGGGCTTCATGATTCAAGGAGAAATCACGCATTGGCTGACTCCATGCAAGGTAAGTGGCGCACGCCTTCGAGGGGCCATTCATGGTTCGATGCACCGAAGGCAACGGGGCTTTGGGTTCAAGTCCTTTTGGGTGACAAGTTCATTACGAACGGATTTTTCCCCTGATTTCGCATACTTGATATTCTGGGATGAATGCCCGGAGATCAGGCGGCAATCTCCGGCACATCGATCCAGCGCCGTTGCTTCCACGATTCGAGCGCACATTCGACCAGTTGCACGCCTTTTGCGCCTTCAAGCAGATTCCATTTGAACGGTGCATCCTCAACCACGTGCCGGATGAACAGTTCCCATTGCACCTTGAAGGCATTGTCATGAATCCGGGTATCGGGAACCGCTGCCCAGCCTTCGAAGAAATTGATCGGTTGTCGGGTGTCAGGGCTCCACACCGGCTTCGGCGTATTCACGCGGGCCTGTGTCAGACAATCGGTCAGACCGGCAACGGCGGAACCGTGTGTGCCATCGACATGGAAGGTCACCAGGTCGTCGCGGCGTACGCGTGTGGTCCATGAACTGTTGATCTGGGCGATGACGCCGCCTTCCAGCTCGAAGGTGGCGTAAGCCGCATCGTCGGCGGTGGCCTGGTATTTCTTGCCCTCTTCGTCGAAGCGTTCGGGAATGTGGGTTGCTCCGAGGCAGGACAGCGATTTCACTTCACCGAACAAATTGTCGAGCACATAACGCCAGTGACAGAGCATGTCGAGGATGATGCCGCCGCCGTCTGCGCTCCTGTAATTCCAGGAGGGGCGCTGGATCGGTTGCAGGTCGCCTTCGAATACCCAGTAGCCGAATTCGCCGCGTACCGAAAGAATGCGGCCGAAAAATCCGGAATCGTTGAGCAATTTGAGTTTCTGCAGACCCGGCAGGAACAGCTTGTCCTGTACGACGCCATGTTTGATGCCGGCCTTTTTGGCCAGCGTGTAGATATTCAAGGCTTCCTTCAGGTTAGTTGCCACGGGTTTTTCGCAGTAAACATGCTTGCCCGCCGCAATGGCCCTGGCCAGCAGGGTGGGGCGCATCTGTGTCGTGGCGGCGTCAAAAAAGACAGTGTCGTCCTTGTTTTGCAGGGCGAGGTCGAGGTCGGTCCCCCAGCGCTCGATCTTGTAGTGCCTGGCAAGATCAGCAATTTTTTCCGCGTTGCGCCCGATCAGGATCGGATCGGGCATCACCCGGTCGCCATTGGACAGCGTGACACCGCCCTGTGCGCGGATGGCGACAATGGAGCGGATCAAGTGCTGGTTCATGCCCATGCGCCCGGTGACGCCGTGCATGATGATGCCAATTCGGTGTTGCGCCATTTCAATTCCTCTCAAGAAAACAAGACTATCAACAGTATTTCCGGTCTGCGGGGAAATTCAGCCCGCTATGGGATCCGGTGCGCTTGAGCGCGGGAATGAAGATTACCTGCCGGAAGAGCTATGCTTGCCACACCTGCTTAATGTTACCAAACGGTTAATTAGAGTCAAATTTAACGGATTCGACTTTTGCTGTCAACGCCGCCTGATGCCGGTCAATGGCAATTCGTCTTCAAAATCGCAATTCATGATGCAAAATGCTTTATTTCATGGGACTAGGGAAATTTCTGTACGTCTTCCCGGTATATTATCGAGCTTCAGTCCTGATCTCGACAGGCGCAGATGAATTGCCTTCAAAAAGCAGTTGCATGTTACTGAGTAGTTAATTAGAATCAATTTCATCGGATGACTGTTTTGCTACCAGCGCTGGCTTCTGTTGCGTGCTGTTACTTGTAGAATAGGATATCCAGTGTTTTTTTGTATGACAAGTGGTGTTTGCTTTACCGGGGGTGCGTGAGAAGTTGTACGCTCTGTTCGGTGATGGCCTGTCCATGTGGTCTGTGGCCAGTTCGCGCTGATCAACGCATCCGGATGTCAATTGATAATGGAGGATCTAACATGCAAAACCGGGGATTTAAAGTTAAATCGTTATTGCTCATGCTGTTTGCCTGGTCCGGTCTGGCCATGGCTGGCGAAATCGTTCTGGGTAACCTGCAGGATCTGAGTGGCCCCACGTCGGTGCTTGGCAATGCCGTTACTCGCGGTGCAGAACTGGCCGTCGAGAAGGTCAATGCCGGCGGCGGCTTCAAGGGCGACAAGATCAAGCTGGTGACCGTTGATACCAAAGGCAATGTCCAGGAAGCCATCAAGGCCTTCAACCGGCTGATCGACCACGAAATGGCGGTGGCCGTTCTCGGCCCACCCGTTTCTAACATCGGTCTGGCCATTGCGCCCATCGCCAATGAGAAGAAGATTCCGGTCGTCGGCAGCTTTATTGACCCGCGAGTTACGGTGCAGGAAAACGGCAATCCTCAGCCATCCATGTTCCTGATCCAGCCGACCAGTACCCAGTACGCCGAAATCATTGCCAGCTATGCCAACGAAAAACTCGGCTTCAAGAAATTCGCGGTTCTCTACGATCAGTCGAACGCTTTTGCCGTTTCCATGCTCAAGCCATTCAAGGCCTATATTGAAAAGCGTGGTGGTTCGGTGGTTGCCGAGGAAACCTACACCAAGAGCGACAAGGATTACCGTGCTCAACTGAACAAGATAAAGAGCGCGGGTGCCGATGTCCTCTACATTCCCAACTACACGCAGGATCTGGTGATCACCGTCAAGCAGGCCAAGCAGATCGGTCTTAATCTGCCGATGGTCAGCGGACTTGATGCGGCGCCTCCCTTCGCCACCCTCGTCGGTGATCCGGAAGCGGCGCACAACATCTATTTCGCCAACAACTTCTCGGACAAGGAACCCCAACTCACCGAAGTGCGCAACGCGTACAAGGCAAAGTTCAATGAAGACCCGATCAACAAAGCCTATCTTGGCTACGACAAGGTGACCGTGATCCTCAAGGCGATCGAGCTTGGCGGTGGCGCCTCGGGCCCGCAGATTATCGCCGGCCTGTCGAAAGTCAAGAATGTGCAGGGCACCACGGGCGTGCTCACGTTATCGGAAAAAACGCACCAGCCGCTTGGCTTGTCGATGGTCATGTACAAGATCGAAAACGGCAAGTATCTCGAAATCGGTCGTTACGTGCCGGAGTCACACAAGTAAACGCTGTGTGAATTGTATTCGGTAGAAGAACCGGGCGCGGCCAGCAATTGACCGCGCCCTTTTCCTGACAAAGGGAAGCCATGCTGCAAAATATTTTCTTTGGATTGTCGCTGGGAGCGGTTTATTCGCTGGTTGCGGTCGGCTTCGCCCTGGTCTTCAACATACTGAAATTCTCGAATTTTTCGCACGGCGGTGTCATGTCATTCACCGCCTACGCAGGCTATCTGGCCTACATCTGGATTTTCGACGGCAGAATCAGCGGCAGTGTGATGTTCCTGGCGGTTGTCCTCACCGCCGCAGTGGCCGGAGCGATTACCGCTGTCGGTATCGAGCGCGTCGGCTTTCGCCGGTTGCGTCGCAACCAGGCGCCAGTGATCTACTATTTCATTTCTTCGATCACGCTCGGCATCCTGCTGGAAAACATCATCACCATTTTTGCCTCCAGCAATTTTTACTCCTATCCGGTTTTCTTTTCCTCCAAGAACATCGAAATTCTTGGCATGTCGTTCTCCGTTGCCGATTTCGTGACCCTGTTGTTCTCCGCAGCGGCACTGGCTATCTTGCTGTTCGTGCTGTATCGAACCAAACTCGGTCTCGCCGTGCGTACCGTATCTTTCGACGTCAATACCGCCAGCCTGATGGGCATCGACGCTGACCGTGTGGTGATGGCCACTTTCGCCATGTCCGGTGCGCTGGGCGGCATCAGCGGCGTTTTTCTCGGCATGAACTATTCACTCTATCCGCAGTTGGGGCAACTGGTGGTCAAGGGGTTCATCGCCTCGGTGATCGGCGGTCTGGGCAACATCACCGGGGCCGTGATCGGCGCCTTGCTGCTGGGCATCGTCGAAGTGGCACTGATCGGCATGGTCGGTTCGGGCTGGATGCCGGCCTGTGTGTTCGTGATCATGCTGGTTTTCCTTCTCGTGCGGCCGCGCGGCATTGCCGGCGTGATCGTGCAGGAAAAAGCCTAGGCCGTCGGGACAGGAATTCGGGACACCTCTATGGATTACATTTATTCGATACTGACCCTGACCGGCATCACCATGATCGGGGTCATGGGTACCTATATGGTCACCGGGCTGACCGGCCAGTTTTCCTTCGGGCAGGCGGCGTTCATGGCCGTGGGCGGCTACGTTTCGGCGATGCTGACATTGAAATTCGGCCTGCCGTTCCCGCTCGTCGCTCTTGTCGGTTCAGCGGCGGCAATGCTAACCGGCCTGTTGGTTGGCATGCCGACGGTGCGCCTGCGGCGGGACTACATTTCGCTGGTTACCTTCGGTTTTGGCGAAGCCATCATCTCCGTGCTCAACAATTCGGCACAATTGACCGGCGGTGCTGAAGGGCTGGTCGGCATTCCCAAGCGCGTCGATCTGCCGCTGGTGATAGTCAGTGTCGTCTGCTGTCTGTTCCTCGTCGCCTGCTACAAGAACTCCAAATATGGACGCCAGTGTCTGGCGCTGAGAACCGACGAACTGGCGGCGCGCTCGATGGGTATCGACGTCAATCGCATGAAACTCGTTACCTTCCTGTTTGCCAGTGCCATCACCGGCTATGCCGGGGTGCTGTACGCCTTCTATTCGCAATACCTTGAACCCGGTTATTACAACTGGACGGTGTCGGCCGAGTGGCTGATCATCGTTTTTGTCGGCGGCATCAACAGCCTGACCGGTGCTATGGTTTCGGCCGTCATCCTGACCAGCCTGCCTGAACTGTTGCGCTTTGCCTCGGCCTGGCGAATTCTCATCTACTGCATCATCGTGCTGCTGATCATCAATTTCCGGCCCAACGGCATTTTCGGCGACTGGGAAATCAGTCGCCTCTGGAAAAAACGCAAGCCCGTACAAGGAGGACTGCCATGACTACGTCTTCCACGCGTGGCTTGCTGCAAGCCACCGGCCTGTGCCTGGCCTTTGGTGGCGTAAAAGCGGTTGAGGATTTTTCCTTCGATGCCAAACCCGGCGAGATCGTCGGCATCATCGGCCCGAACGGCGCCGGCAAGACGACGGTCTTCAACCTGATCACCGGCGTTTATGCGCCGGATAAGGGCAGCGTTGTACTCGATGGCATCGAGCTTACCGGCTGGCGGCAGGATGCCATTGCGCGTCAGGGCATCGGCCGTACCTTCCAGAACATCCGTCTCTTCAAGGGGCTCAACGTTCTCGAAAACGTGATGACCGCGTCTGACCCTTACGCACCCTACAATTTCTTCTCGGCCATTCTTGCCCTGCCGGCAAAACGCGCCGCCGACCGGCAGGCCGCGCAGAAAGCGCGCGAATACCTCGATCTGGTGGGCCTCGCCGGAATGGAGGATGCGCGCCCGGAATCACTGCCCTACGGCCTGCAGCGCAAGCTCGAACTGGCGCGGGCACTGGCCATCCAACCGAAGGTGATTCTGCTCGATGAGCCGGCGGCGGGATTGAATCCCAGTGAAGTCCGCGAATTCATCGACCTCGTTCGCCGTCTGCACGAACGCTTCAATTTCACCATCGTTTTCATCGAACATCGCATGGAAGTGGTGATGAATCTCAGCCACAAATTATTTGTTCTCAGTTTCGGAAAACTTCTGGCCAGCGGTGAACCGGAAGCGGTGCGCCGCAATCCCGAAGTCATTGAAGCCTATATCGGTGAAGAGGAATAAGCCGTGTCCTATCTGACGGTTCAAGATCTCCATGTCTCCTACGGCCCGGTGCAGGCCTTGCGCGGAGTCAATCTGAAGGTGGATGAAGGTTCAATCGTTTCCATCATCGGCGCCAACGGTGCGGGCAAAACAACACTACTCAACACCCTGTCCGGCATCGTCAAGCCCAAGTCAGGTTCCATCCTCTTTAGTGGCAAGCCCCTGCCGGCCAAGGCCTGCAATATCATCCGCGCAGGCCTGGCGCATATACCCGAAGGGCGAAAGATTTTCCCCGGCTTTACCATCGAGGAAAACCTGCTTGCCGGCGCCTACATTGTTCACGACAAGAAGCTGGTCGAGCAACGCCGCGACGCCATGTATGCGCGCTTCCCGATTCTCGCCGAACGTCTCCAGCAACAGGCCGGAACACTTTCCGGCGGCGAGCAGCAGATGCTGGCCATCGCCCGCGGGCTGATGTCCGATCCCGGACTGGTCCTGCTCGACGAACCGTCTCTGGGGCTGGCACCGCTGGTCGTCAAGGCCGTGTTCGAGCTGATCCGCGAAATCCGCGACAAGGGCGGCAAGACCATTCTGCTGGTTGAACAAAACGCCAAGAAGGCGCTGGCGCTCTGCGATTACGCCTACGTGCTTGAAAACGGAGCTATCGTGCTCGAAGGGCAGGGGCAGGAATTGCTGAGCAACCCGGCCATACGCAAGGCGTATCTCGGGGCTGAATAATAGGGTCGACCATTGTGAGTGTCCGGCGACCGATGCGAGCGTACGTCAGGCGACCTGGCGTCGCAGCGCAAGAAGTGCCGCAGCGAAAGAAATAAAGACCATACCGACCACGCGGTCGACCCAGCGGGCGAAGAGCGGACGCAGCAGCAAGGCGCGTGCGCGTGCAGCGACCATCGCATAGCCGAGCAGCGCGCTGAAAGACAGGGTCATGAAAACTCCGGTGAGAATGAAGAACTGGGGTAGTAGCGGGGCGCTGGTGCTGATGAATTGCGGGAAGAGCGCCGTAAAAAAGAGGATGGGCTTGGGATTGGTGACGGCGATGAGAAGAGCTTCACGAAACAACTGGTGTGGCTTCGGCGCTGCAACATTTATTCCCTCTCCGGTCTGTACCGTCATTACGGAAGTCCGGCCCAGCAAGTGTCGCACGCCCATGTAGAAGAGATACATCGCCCCGAAAAGTTTGACCAGGCCAAACAAGACAGCGGAGGACTTGAGCAGCAGCCCGAGGCCAAGCATCGCCGCAGAGGACAGGCAGAAGAGCCCGGAAACATTGCCCAGAGAAGACCAGACGACAGCGCGCATGCCGAAGGCGATGCCATTACGCAGTGCCAGCAGAATGGCGGGGCCAGGGCTGAGAACCGCGATGATGGCGACAGCAGAAAAAGCAAGAATGGTTTCAGGATTCATGTGATTTGCAGATCGAAGGCAGTCAATTCAGAAGCAAGCTGAAGGGATTTGTCGAAGCTCATGCTTCCGTACGGCAAGGGTCATGTTTCGATGGTAGTGCCGCTGATAACGAGATCATCTGAGATGTCAAGCCATAACCTTGAGCTGCTATCTTCGCTCTGCTCCGATGCCGCCTGCATTTCTCGAGCCCTGTCATCGCTTGAGGTTTGGCTACCGACGCGCCAGATCCGTGGAAATAAATCGGAGACATGGGTCCCTTGCGTGATCGCCGCCATCCACCAATATGGATACGCGACTGAGCAATCAGGGCCTCCAGATAGCCGCTGTTCTTGACGGTATTGATGGAAAGTCCGGAAAACTGGGCAATTTCGCGATACGTCAGGGCGCCATAGTGTTCGAGCGTTTCGAGAATCCGGTGCATTCCCGGCGCGTCCCGGCTTGTTTCATCCACCTGAGGCCGGGGAACATCAGCCAGGTTGCCCCGGCTGAAGAGCGGCGTCGAGAACCGACCTTTGACTTTACGCCAGCCACTGACATAGATCAGTTGTTCTTTTCTCAGGGTCTGAATATAGCCGCCGCAGGCGAGAGTGGTGACTCCGACAAACGCTTCCGATGAGATGTCCGAGATCGACATGCTGGATTTCTTCTCGAGCACACGAAGAATGCGTTGCATGGCTGGGGTCGCGCGAAATTCGGGAACGTTCATTTGGTGGTAACGCCGTAATCGAGAAAATCAATCCATGAGCTTAAACACGGAACGACCTGACCGAGGCAGACAACTCCATGGCAAGCCTCTGGAGTTGTTGAGCCGCAGAAGCCGCCTGTTCCGAAGATAAATTATTCTCCTCAACCATCTGGGCGATGTTTTCAATGTTGCGTGCGATCTCGGCACTGGCCTTGCTTTGTTCCTGGAGCGCGCTGGAGATGTCACTGACGACCCCCACCACGTGTTCAGCGCCGGCCTGAATTTCCTTGATCGACTCGCCGGCCTGGTTGGCTAGCGTGGTTCCCGACTTGACCTGACTGACGCCGGCCATCATGCTTTCGACAGCCGATTTCGTTCCCGTCTGGATCTTGACTATGGTCTGAGTCACTTGCTCGGTTGATTGACTCGTCCTCTCGGCCAGTTTGCGGACTTCATCGGCAACTACGGCGAAGCCGCGACCTTGCTCCCCGGCACGTGCTGCTTCGATGGCGGCGTTAAGGGCCAACAGATTGGTTTGGTCAGCAATCTCCTTGATGACACTCACGATTGTCGAGATCTCGTTGGATTGTTGTTCAAGGCCGCTGATGATAGCCGAAGACGATTCGACTGACTCGGCAATCTTCTCCATTTCCGACGCCGCACCATGGATGACTTCGCCACCTTTCTGTGACAGGCCTGACGCCTCTTGCGAATACGTCTTGGCACTTTGCGCGCTATTGGAAATACTTTCTATCCCAACTGTCATTTGCTCGACAGCGGCAGCGGTCGCGCTTGTCGCCTCGCTCTGTTGCGCGGATGCCGCTGCCACCGCACTCGATGTCTCTGCCAATTGCTGCGCCGACTGTCCGACTTGCTCGGCGCTGGCCTGAATAGCCATCACCATCTCGCGCAGCTTGTCGCGCATGGTCTTCATGGAATAAAGGAGACTGTTCGAATTATTCGCCTGAGCGGTGACTTCGACGCAGAGGTTGCCGCTGGCAATTTCCCGGGCGATATTGTTCGCGTAATGCGCGTCGCCGCCGAGGATGCTGTGAACAGATTTCCCGACGATATAGGCGGCAAGAACTGAAACAAGCACGACGATGAACGCGATGGCAAGCGAACTTGTCTTGAGGAGGGACGACTGTGCAAGTGTATCGTTACTGACGCTGACCATTTTCCCTGACTCAGATTCAAACACCTTGCCGATGGCATCGGCATAGGTACGAACGGCTACACGCACGCTGGTCACGAGGAGCTGACTGGCGTCCTCTTTTGCACCAGTCTTGAGCAGTTCGAGATATTTCTTGCGAATGTCGGTGTACTCCTGCCGTGCCTTCAATGTCGCAGCGAGCAGGGATTTACCCGGTTCATTGGTCATGCCCTTTTCGAGAAGATTGAATTTTTCAGTGATTACCTTGCTGTTTTCAGCCATGTCCTCGGCGATGCGCTTGGCTTCGGCACTGTCTGTAATCTGAGCCAGCAGCAAGGTATTCGACCAGTTACGCATGATGGCCAGGCGGATTGTGGCCGCAGCGGTCACCTTCGGATTGACATCATCCGCCATGCGTGAAGCATTCTGGTTAACGCTGTCGCTTTTCAGGAAGACGATGAACGTCATGCCGGCAATCAAGGCAATCACCAAGCCGAAACCCCACGCTAGCAGGGTCGTGATCTTTGCGGTTTTGAACATGCTTTCCCCAACTGTTATGATTGATACACATCAGGAATGATCGAACGCTGAACATTCTATTGGACATCAGCACAAAAGAACATGCTGATTGAGCGCGGAATAAATCGGGGCGACGTACAGACTGCTCGTGGACAATTGTTTTTTTCCACATAATGCAACCGTGAGAACTGACTTCGATAGCAGGACCATTTTTGGAGAACGCATGAGAAAAGTGAAACTGGGCATCGTCGGATGCGGATTTCTGGGAACTATCGTCGTGGACGCATGGCGCAATGGCTTGCTTGAGGACTACGAAATTGTCGGCTGTACGAGCCGTTCTCGCGAATCCGCTGAACTCCTGGCAGAAAACGCGGGATGCATGGCGTGCACTAAGCTGGAAGAGTTGCTGGCATTGGCTCCGGATTACGTCGTGGAAGCCGCTTCTCCCGCCGTGATGAAGGACATCACGGAAAAAGTGCTCAGAAACGGCAGTAACCTGATCGTCCTGTCCATAGGCGCATTTGCTGACGCCGATTTCTACGAAAAAACCAAACAGGTTGCACGGGAGACCGGTACCCGGGTACATCTGGCATCCGGTGCCATCGGCGGCTTCGATGTCCTGCGCACTGCCGCGTTGATGAGCAGCATTCAATCCAGCATTACCACTGAAAGAGGGCCCGCTTCGCTGAAGGGTACGCCCTTTTTCACGGAAAGCCTGATGAATGATAGCGAAAAATCACAGGTTTTTTTCGGCAGTGCAAAAGAGGCCATCGCGCTTTTCCCTACCAGGGCTAATGTGGCCGTAGCCACCGCGCTGGCAACCACCGGTCCGGAAAAAACCACCGTCACCATCCAAAGCGTGCCGGGCTTCAAGGGCGATGACCACCGGATCGAAGTGATCGGCGACGAAATACGCGTAGTCGTGGACATCTACTCCAAAACCAGCGCCATTGCCGGGTGGAGCGTCGTGGCGCTATTACGTAATCTGGTTTCGCCCATCGTATTCTGAGAATGGGCAATTCAGCACCGTGTTCATGCGTGGACCAGGCGCTACGGAATTATTTATACGGCATAAACCGGACGGGAGCCAGGCAGGACTCGGTGGGCCTCTTGAAAATCACTGCCGTTATTGTGCTGCAGGAGCCTCTTGCCAACTGGAAACGAAACGCTTCCTGGCAATCTTCATATGTCGGTGCATTGCCGCCCGGGCTGCTTTCGCGTCTCTGGACTTCACCGCGGCCAGGATCTCGCGGTGCTCGATGATCAACCGCTGCCAGATCGCCTCGGTATGGAAGTGTACTTCCAGTTGCAGGTAGAGAGGCTGTTCGCGCAGTGACCACATCAGTTGCGAAGCCATCGCCAGTGCACTATTCCCCGATGCTTCGGCGAGGGCAAAATGAAAGCGGCGATCATATTCCACATGCTTCGGATCACTTGCCAGACAGCACACCATATCCCCCAGCGCCTGCGACATGGCTGTCACCTGTGCGTCCGATGCATTTCTGGCCGCCAGTGCGGCGACCTCAGACTCGATCAGATCGCGCGCGCTGAGCACATCGAACGGCCCCGGTATCGGTATTCCGCTTGAATTGGCAATGCTGTTCAGCGCGGGTTCAACGACAAACACGCCGGCGCCGCCGCGGATCTCGACTCGCCCTTCAACTTCGAGTGCGATCAGCGCTTCGCGTACGGTTGGACGGCTGACGCTCAACTGCTCGGCCAGCGTGCGCTCGGCCGGCAATCGATCCCCCGGTTTGTATACCCCGGATTCGATTTCGTGGCTTATCTGGTCGGCAATCTGGCGGTACAGGCGGCGGCTGTCAATGGATTCGGTGGGCATGTTTTCTTTCAATCGGCACATACAAAATATCATGTATTTTGCCAGTTGGAAACAAAACGTTCGCGCGTATTCCGTAAATGACGGCGCATCGCGGCGCGGGCATCGTTGGCGTCGCCGCGCTTGACCGCTTCGAGAATCTCGCGGTGTTCGATGATTGCGCGCTGCCAGACCGCTTCATTGTGGGAGTGATCCTGCAAACGAGGAGAGAGCGGATTGACACGCATGACCCACAGTGCCTCAATACTTCCTACCAGAGCACCGTTGCCGGTTGCCTCAGCGAGATTGAAGTGGAAGCGGTAGTCGAATTCGACATGCTTCAGATCGCTTGCCAAACAGCAAACCATGTCACTCAGCGCCCGCGACATTCCTGCGAGCAATTCAGGAGAAGCGTTCCTGGCGGCCAATGCGGCCACTTCGGGCTCGATCAGGACACGGGCGAAAAGCACCTCAGAAGGCCCGGGCAGCGGCAAGTTGCTGATCGTTACGGAAACGTCCGGTGTCGGTGCTTCCCGCCTTTCCAGAACGAATACGCCAGCGCCAGCACAAATGTCGATCCAGCCCTCGATTTCCAGAGCGATCAATGCCTCGCGAACTGAGGGGCGGCTCACACCCAATTCAACAGCCAGAATCCGCTCCGCTGGCAAGCGTCTGCCCGGCCTGAATTCTCCAGTCTCGATGAGGTGGATGATCTGGTCAGCAATCTGACGATAGAGCCGGCGGTTAGCAATCGATTTGATCGGCATGTGTGCAAGTGTGGATGAATCCCGCCAAAGGCGAATTTCAATTTGGCTAGGCCAATACAAGGAACAAATGAAATACCGCACTATTGGCAAGACCAATTAGACTCGCACGTATATTTTCTTGTGTCAAGATCGAAAGATGAAACCCGTACGCACGGAAAACGCAGATACTTGACCGCGAGGCTCCTCGCTATACTGTAAAAAAATAACAAAAACAATCTGATAGACCCTTATTACGGATCATTTCTAGATCATCTGCTGGCTGCCGGTATTGCGGATGCCGGCACGATACAGAAAACCAGAGCGAGCTTCAGGAAATGCCTGGGTGACGAGAGTAGTGCTTGCCAGCCGGAAACAATCAAGCAGGATTGGACTTACCTATAATCGCCTTAAAACTACATAAAACACATAAAAAACAATATAGTAAGATATTTTAAAAAACATTAAAACAGATAAGATGTTAAAAAATAGTTAAAATATAAATAACTTTACAAATAATAAAATAAGTAATATTTTACGAAATGTTGCATTCAAGGTCTTGTCCGTGATGGCGTTCGGCAGGTCCGACAGGAAACAGAAAGCCATCAATTGAAACGAGTAACGCTGCAATTTTTCAACCTCACATTTTCAGGAGTCGCAATCGTGTCAAACGCAAAAAAGTACTTCAAAACCATCAAGGATATTCCTTACATTGCCTTTAACGAGAAGGCCAAAACCAGGTTCATCCTGGGGGATCAAACGCTAGTGAGTTTCATCGAGCAGGAAGCCGGCGCCGAATTTCCGATTCACTCGCATGACTGCGAACAGATTCTCATCATCCTGGAAGGATCTGAAGAACACTACATTGACGGCGAAACCGTCCACATGGAAGCCGGTGATGTCTGCATTCATCCGGCCAATGTGCTCCATGGTGGTCATACGAAAACGGGATTCAAGGGCATCGATATATTTTCACCGCCCAGAAAAGAACATCTGGAGCTGATGGAAAAACACGGGCAACTTAAGAAGTAACCCCATAACTCGAAGGAGGGAATCAAAATGAATAAGACACAATGTCTCATGCTGGCCTTGGCGTTTTTGACAACATCCGCAACCCTGGTAAACGACGTTCAGGCACAAACTCCGGTCAAGATGAGGTTTGGCCACTATGCACCTGCAGGGCATCCCGGTGATCTGGCAGCAAAAATGTTTGCTGAAGCAGTCGCGAAACGGACAAACGGTGCTGTCGTCGTTTCGGTGTTTCCTGACAACCAACTGGGTTCTCCCCCGGAACAGTTGGAGCAGAACATCATGGGCGCCATTGACATGAGCGTGCCGACACAGGGAGCACTGGACAAGTACTCCAAGAAGTTCGCGGTTGTCATGCTGCCCTTCATCTTCAGGGATGCCCAGCACGCTTACAAGGTTCTGGATGGCCCCTTCCTGCAATGGGCTGCGCCTGACCTAGACAAACAGGGGCTTATCTTCCTGTCCAACTGGGAATGGGGGTTCCGTAACTTGACCAATAGCGTTCGGCCGATTAACGCGCCAGACGATGTCAAGGGTCTGAAAATCAGAACTCCGCCAGAAATTCAGTTGCAAGCGGCCATGGAAGCCCTGGGTGGCAATGTGACAAAAATTGCATTTCCAGAGTTGTTCCTGGCCTTGAAACAGGGCGTGGTGGATGCGCAGGAAAACCCGCTGTCTGTCATCTTTCACAACAAGTTTTATGAGGCACAAAAGCATCTGGCGCTCACCAACCACGTTTATAACTCATGGGTACATGTCATGAGCAAAAAAACCTGGGAAAAGCTGACGCCTGACCAGCAAAGAGTCGTCAAGGAAGAAAGCAAAATGGCCGGCGACTGGATGCGTGCCGAAGTTCAGAAGAGCGAGGCTGGTTTGATCAGCCAGTTGAAAGAAAAAGGGATGCAGGTAACAAGCCCGAAGCAAGCCGACTTCAAGACAAAAATGCAGCCAGCCTATGATCGCATCGGCCAATATGCAGGTAAGGAAAACGTCGAAACGTTTATAAAGATGGCCGAGGAAACCAAGTAATTATTATTGGTCTTTGGTAACCCGGCGGCAAATCAAGCTTTCCGCCGGGTTCTCGATTGTTCCGCTATCTCAAGATAATAAAGGGAGTTAAATAATTCATGTTGGCGCTGATTATTTTTGCTGTTCTGGTTTTATTTATGTTTCTCGGGGTAAATGTCGGCGTCAGCATGGGCATAACCGCCATGCTGTTTTTCATCGGACTGGATGAGTTCCAGAACCTGACGATGATTGCCCAGCGCATGTACTCTTCAACAACAGGATTTACCTTGCTGGCTATCCCATTCTTTATCATGGCCGGCAATCTGATGAACATGGGTGGTGTCACCACCCGAATTTTCCGCTTTGCGTCTACGCTTGTCGGCCACACCTGGGGCGGTCTCGCGCAAGTCGTTATTGTTGCCGCAGTCATCATGTCAGGCATGTGCGGTGCTGCAGTCGCTGAAGCAGCAGGTCTTGGCATGCTGGCGATGAAAGCCATGCCGGAACGCGGATTTGATAAAAAATTTACCGCTGCAATCACCGGAGCTGCTGCCACCATCGGGCCTGTCATACCACCTAGCATTCCCTTTGTCATCTACGGAAGCCTTGCAGGAGTATCCATAGGACAACTCTTCATGGCCGGATTCTTGCCCGGGTTCATGATGGCCTTTGTCATGGCGGTTGCCGTGTACTTTGTCTCGAGAAAACGTGGCTATCCCCGTCAGGAAAAAGCTACATTGCGTGAGATCCTGTCAAGTTTCAAGCAGGCATTTCTACCCCTGATGGCACCAGTCATCATCATTGGCGGCATTGTGAGCGGATTCTTCACGCCAACAGAAGCTTCCGTAGTCGCCTGCGTATATGCACTAATTCTGGGCATATTGGTGTACAAGGAAATCAAATGGTCTGACCTGCCACGAATCGGCTGGGAAACCATTCTGTTCACCATCCGGATCATGTTCATCATTTCTGTTGCCGGTTTTTTCAGCTGGTTATTGATCTACCAACGGATTCCACAGGCAGTAATTACTGAATTAACGTCCTTGGGGACCAGCGCCAATGTTGTCATGGCCATCTTCATTTTCGTATTGCTGGTTCTTGGTTGTTTCATGGAAGGCATCGCTGTTCTTGTCATCACCATCCCTGTTTTCATGCCGATTGTCGCGCAATACGGGATAGATCCGGTGCAGTTCGGCGTCGTCATGATCCTTTGTTCAATGATCGGTCTGCTTACACCCCCCGTCGGAATGTGCCTGTACACCATGTCCAGTATCAGCGGGGTCCCTATCGGCGAGCTCAGCTGGGAATTGATGCCTTACATTATCGGCATCACCCTTGTCACCATCGTTTGTGCGTATTCACCAGGACTCGTCCTGTGGATTCCGCGCATGTTCGGCTAAAGCGAAGAGGGAAACATGCACATCTTGAGAATAACGGATCGCGTATTCGGACATGTCCTGCGTTGGGGTAGTGTCACCCTACTGTTCACGATTTTCGTCCTGTTGTCGATTAATGTATTTACCCGTTTCTTCCCCATTATTTCATTTGAATGGTTCGACGAAATAATGGAAATGCTGATTGCCTGGATGGTGTTTCTCGGTGCGGCAGCACTCTGGCGAGAGAACGAACACTTCGCCATCACCTTTTTACCCGAGGCGCTCAAAGGAACAAAAAAGGGCGTCGCGCTGGATATTCTAATCAATCTCATCAGTCTGATATTTATCGGGGTATTTACCTACTACTCCCTCAATATCACCTTGCGCGTTACTGACTGGACGCCAACCATCAACATGCCAAAAGCCATCCTCTACGCCAGCATGCCGGTAGCAGGATTTTTCATGGTGATTTACAGCTTACGCAACTTGGTTATAAGCAGCACAAGACTAATCAAGTAGTGCTCCTGATATTTTGAAAGGAAATTCATTTTGAAAGAACTTCGCTTCCATGGCCGCTTAATCGTCACCGGACGTGGTTCCCTGTCCAGGCTGGAGAGTATTAACAGCAAGCGTGCCTTTGTTGTCACTGGCGGCAAATCGATGTTTGCAAATGGAACTATCGAAAGAATTGAAGGCATCTTGAAGGGGCGGAGTATCGATGTCATGGTGCACTCCGGTGTTCCTGTCAATCCAGGGTTTTTCGCAGTAACCGAAGGGATTGCGGCCATGCGCGAATTCAAACCGGACACGGTTATCGCCGTCGGCGGTGGTGCGGCCATGGATGCGGGAAAACTCATGGCTCTCTTTTATGAGTATGCAGGCCTGGACATGGAAGCCGCCTTTAAATCCGGGTTGCCGCAAACAAGAGAGCTGATCCAGTTGATTTGCATACCCGGAACCTCCGGAACGGCCGCAGAAGTCACTCCATTTGCCGTAATGACCTATGCAGCTGACAAACTAAAAATCGGCGCGAGAACGCCGGCACTGGTTCCTGATCTGGCCATTCTTGACGCTGAAATCACCCTCTCAATGCCCGCTCACGTGGCAGCAGAAACCGGGATTGATGCACTGACTCACGCCATCGAATGCTTTACCAACCCGACAGTAGAAGAATTTTCCGCATGTCTCTCTTCCGGCGTAGTGGAAGGACTCTTTACCCACCTGAAATCTTCGGTGCTGAATGGCGACATCGACTCAAGAGAGAAGGTTCACCACTACCAGTGCATGGCCGGCTGCGCATTTTCGAACGCCGGTACGGGCATGGATCACGGCATCGCTCACGCTTTTGGCGGGCGGTTCAATCTGGGGCACGGCTTGCTGAATGCTGTTGCACTCCCTTATGTCATTCGTTTCAACAGTCGTGACCCATTAGTTCGCGAGCGCTATGCATACCTTGCACGGCGCATCGGGGCAGACGACTTGGCTTTGGCCGTTCTTTCGCTTAATCAGTCCATTGGAATCCCGGCAAGTTTTGCCGCGATTGGCGTACCTGAGGCAGCATTCGAAGAGGAGTTCGAGAGCCTGGTTGAAAACTCGCTCAAAGGATCGACACGCGCCAATCCGGTTCCGGTCACGGTGGAAGATATGCGTGAATTCTTGCGGAAAGTGTATTCCGGCAAGGGTTTAAGTTTTTAGGTAGTCGATGCGGAAAAGACAGTAACCAAAAAACCGTAGCAGGCAATAGCCATTTTTACGAACAGCAGCTGAATAATAGGAGTTATACAAATGAAAC
>JAIFKU010000015.1 GCA_020049495.1 Accumulibacter sp.
TAGTCCAGCGTATAGGCCGACCCCGTCTGCCACTGGAAGGTTTCCGTAATGATCTTCGACTTGTCGATGTCGGCGACAACCCTGACCGGCCCGCCGCGCTGGGCGCTGAATACGAAAGTGTCCTTGCCGTTGGCCGCCTTGTCCGTGATGGTGATCTGCGTGCCGGCGGCCACGGCACTCTGGAACGCACTCTCGGTGTTGATAACGCCGGCCAGCTTGCTCGCCACCGTGCCGATGTTCCGTTCGCCGGTCTCAGTTCCGGCCGGCAGGTTTTCGACGGTATAGTCGTAGGTGACGCCGTTGATCACGACCTTGAACACTTCGCCCACGGTGACCGCCTGCGTAGTGTCCGCACCGAGGCTGATAACGACATTTTCATAATGCGTGCGGGCCGGCAATTCGCTTAGCGCCGTCTTGCTCGCATAAGGCGCATTGCGCGTCCATTGAATATCGCTGAGCGTTGTTGAACCACCGAGCACGACATCAAGCGTGCCGTCGGCATTGGCCGTGGCGATGCTCGATCCGGCGGCATCGTTGAGGGCGGCGGCAAGGAAATCCTTGAGCGAAGCACTGGCTGCGAAATCGGTGCCGATGGTGTAACGGTAAGTCGTGGCACCGAGCTTGAATGACCAGACGTCGCCCGCCGTGAAGTTTGCGCCGTAGTCGCCGGTGCTGGCATCAGGCATAAGGTGCAGGGTCGAGGCCAGCGCCACACCGCCGCTGATCGTGGCCGTGCCGGCAACGGCTCGCGTGGTAATCGGGTCGGCGATCGCCGTGAAGGCCGTGGCATCCGGGCGGAAGACATAGAGCCTGCCTGCTGCGCTGTCGGCAAAGGCACGATAGGTCGTGCCGAAGTCGGCATCGGAAGCCAGACCGCTGGCCACGGCGCCGGCGCTGCTGGCAACGTCGACCTGCGTCTCATAGGAGATGATCGTCGTACCGTTCAGCTTAAAGCGCCAAGACTCGGCCTCGGCAACCGGGCCGCTGATGCTGACGACCTTGGCGGTGGGTGTGGTGACGGCCGCGGTATTGAGTATCTTTTCTTCGGTCAGTGTCGCCGAGGCGATGTTCCCGGTACTTCTGGTCACCACCAGCGTATCGCTGGCGGCGGTGTAGACTGCGGAGAAACCACCACCGCTAACCAGGCCGTCGAGTGCTTCGCCGGTCGCATCCCTGCTGGCCAGGAAGTCCTGGGAGAAAGTCAGCGTCGATCCACCGCCACTCGGATCGAGTGTCAGCAGCCAGCGCCTGGCAGCGGTCGGGGAATCCGAAAGGCTGGACAGATTCAGCGTAGCCGTATCACTTGGGCTCACCACTGCATTTACGGTGGTGGATGACGTCTGCACCAGCACCGGTTCGGATGCGAATGTCGTGCCGTCCGTACGAACGATCGTCAGACTCTCGCCAGTGCTATCGAAGCTCGCCCGGAACAGGCTCTGGCTGTTGATCCAGGCCGCCAGGTTTGCCCCGGTAAGTGCCTTCGAGGCAGCCACGGCTTCGTAGCGGTCGGCAAGGCCGGGCAGGGAAAGTACCCAGTACGATCCGCCGGCGCTGAAACCTGCCGTGCTCAGGCTGCGTGCATGAACGGCGGACGACGTCATTGCGGCAGAGGCGTTCGGTGCGGCCTGCGTAATCAGGAATTCGACCTGCGCGCCACCGACGTTCGCGAAGCTGATCGTGCTGCCGCTGCCGCCGTCACCCGTGAAGTGGCTGCGGAAGGCAGCGGCGACATCGCCCGTATCATCGCTGACACCCGCCGTGTAGGTATATTGCTGCGCGCCGACCTTCAGGTACCAGGTCTCGTTCTGGTAGACGCTACCGGCCAGATCGATGCTGAGGCTGCTCCAGTTGATCGCCTCGATTGCTGCCGTGCTATCGGAAAGCGGCTGCCCGGACGGCGTGCCGCTGATGCTTGCGATGCCCTTCGGATTGCTTCCCTCGGTCGAAATCGCCAGCGTGAATGCGGCACCGGTGCTGCCGATTTCGATGGTGCTGTCGGTCGCATCGGGCGTCACCGTGATGTTGTTCAAAACATCGTATGCCGGATTGGCGGAATCGACCAAAGCCTTCAGCGCGGTTTCAAGCGCCTCGGCCACGGCATTCAGGCTGGCACCCGTAATCTCGCCCGTGGCAATGCCGTTGACCGTCAGCACCCACTTGTCGGCGGCCGAGACCCCGGAGCCGGAGAGGGCGATGCTGGCCGCAGCGAAGTTGATCAGCGACGGCGTCGCGGCGCCATTGTTTGCTGTCGTCGTGCGCTTGATCGTCGCTGCCGAAACCACCTGGTGCTGCAAGCCATTGACACTGCCCGCCCCGCCGCTGCCTAGCTGCACGAAACCGCTCGCGTTTTCGATGATCAGCTTGACGCCCGCTGTCGTATCGACCGTCACGACATAGCCGTCAATCTGGTTCGCGGCCTCAGCCGCATCGATCAGCACTTTGAATTTATTGGCAAGCGCAGTCAACGAGCCGATGGAACCATCCACATCGACGCGGAAATCGCGATAGCCGATACCGAGCTTCCACACATCATCGGACTCGACCTTGCCGGTCAGCGCATATTCGACTTTGCTGTAGTAGGGATTGGTGTCGGTCGTGCTGCCCGTGGTCGGGTCGACCCCGGTCTGCGTGGAGGAAACATCGAAGCGATAGATGTCGTAGCTGTAATCACCTGAACCGGTGATGCGAACATAGGGTGTCGACGAATCGATCACGCCGCTGCCGATGTTCGGATCGAAGAAGGTGAAGAAATTGAGGCCGCGCTCTGCATCGGTCGCGCCCGGATCGAGCACCTGGGTATTGTTACCGCCTTCCTGTTCGGCTACCGGCTCGGGAGCAAAGACAAAGGAATCCTCGGCATGCTGGCCGACGGAAACGTGCAACTGGTAGTCAACACCTTCAGGCAGACCGTCAAGGTTGTACGGGTAGGCCGCGCTAACCTCGATGTAGTATTTGCCCGACTGCGTGATCTGGGATGCCAAAGAAGCATCGAAATACCAGGAACTGCCGCTATCAGGATAGTTGAAGAAGGCACTCTGGCCAAGCAGCGTCGGCTGCATCGGCAACTCGGGATCGAGCGGCGTACGCATTTCGTAGAGTTTGATGGTGCTGACCCAGAACTGGGAATCACCCAGGTCGAAACCATGGTCAATGTCGAAGTTGAGCTTGATGCCGTCGTGAGCGCTGCTGGCAGCCGTCTCGAGGTCATACTCGTTCTGCAGCATTTGCTGGGTAATCTCGAACGAGTAGAAATCGGCATTGCCATCACCCGTCCCCATCACCGTGACATGCGGGAGAGTCGTCGCGTTGGCGATATCGGTGCTGGAGCTGGTGTTCCACTTGGCGGTATCGAGATCCTGCGCGGTAAACACCGAATCGTGGATGCCGATTTCGCGGGTCGTCGAGGTACCGAAATCGCCGATGAACAGCACCGACTTGGTTGCCGAGCCCTCGGAAACAACGATGAACACGCTGAACGGTGCCTCATCGTGCACCCACCACCACCACCAGGGCTGGTCGGGACGCTTGATGGTGAGGTAGTCGCCAGAGGCCGAAGCATTGAAGCCGGCAAGACCATTGATCTGTGCCGCGAGATCCGCCGCAATGGTGGCAAAAGTCGGCGCCGTGGCGTAAGTCCTGGATGTGCTCGGCGGCGGAATCGAGGCATCGTTCGATTCGACCAGATAGACCGTCCATGTCTGGCCGGCCTTCGGCGCCACCGGCAGGTTGGTACTGGCGTCAAGACCAAGACCGAGGCGGAAGCGTGTCGAGATGATCTGGCTGGCATAGCCGGAACCCAGCTGCACGATTTCGGTCGGCTCGATCACGTCGGTTGAAGCACCGGTTTGCAGGATCAGCACGCCAGGTGCATCGTTGTCGGCGATCATAACGTCGAGCGAATCCGGCACCATCACCTCATGGTTGCTGCCGGCCACGTAAGCGTAGGTGTATGACGCCGGATCGGCGGTGACGGCAACACGGGCCGCCGATTCGATGCCGGCAGCCGGAGTGATGGTAATCGCAAGGACGAAACTGCCCAAGTGATCAATGTTCATCAGGCGCGTACCGTCATCATGGGCGGCATCGGTCGTCGCATCGCCGTCATCGGTCGCCACGCCAACCGCGTAGCCAGCCGCTTCGATCTGGGTTTCCAGGCTGGCCAGCACCGTCTGCAGGGTCTGACCGGTAGTCACGACATGGCGGGCGATGGCGATCCAGCCGTCCTTGTTCAGGCGCACGGTCCACACCTCGCCAGCCGTCGGCGTACCGCTGAAGTCGAGACCGACTCGGTCAGGACGCGTGCCGACCGCAAGACTCCAGCCTTCGCCCTGAATAACCGGCAGCGTGGCCGTAATCTGCAGCACCAGCCTGGAGTAATGCGTCGTACTGTGCACGCTCGCGCTGCCGGCGCCGACGGCCAGCACCGTGCCACCGGCAAGGAAGCCATCCTGTTGCGAAGCGGATTTCGCCAGTTGTGTAGCAACTGTGAACGGTGTGCCGTCCTTGGTCAGCACCACCAGCCTGTCGCCGGAAACCTTGCCCGTGATCTTGCCGGTACTTTGCAGGTTGGTGCCGGCTATCGACAACTGTACGGTGAACAGGGCGTTGTCGCTGCGCTTGAACCTGAACTGATTGTCGCCCGCCGTTTCGGTGATCAACGTGAAGTCGGAACCGGCGGCGCCGACGAGTGCGGCCAGTTCGTCGGCAACGTCATTGATGCTGTCACCCGCAAGCACCTTGTAGCTGAAGGTCAAGCTGCCGACGGTCAGCGTCCACACATCGTTGGCATTCGGCGTACCCGACAGTTTCAGGCTGGCTTCGGCATACTTCGCCAGGAAGCGCGAGCCGCTTTGGTTGATCGCGTCAGCCAGCGCGGAGGCAATGGTATTGTACGAGTCGAGCACCGCCGGGCTGCCCGTGCTCTTGCGCGTGTAGCGGTACTCGCTGCCGTCGAGATAGAGCGTCCACACCGAGCCGCTCGGCGCCTGCGCATCGCTTGCATCGAACAGGTCGATGTCGGCAAGCGTCCAGGCGTATTCGCTGCCCGTTTCGGTAAAGCCAAGGCGGGTACCGCTGATCGAGGCCGTGCCGGCGGAAGCGGCCGAGACCAGGAAGCCGACCGTCACCACCCCGGACGAATGAGTGACGGTCAGGCTGTTGCCCGTCACCGAAACACTCAAGCCGTTGTTGCCGCTGATCATCGCCTGCAGCTTGGCGGCAATGCTGCCCAGCGTTTCCGTACCGCTCACCGAGTAGCTCCAGGTCTTGCCGTTGAGGACCAGCGCCCAGGTTTCGCCGTTTGCTGCCGCGCCGCCCAGCGTCACCGTGGCCGAAGTGTAGGGCGTGCCGAAGGCGTACTGGAAGGCCGG
>JAIFKU010000022.1 GCA_020049495.1 Accumulibacter sp.
ATGATCCAGCAGATGTCAGGCGATGACTATCAGTTGATCAAGCTGGCGGTGATGGGCGAGGTGAAGTCCTACTTCCGGCCGGAGTTCATCAACCGCATCGACGAGATTGTCGTCTTCCACGCCCTTGACGAGAAAAACATCAAGTCGATTGCCCGGATCCAGCTCGGCTATCTGGAAAAGCGTCTGGCGCAACTGGAAATGAAGTTCGAGATCGACGACAGCGCGCTTTCCGAAGTGGCGGCAGCCGGCTTCGATCCGGTTTTCGGAGCGCGCCCGCTGAAGCGTGCCATTCAGTCACAACTCGAAAATCCGTTGTCCAAGGCCATCCTGGAAGGACGATTCGGCCCAGGCGATTCGAGAAGGGGTGAGTCGGACGGGGTAAGCTGGCGTCGCGCAAGCGCTGTCGATCTGCTTTATGGAAGTGCGGCTTGACATTCTGGTTCATCGGCCAGGATGGGTTCGCCCCATGGATGCCGCCGTCAAACGTGCTAAGCCCGGTACCTCGTGAAAAGGCAAGTGTCGTGCGGATAATTTTAGGTCACATCGGCGAATCGACCCGGCCGCCGAGCATCGCCCGAGCGCGCGGGCCACTGCTGTGGGAGACGGCAACGGCTTGCGAATAGACGGGCAACGATCCGCAATGGGAACTGTTGGCGCAGACTGCCCCCGAGGTTGAATCCGATCAGCGCATCGCCTGGTGAGGAGCAGCCTTCCCCTCACCGTGGGTGCGCTTTTGCGGCTGACTCAACAAGCACCCGATTCTCGGCAGGATCTTGCCATTCCTCGTAGTGGAAGAGCGGAATACAGATATTTTCGGAGTTTCCAAATCGTATTTCCGGTATTAGCCGGGGCGAAAAAGGCAAGGATACTCCGGGTTGTGCGGTTGAATTTTCTATCCTTATTTTTTCCTTATTTTTTATCCTTTACAGTTCCATGGATGTCCCTGCATACCCCCAGTCAACGTTCTGCCCACGGCACGCAAGAGTGGCGGCGGCATGAAAGCCGGTACAGTGGCAGGGACGCCATGAATCCACCTTGAATCTTCCCGCAAGGGTGCCTGTGACCCTCTCGACGAACGGCTCGTCCTGATCTGCCATGTGCATCCCCCCGATTACGTATGCAAAGGAACGCGTACCGAACAGGCCGGAAACCTCTTCGAGGATATTCACGACGCCAGCATGTGCGCAGCCCAGAAGAACGCTCAACCCCTTTTCCCCCTCCACGACAAACGAGATTTCATCTTCAAAGGGATCGGGAACGAGGCCGTCTGGCCCGTCAAGGACAAGGTGAGCGCCATTCTGAGCGAACTGCGGGTCACGGCGGCTAACTGGAACCTCCACAGCCCAGACTCTACGGGAAATTTCGGTTTTCCCGGTTGCCGGACGCAGATCGACTGCCGCGCGGTTAAGGTGGCAACCGATAAAGTACTTTCTGCCGTTTACAAAACGGTAATGGGGGGCTTCGACAGCGGGATGTGCCCATACTGGCATCGGCCCGTGGAATTTCAACAAAGAAGCAACTCCATCGGCGTGATCGAAATGGCCGTGGCTCAAGGCAAGCATGTCGATCCCCGCCAGGTCGATGCCCATCGTCCGGGCGTTATTGAAGAGCCCGATACCTTGGGCAGTGTCAATCAGTATCGAGGCATCCGGGGTCGCTACGTGCATGCTTAGTCCATACTCGGGAACGATGTACGGCGAACGGGTAAAATTTTCTGCCAGAATAGTAAGACGCATTATGTCATTTTCCTTTTTTTGAGTTTACTTGATCCCAATCGCGTTCGGCAGCCACAGGGAAAACCAGGGGATATAAGTCACCAGACCGAGGGCGACGAGGCTTGCCAGAACAAATGGCATCACCTTGACGGAAATTTCCTTTAGCGAAACACCGGAAATGTTGCTCGCCATAAAAATATCAAGCCCGACTGGGGGCGTGATCATCCCGATCGCCAGATTCACCGTCATGAAGACCCCGAAAACGATCGGATCGACTCCAATTGTCCGTATTACCGGCAGCATGATCGGCAGGAAGATAAAATAGGCGGATGCGGCATCGATAAAACAGCCGGCAATAAGCAGGATAATGTTGATAAGAAGCAGAATGAGAGCTTTGTTGGTGGTAATCGACAGCAGCTTTTCGGAAAGATCCGTCGCATAGTGGCTGGTTGTAAGCACCCACGCAAAGACACCGGCAAAGGCAATGATGAACATGACCGTCGCTGATCCCACAGAAGCGACGAGTAGAATTCTCGACAAATCTTTTATCTTGATTTCCCGGTAAATGAAAATTCCGACAAACAGTCCGTAAATCACCGCGACTCCCGCCGCCTCCGTCGGGGTGACAATCCCCCCGTAGATTCCACCGAGGATAATGACTGGCGTCATTAGACCCCAGAATGCCTCTTTGAAAGCCTGCCATTTTTCAGCGGTGGTGCTGCGCCGGGAGCGAATCAACTGACCTTTCTGTTTTCGCAGTAGAAAAAGACTGACCACAATAAGGCATACACCCAGAAGAATGCCCGGGATAATGCCGGCGATAAAAAGACGACCAATAGAAACTTCCGCCAAGACCCCGAAGACAACAAACGCGATGCTCGGGGGGATGATGATCCCGATATTTCCGGATGCCGCAACAAGAGATGCGGAAAATCCCTTGTCGTAACCGGCTTTTGTCATTGCTGGTATCAGAATAGTCCCGATCGCGGCAACCGTTGCCGGGCCGGAACCGGAGATTGCCGCGAAGAAGCAGGCAACGACAACCGTCACAACCGCAAGCCCGCCTTCGATATGGGCGACAAAGACATTGGCAAGATTAATCAGCCTCTTGGAGATGCCGGCATACTCCATGATCACCCCGGCCAGGATAAAAAATGGGATGGCCAGCAGGGTAAATTTGCCGAGAGAAGCGTAGATGACTGTAGGCAGGACTGAAAGCGGAAAATCGTTAAGAAAAAGTGAAGCGACTGCGGCAACCCCGAGAGAAATGGAGATAGGCAGACCGGCGGTCAAAAGAACGAAAAAAAACAGAAAGAGACTTATTCCGAGGCTCATGGTTCGATACCCCTTTCCTTTTTGACAAGAGGTTCGCGCAACCCGGCGAATTCCCGGATGGAGGTCTGGATGACCCGGAAGGAAATAAGTAAGGCGCCGAGGGGAACCGACATGCCTGCAAGTGACTCCGGCAGCCCCAGAGCGGGTGTTCGCTGGTTGTACTCCATCTGGCCGCCCACCATTTCCGCACCGTACCAGGCAAGCAGCGCCATGAGCACCAGGGTGAGTACAGTCGAAAATACTACCACCGCTTTTTTGGAGGAACCATGGAGGGTGTCGGTGAGCATTGTAAAACCCAGATGGGCTCCCCTGCGGTAGGCCAGTGAGGCGGCCAGAAAACTGTTATAAACGAAAAGAATGACCATCAGTTCTTCTGAAAAAGACCAGGATGCGTGCAGAATATACCGTGACAAAACATTCCCGAAATTGATAGCAACCATCACTATCAACGACAACGCAATAAGACTTTCCTCAATATAATCAAAAATTTTCATCCTAGAACCTCAACAAAAAAATTTTCATCCTAGAACCTCAACAAAAAACAGGCATTCGGAAAGACGATTTTCCCCTCCGAATGCCGGTGTGGTTCAGGAAGCATTCATTTCTTGTAACCGAAAGCCTCCAGCAGTTCGTTGCCGATAATCGGGCTGTATTCATCGTAAACAGAGGCGGACACTTTGCGGAAAGCGTCGATCTGCGCCGGGGTCAAGGTTGTTATCTCCATCTTTTCGCCGAAGCTTTTTGTAAGTTCGGCATTCTTTTCCCGGGCAAACTTCTTCTGATACGCCATTGCCTCCTGGGCAGCCGCGGCAAATATCTTTCTATCGTCCGGAGAAAGCGCGGCCCAGAATTTCTTGCTTGCACTCATAATGATGGGATCGTAGGAGGCGTTCCATAACGTCATGTACTTCTGCACTTCCTG
This sequence comes from Accumulibacter sp., assembly GCA_020049495.1. Classification (GTDB taxonomy): domain Bacteria; phylum Pseudomonadota; class Gammaproteobacteria; order Burkholderiales; family Rhodocyclaceae; genus Propionivibrio. The sequence continues at coordinate 3,973 of JAIFKU010000022.1, forward strand.
CACCCGCGCGGAGGCGATAACGTCCGCGGGGTTTTCCTGACCATCAACTGTACCCTGCTGGAGGGCCGCGAAGAGTTCGCCAAAATTGATCGAAGTCGGATCGGCCTTCATGGCTTTGAAGAGGGAAATGTACATCTTGATGGTCGGAACGCGAATTTTAAGGCCGTTCATATCAGCGGGCGCCGCGATAACTCGCTTGTTGTTGGTGATCTGGCGGAACCCTGATTCGCCGAATGCAAGCGGTTCGATGCCGTTTTTGCGAACAAGATCAAAGATCATCGCACCTCCCTTGCCGCTCATCGCCTTGTCAGCCTCTTCGTACGAAGGAATAAGCCAGGGCATCAGGGGGGCTGAGAATTTGGGATCGACCGTCGTGTAGATCAGGGTCGAACGCATGTCGATATCCGTACCGCCCATGCGCAGCAGCTCCAGCCCCTTGATGATGTTGCCGGCGGCAAGCTGGTCGCTCGGAAACAGGTCAACCTGATATCGGCCATCCGTTCGTACCTTGATCAGTTCGGCAAACCTCTCTGCCCCCTTGTACCAGGTCGAAATTTCCGAAACCGCAATTCCGAACCTCAGCCGCTGCGGGGCTGCCTCACTCTTGAGTACCGAACAACACATGATTAAAACCGCAAATACCACTGTAACTACCGAAAACCGTTTTTTGACCATTTGACACCTCCATTTAAAATTAGACTTCTGCTGCCGTTAATCAATTCAGGTTTCAAACATGACCAATGGAACGTATTGTCGAAGTCAAACCGAGATTGAAATGATCTTCCAGCGTCTGCAACGCCAGACCAACATCCCGCGCTTCGATCGCATCGACAAGACGAACATGTTCTTCTAAAGTGGCTTGCATACGTCCCGGCATTTTCAAAGCCTGAACACCGCCATAATAGATGCGGTCGGCCATCCGGTTTAACACATTGAAGATAAAGGGGTTGTGGTAGATATTATGGATATAGAGGTGCTGCTCGTTGTCGTAGCGCATGAATGTAAAAGAGTCATTGTTTTCCATTGCTTCACGCTGATGATTCAATAAGCCCCGAAGAAAAACAATGTCATTTTTAGCGAAGAGTAATATCCCCCGGCGGATGAGGAATCCTTCCAGGGCAAATCGAAGTTCGTACATCTGTGTAACCTCAATCGAGGTCATTTCCTTGACGATGATTCCCTGATTGGGAAATATCTGCACAAAACCTTCTGTTTTCAATCGGTGCAGTGCATCCCGGATTGGGGTACGGCTAATTGCCAGTTCCTCCGACAGGGAGGCCAACGATATCGTCTGTCTGCTGGAAATCTGTCCGGTGAGAATCCTCTGTTTTATAAGCTCATAGGCTTTTTCCGTTTTTTCCGCCATCTGGGCTACCTCCATGGGAATCAACTGGTAACAGAGAGAATATATTGCAATATTTAACCGATATATTGGTTGAATAATGGTTTATGACTAATCTTTTGTCAAGTGTACTGTGTTGTGTTGTGAGTTTTTTCAAAGCCGAAAGTCATGGACAAACCCGACCGGCGCATGATCCAGCAGATGTCAGGCGATGACTATCAGTTGATCAAGCTGGCGGTGATGGGCGAGGTGAAGTCCTACTTCCGGCCGGAGTTCATCA
>JAIFKU010000056.1 GCA_020049495.1 Accumulibacter sp.
GCGCACTGGCTTGCTCACCACCTGAACGCGCAGTTGAACGTCCGGCCAGATCATTTATGGCGCGTTGGTCGCTGGAGCGTATCGCCGCCGGCTGCTTGATCGCGCTACTGGGCGGGGTCTCCGGCTGGCTGGCACATGGCCAGTACCTGCCGCCGGAGAGCATGGCCAGAATGTCGACGCTGCCCCGCCAGGCGGCGATCGCGCACGCGGTCTTCAGCCCGGATGTACGGCGTCCGGTCGAAGTCAGCGCCGAAAATGAAGATCAACTGGTGGCCTGGCTGTCCAAGCGGCTCGGCACGCCGGTGCGCCCTCCCAAACTGGGTCCGCTCGGTTACGAACTGGTCGGTGGCCGCCTGTTGCCTGGCAATATTGGTCCGGTGGCGCAGTTCATGTATCAGGACAACTCGGGACAGCGCCTGACGCTTTACGTGTCCATCGAGAATTCGAGTAATCAGGAAACCGCTTTCCGCTTTGCCCAGGAAGGCGCAGTGAATGTTTTCTACTGGATCGACGGAAAGTTCGGTTACGCCCTTTCGGCCGGTATCGACAAGGGCGAACTGGCGCGCGTGGCGACAGCAGTCTACGAGCAGATCGAGCGCAAGTGAGCTACAGCCCGGACGGGCAGGCCAGAGGAATCCGGATTGCTGCGTGTTTTTTCGCCTACGTGCCGCACAAGGGGACTTGAGCCCAAGGCCCCGTTGCCTTCGGGGCATCACAGTGCTGGATTTTGAAGTCAACCCAATTTTTCCATTAAGCTGCAAACCCTTTGTGAGCCGTCCTTCCGGCCGACGCGTCCCCGCTTTCTGTCGGACTGAAGCACGACCCACAACGCTAATGAACATCTGGGGAAAAATGAGATTGCCCCTGGCCAGTTTCCTATCGATGCAGGGCAGAATCTTCCATCTGCGATAATATGGTGATCGCTCAATTGAGGAATGACAGCCAATGAACTCGCTATTTAGTCCGCTCGAATTCGGTGCCGTGCATGCCGCCGGTGGCGGCGAGTGACGGCCGCTCATGTCCCTGCATCAACTGGTGGATATGGGAGTGCAGCCCCTGGCCTGTGAAGAGTTTCTGGTGATCTGTCTGTGCGCCGAATGGTGCGGCTCCTGTCGTGAATACAGGCCCGGGTTCAAGGCGCTGGCGGCGGAGTTCCCGCAGGTCCGATTCCGTTGGCTGGATATCGAGGAGCACGCCGACGAGATGGGTGATCTGGATATCGAGAATTTCCCGACGCTATTCATTCAGCGCGGTGGATCGGTACTCTTCTTCGGGACGATGCTGCCCCTTTTGAGCCATTTGCGCCGGACAATCGAAACGTTTCAGGAGCAGACGCCTGAGCAGATCCGGGTGTATGCATGCTCAAGTCCGGAGCGGCGTGGCTGGCAGGAAAATCAGGATCTGCTTCACCTTGAGCGGGCCGTAGCGCCATGACTGATCGGGCTACAGTCAAGGCGGTCGACAACCATTTTCCCGCCAGCCTGCTGCTTGGTGCCCTGCTGGCCCTGTTGCTGCTGCTGGCCTGTCAGCTCTGGCTGAGCTATCGGGATCAGGTCAGGACGGCCGAAATCAGTACGCGCAACCTGGCGGCTATCTTTGCCACCCGTCTGGATGCCACGCTGCGCCGTACCGATGCGGATCTGAAAGCGCTGGCGCATGACATTCCGACTGCCGCGCTCAGCATGCAGGCCGTACCCCGGTACAAGCGCGAGCTGAATGCCAATCTTGACGGGCGCATGTTCAATATGGAGGAAATGGCCGGTTTCCGTGTGCATGACGCCGATGGAAACACCCTTTATTCGTCCGACAGTACGCATACCCAGCAGGTCAATATTGCCGACCGCGATTATTTTCATTTGCTGCGCGATGATCCTGCTGCCGGGCTGGTATTTTCCGACGTCCTTACCGGACGCAGTACCGGCAAGCAGGTGCTGGTGATTGCCGTGGCCTTGCGCGATGAACACGGGGCATTCAAGGGGATCGTGCATGGCATGATCAATCTCGAGTATTACCGGCAACAGTTTCAGGCGCTCAATCTTGGAGCGCAGGGCGTTGTCGCCTTGCGCCGAAGTGACAATCACGCGATGGTTGTCCGTTGTCCTGAATTGCCCGAACAGACCAACATGCCGCTCGCGCCCGATCATCCGGTTGTCGAACGGATGGCGTCCGGCGAACAATTGTTGACGTTGCACTACTCGGTTTGTCCCGAGAACATCCGGCGCATCATGAGTATCGAGCGGACGTACAACTATCCCTTTTATTTTGCCGTTGGCTTCGGACGCGACGATGTGCTGGCGGGGTGGTATCTGCAAGCGATGGTGGTGGGCGTCCTGGTCGTGATGTTGCTTCTGCTGGTCGGCGGGGTGCATTTCCGCCTGAAGCATATGCGCGTTCGCGAGGCCGGGATACTGAGCAGTCTGGAACAAAGCGAAGTTCAGTTTCGCGAGCTGGCACAGATGGTGCCGGTCGGCATTTCCCATTTTGATCAAGCGGGAAAATGCACCTACGTCAATGACCGCCATATGGCGATTACCGGACGATCGCGGGAGGAATTGCTGGGTTGTGACTGGTCGGGCTTTGTCCATCCGGATGACCGCAAGAAAATTCCGGCGACGTGGGCACACCGGGTCAGACCGGGGAAGGCCTTCGTTTGCGAATTCCGTTTCGAGCATACTGATGGGCAATTGACCTATGTGCTGGCGGAAGTTCAGACCGAAATCGACAGGGATGGCACGGTGATCGGGTATAACGCGGCGCTGATGGACATCAACCAGCGTAAGCAGGCCGAAGCGGAGTTGTTGGTGGCCAAGCAGGAAGCAGAAAGCGCGAATATTGCCAAAACCCGCTTTCTGGCGGCTGCCAGCCACGATCTGCGACAGCCGATCCAGGCCATCAACCTGTTTCGCGATGCCTTGGGCAGAACCGCCCTGAGCGAAGAACAGAAAACCATCTCTAGGTTTCTCTCGATGTCGGTGCACTCGCTCGGAGAACTGCTTTATTCACTGCTCGACATTTCAAAACTTGATGCCGGGCAGGTCAGACCGCAACTGCAGGCGGTGCAGGTGAAAGATCTGTTCAAGGCGGTTGCCGCAGAGTTTTCGACGCTGGCGCGACAGAAGAATCTGCGTTTCAAACTGTTTTATCCATTCAAGGGCATCGTTTTTGTTACGGACCCGGGTCTGTTGCTGAGCGTGTTGCGCAATCTGATCGACAATGCGCTTAAATACACCGAACGGGGCGGGGTACTGGTCGGGGTGCGCAAGCGCGCTGGCCAGGGCGTCATCCAGGTGTGGGATACCGGCATCGGCATCGAGCCCCGCTACGGCGAGCAGGTCTTTGATGAGTGTTTTCAGGTGGGCAATCCGGTCCGCGACAGGACAAAAGGTCTGGGGCTAGGCCTGTCGATCGTCAGGCGTCTGGTTCACCTGCTCGATGGCGAGGTGAGTTACCGTTCGCGTTTCGACCGGGGAACGGTGTTCGAGGTTTCATTGCCTCTTGCCGGGGAGGGCGTGGCGTTTAAAGATCGGGTGACGCAGCAGGCTGAGACCGTCATCACGAGTCTCGACGACGAGGATTATTCGCGCTTCAGCGGTTGGCGGGTCATGGTGATTGAAGATGATCTGATGGTGGCAAAATCCATCGAGTTGTCACTGAAGATCCTCGGCGTCAGTGTCAAAGTCTGGAGTAATGCCGAGCAGGCGCTGGCCGATCCGGAAATTCTTGGTGCAGACTTCTACATTTCCGATTTCAGTCTCCCGGGTTTGAATGGCTTGCAGTTGCTCGATGCCATTCAGCAACGCTCGGTGATCTCGATCAATGCCGTTCTGGTTACCGGGGATACGTCGCCGGAACGCATCGAATTGACGACGTCCTCGCCGTGGACGGTCCTCTTCAAGCCGGTTGACCTGTCTGCTTTGCTGGTCGCCATGAATGAGGTAATGGCCATGGAGAATGGATGATTACCGGCGCCTGTTGCGTCGGCGGTCATTCCCCTGTTCCGGGCGGAGAATCTTTTGCGCCGTCTGGTCAAGGTCGACCGGATGGAGCGGTTCGAGGCTGCGCAGGCGCCCGGTCAGTTCGGCAAATGTTGGCGGGAAATGCCCGCCTTTGCAGGCAAACACAATCCTGTTCTCGCCCTCATCGGCGGTGACGACGATTGTTTTCTGGTCAAACGATTCGCCTATTCTGCCGATATAGAGCCCGCAGGCAGTATCGTCGGCGCACAGGTTGACCACCAGCACGCCGCCTGGACGCAAGGCGGCATGGCAGTTGTCGTAAAAAGCTGCGCTGCAGAGCTGGACGGGCTGCCCGTCGCGATCAAACCCGTCGACGAGCAGGACATCGAAGGCTTCGAATACGCCACGTACGAAATCAGCGCCATCGGCGCAAATGATGCGAAACCGGGCATCGTCCCCGGGAATGCCAAATGCCTGGCGCAGCGCAAGCACTTCGGGGAGAAGTTCTATCGCGGTGAAATCGGCCTCGGGAAGCCTGCGACGACAGTATTTCGCCAGCGAACCGCCGCCGAGTCCGATCATCGCGATGCGTTCAGGCTTTGGCTGCAAGAGCAGGAAGCCCATCATGGTGCGTGTGTAGTCGAGGATCAGCCGTTCAGGGTCGGCCTTGAGCATGCGGCTCTGGATCGTCGGAAAACTGAAGTGCAGGGACAGTTCGCCGTTCTCCTCGTACACAAGGAGAGCCTCGGTTGCGGGAACGGGAGGTGAAGCTGTGAGCATGCATCATTGTCGCAGAAGATGGCTATTTCCCGCGTTATACTGGACACGTGTCATTCGCTGCCTTGCCTACGAAAATGGATTTCACCATGGATCTCAGCGCTTTTCCCCCGCATGGAAGGCCATGAGACAGTTCCGCCGCTTTGCCCTGGCTGTGCTGGCGGCGCTCTTTTTCGCGCCGGCCAATGCCGTGCCGGTGACCTCGACAGCCTCTTCTGGCCTGCAGTTGGGTGATTGCGTCATGTTCCGCGAGGGCGGGAGCGGATTCCTGCTCAGGACACCGACCTACTGGCTGAGAGCTTCGGTTGCCGGCCTCTCGCCTGAGCGCCGACTGGCCCGTCGTTGCCCGGAAATGGGCAAGCTGATGCCCGCTTATACGCGGGAAGACTGGGTGCGTGCCGCGGCCGCCATGCCCTGTGTCGATAACGATGCCGATGTGCGTGAAGTGGATGTCTTGCGTGTCCGCGTTGCTGTCGAAGCCTGGGAAACGCCATGGTCGAATCAGCATGGAACGGCGGCCTGGCTGTTTCGCGGCCATTTTCTTGATCAGGCCCTGAACAAGGGAGAGCTGATCGAGATGGACTCAAGCTGGCTGGAACGTTGCGAACACCGACAGTGAGGCATGGCGAACGCCAATTGGTGGTATATTAGGAAATTGTCATAATCTGTATTATGATCGCTGTCATGGTCTCACTGCTTGTTGTCGAAGATCACGCACTGGTCAGGGAGGGTCTTGTGCAGACCCTGCGGCAGCTTGAGCCGGGTGTTATGGTTTTTGAGGCGGCTGATTGCAATGCGGCGACTACCCTGCTCGAGCAGGGGCAGGTTTTCGATCTGATGCTGCTTGATCTGGGCTTGCCCGGACTCGACGGGCTTTCCTACCTCGGTAAACTGCGCAAGCATTATCCGTCAATGCCCGTTGTCATTCTGTCGGCCTACGACGATTCGCATACGGTAGGCCAGGCGATGAAAGGCGGCGCCGCCGGCTTTGTTTCCAAAACCTACTCCAGCGACCAGTTGCTTGAGGTTTTGCGTGAAGTGCTGGCCGGTCAGGTATTTACCCCGGACCGGTTGCCGGCCACGTCGGTCAAGGCCTCGGCACGTCCGCCGGTCGGTGGATTTTCCGATCCGACGCAATTCGGCCTGACCGATCGGCAGGCCGAAGTACTCGGCCTGATGGCCCGCGGCAAATCGAACCGGGATATTGCCGGACTGCTCGGCTTGTCCGAGGGTACGGTCAAAATCCACCTTACCGCCATCTTCAAGGCGCTCGGCGTCTCCAGCAGAACGCAGGCCATGGTGGTCATTTCCCGCCAGGGCATCAGTCTTTAGTCAGCATTGGTAGCAATACAGCCGGGTCTGTCTGGCATCGGCAAGCTCAATGACGCGGCTGGCTTCAATCCCCGGAACGGCAAAGCTGTTGCTGATGAACAGGCTTCCCGGGCGCATTTCGCGCTGTATCTTGTTCCATAGCTTGGGCATCGGTGCCGGGGAGAGGAAGGCATAAACCACGTCGTAATCAGCGAGACTGGTGTGCCAGATGTCGCCCCAGCACCAGTTGCAGTGAGCCAGCCCGGCCGTGCGCAGATAACCGGCCAGCCAGGTGGCCGGGGCGTTTTCGATCCCCGTCAGTTGCGCATCAGGCCGCGTTTTTGCGAGGGCGCGCAGCACACTCCCCAGGCCTGCACCGAGGTCGAGAAAACGCATTCCCGGATGATCCGAGGTGAGTTCGGCAAGGGCCGCTGCCGTATCGGCATTGGACAGGTAGAGCGGTATCTGTCCGCTAAGCGCGCCGCGATAGACGAGCAGCGTCAGGATGAAGGCCAGTAAAAACCAACCGGGGTCAATCGACAGCGCAGCAATAGCCCAGACCAGCGGAGCGAACAGCGCGTGGATCAGTCGCCACCACCAGGGCTGACGGGTGAGGGTGGCGATGAGCAAGGCGACACCGCCGATGGCCAGGGCTGTTTGCGGCCCGGGCAGAGCTTCATTGCGGATGCCAAAGTACGGCCAGGCCAGTGAAAGTACGGCAAATACGGCAGCACACTGCAGGGCCAGTTGTTGCCAGTGCGGCCGGTTCCGGGAACTCGGCTGTGTATCGGCATCTGGGTCAGAATCGGGCGGGGTTGAAGACAATACCGTACTCCGGAAGTTGGTCAGACATTGTATCCCGTGGATGCGCGCAGGTTTGGTCGATAACGGGTAACTGATCAAGAAGTGATGCTTCTCGGCACGATTTCTGCTATGATGTTGCCCGATTCGGAAAAAACTGTTTGACAATCCTCGACCGGGGCGTCAAAATTTTGGGTTCCGAGTTGGAGGGATACCCAAGCGGTCAACGGGATCAGACTGTAAATCTGACGGCTCTGCCTTCGAAGGTTCGAATCCTTCTCCCTCAATGGTTTCGCGGGTGTAGCTCAATGGTAGAGCTGAAGCCTTCCAAGCTTATGACGAGGGTTCGATTCCCTTCACCCGCTCCACGTTGTCGTTTTGTTGTTATGGATTGCAAGCAGGATGCCCATGTAGCTCAGTGGTAGAGCACTCCCTTGGTAAGGGAGAGGCCGGCAGTTCAATCCTGCCCATGGGCACCACGGTGAATGCACCGAAGGATTTATTAACTTCTAACGTTTTGAGGTACCGGCTATGGCTAAGGCAAAATTTGAACGTACGAAGCCGCACGTAAACGTCGGCACGATTGGTCACGTTGACCATGGCAAGACCACCCTGACGGCGG
>JAIFKU010000044.1 GCA_020049495.1 Accumulibacter sp.
GCGCCTGCTCAAGTCGCTTGTGCTCGGAAATGTCATGCAGCACCGTGCGCGAATGCAGGAGGTTTCCTCTGGCATCGCAGACCGCCGAGGCGCTCAGACTGACCTCAACCGTGCTGCCGTCCTTGCGCCGCAATTGAAGCTCAACACCGTGCACTTCCCTATCGGACATGAATTTCTGGTGCATGGCACGGACCTGGTCGGCACAATCCGGATGGTAGAGTGTAAACGCCGAGAGACCGACCAGCTCTTCCCTTGAGTAACCCGTGCTGTCAAGCAAGGTCTGATTGCATTCAAGGATTGTTTCTGTCTTGCCATCAACCGACAGGAACATGTCCGGCGCATGGTCATATAGGTCGCGGTATTTCCTGACCGTTTCTTTGCGTTCGTCATGCCGCCGATAAAATAAATACCCGGTGATGGCGAGGAATGAGACAACAACAAGGATAGCTGTGGCAAAAGAGGGGCTGTCCTGTTCGCTGCCGATGACCGGCGTGTCTTTTTGCGCCGCAGTGGCGCCAGGGGATTTTTCGGCGGCAAGACTGGTCTGGCTGGCAGGCGGCGAGGCTTGAACTGCACCGCTCGTTCCCAGGAATAGAAAAGCCGCAACAGCAAAACCGGACAATAAGCTGCAGTAGTTTTGCTTTACTGACATGTGGCCGTAATTTGATGCCGGTAAACAGTCATGATTGTTTTGCTTCAAAACGGTCAGGTTTTGCTCTGCAAGTCACCAACATATCTCCCCGGAAGCGATAATACGTTACACATAATTCAAATACAACGCGCAATGCAGGGCAATTGCATGAATGTTTTTGTCATGCCGATATGGCTCCATATGGCCAACTTATCCCAAGTAAGTGTCGTCCCGGCGAAGGCCGGGACCCAGTTTGTGCCCCAAAAACCTGGATTCCGGCTTTCGCCGGAATGACGATGCTATCAATCCTGCTCGTACACGATTGCCTGACCACGACAGAGGAAATCCGTGGCTCAGGTCAGCCAGCGCAGCAGGCCGAAGACGGCAAAGCTGATGATCACCGCCGTCAGGGTACGGCCGCTCTTCCAGGCGATGAGTCCGGCGACCACGGTGCCGACCAGATACGGATTGGTGAGCGCCAGGCTGAGCTGTCCGCCGGGGGCGATGGCCTCGGGAACCACGATGGCCGTCAATACGGCGACCGGCACGTGTGCGAGCGCCTGCACGACTGCCGGCGGGAAGCGCAGTTTCTGGCCGAAGACGAGGAAGCTGGCGCGAATCAGGAAGGTTGCGGCAAACATGCCGAGGATGGCGGCCCACAGCGTGTCGCTCATGGCCTGTCCTCGACGGCCACTCGCCGCTGGCGATAATCGAGCATTACTCCCGTTGCCACCCCCGCCAGGGCGGCCAGAAGCAGCCCCAGCTTGTAGGGCAGCGGATGGGCGAGCCAGGCGACGCTGCCGGCGGCCAAGGCTACCGCAACCGGTGTCGATGTCTTGAGCTGCGGGGCGACCATGGCGGCAAAAGTGGCGATCATGGCGAAATCGAGGCCAAGGGCGGCGAGCCCGGGAATCTGGTGGCCGACGAGGGCGCCGACGGCGGTCCACAGAATCCAGTTGAGGTAGAAGAACAGTGTGGAACCCAGGTAATAGGGCAATGCATCGGCCTCGCCTGCCGTCTGTAGCCGTCGTTCAATGACGGCAAAGCACTCGTCGGTGAGCCAGAAGGCGGACAGGACGCGCCAGGGCAGGGGCCAGTCCCGGGCCACCGGTTGCAGCGTGGCACTGTAGAGGGCGTGGCGCAGGTTGATGACGAAGGTGGTCAGCCAGATCACCGGCAGCGCAGCGCCGCCGCCGATCAGGCTGAGCGAAATGAACTGGGCGGAACCGGCAAAGACGATGGCCGACATGGCCACCGCGGCGATCGGCGGCAAACCTGCGGCGACGGCCAGGGTGCCGAAGATGATGGCGAATGGCGTCGTCCCGATGGCCAGGGGAAGCGTATCGCGGGCGCCGGCGAGCGCGATGGGGATCTTTGTTTGCATTATTGGGAAGATAACAGAGGATGCAGTAAAGGCGGAATACCGATTCGGATTATCAGGCGTTTGAGGTCGTTGTTTTGTCTATTGACTGGGGTAGTGATGGAAAGGATACTTTGAAGCGTGCAATTAGATTCAACGCTTGGCGTTTCACGCCCTGTTGCTGCGGTGATTCATATCTTTTCATTGATCGTGAGGATTGGAATGGACACGCGTTACCTTGACGACCTGCAAGCCGGACAGCGTTTTGTCTCGGGCGGCATTACCCTGAGCGAAGCCGAAATCATCGATTTTGCCTGGCGCCATGACCCGCAGGCCTTTCATCTGGATGTCAATGCGGCGGCCGAATCGCCTTACGGTGGCCTGATTGCCAGTGGTTTTCAAAGCATGCTCCTGTGTTTCCGCCTGTTCATCCAGAGCGGGGTTCTCGCCGGATCGAGTCTGGGTTCCCCCGGTATTGACGAACTTCGCTGGCTGGTGCCGGTACGCCCTGGCGACACGCTGCACAGCGACGTGGAAGTGCTCGAAGTCCGGCCGTCGGCGTCGAAACCGGATCGCGGCATTGCCCGCCTGAAATACCAGGCGGTCAATCAGCGCGGTGAAGCGGTGCTCAGTTTCATCATCATTCACCTGCTACGGCGACGGCAGGCCTGAGCAGGTCTTGCCCCTTGGCGATTTAATCAGGGCAATGATCCCTTGTCTGACGTGCTGTTCGAGCCGGCCTGGATGGCCGTCAGCGCAATGGTATAGACGATGTCGTCGACGAGCGCGCCGCGCGAAAGATCATTGACCGGTTTGCGCAGGCCCTGCAGCATCGGGCCGACCGAAACGACATTGGCTGAACGCTGGACGGCCTTGTAGGTGGTGTTGCCGGTGTTGAGATCGGGGAAGATGAAGACGTTGGCGTGACCATCGAGCGGGCTGCCCGGGGCTTTCTGGCGGCCGACACTTTCCACCGTCGCTGCATCGTACTGGATCGGTCCGTCGATGACGAGTTCGGGACAGCGCTGACGGACGATCGCGGTGGCCTGGCGCACCTTGTCGACATCCTCGCCGGTTCCCGATGCCCCGGTCGAGTAGGAGATCATCGCCACGCGCGGCTCGATGCCAAAGGCGGCGGCCGAGATGGCTGACTGGATGGCGATTTCGGCCAGTTCGCTGGCCGTCGGGTTCGGGTTGATGGCACAGTCGCCATAGACCAGTACCTGATCGGGCATGAGCATGAAAAATACACTCGACACGATGCTCGAACCGGGTGCCGTCTTGATCAGTTGCAAGGCCGGTCGTACGGTAGACGCCGTCGTATGCACGGCGCCGGAGACGAGTCCGTCAACATGGCCCTCGGCCAGCAGCATGGTGCCGAGAACCACGCTGTCCTCGAGATGGACTTCGGCCTGCGGTGCAGTCAGACCCTTCGCCTTGCGCAACTCGAGCATCGGCGCGACGTATCTGGCGCGCAATGTTGCCGGGTCGAGAATTTCCAGGAAAGGACTGGCTTCGGGCAGATCGATACCATGGGTCAGGGCAATGGCCCGAACCTGGTCGGGATGAGCGAGCAGCACGCAACGGGCAATGCCCTTGGCCGCGCAGATGACTGCGGCGCGGATGGTACGCGGCTCGTCGCCTTCCGGCAGAACGATTCGCCGTGCGGCGTTTCGGGCATTCTGAATCAGGCGATGACGGAACATGGGCGGGGTCATGTGGCCCGCACCGCTTCGGTTACCTGTTGTAATCAGAAGTTTCAGATCAACGTGATCGGCGATATGGTCCATGATGCGATCCATGCGTTCCGGGTCATTGAGCGTGACGCGACGATCCATTGAGGAAATGCGCACGGCGACGTCGTAGGTCTGCAACTCGGTGGTCAGTATCGGCAGATCGCCAAAGCGGGGGCTCAAAAAGGTGTCGATGGATTTGGCCATCGGTTCGCCACAGGTGAGCAGCAGGCCGGCAATAGGCATGCCACCGGCGCGAGCCAGCGCCGCAGCGAGGACGAGATCGGAACGATCGCCCGGAGTCACGATCAGGGTACCCGGGCGCAGGCGTTCGACGAGTTTGTCGGCACTGCGCGCTGCCACGATGATCTCATGAACCCTGGCCTGTTCGATGTCGCCAGGGCGATCCACCGTGAAGCCGAGATTCTCGGCCACGTCGATCAGGCGAGGGGCAGAGAGTTCGGGGTTGTCGGGCGATATGCAGACCAGCGGCGTCTTCAGTCCTGATTCGGCAAGTCCGCTGGCGATATCTTCACGATAGGATGAGGCTTTCGGCACGCGCACGGCGATGGCTCCCGCCAGCGGACGTCCTCCCTCGCCACCGTAACGATACGAGGCATCGGTGATGGTCTCGACAATGTTGCGTACGCTGGTATTCCGTCCATGCACGAGGACGATGACTTCCGCGCCAAGGTTGCGGGCAATGGCGCGATCCAGATCGGTCATCAGGGGGTGATCGTGGCTGGGCGTAATGCCTTCGACGATGACCATGCTGCATGTGCCGCGCGCAGACTCGACCAGGGCGACAATTTCTTCCAGCAGACTGGCCTCGTCGCCGGCACGTATCATGTCTTCGGCATGCTTTGCCGGAATCGGATCCGGGGTGGAAAGCCCGCACAGGGTGCGGGCAAAGTGCACAGAGCGGTCGGGGCGGCCGGAATCAAGTCCGACGTCGGAAACGGGTTTGGCGAAGCCGACCTCGAAGCCTTCCCGCTGGTAGGCACGGATCAGGCCGAGTGCCGTCGATGAAGCGCTGATCACGCCTGAAGCGGGTGCGAGGTAGAGGGTACGAAAAGCATGTCTTGTGGTCATGAAGCTGCAATCCTCTCTGCATGATTGAATCCAGAAAGGATAATGATAGCACTTGCGATCATTCATTCCCGTCGGCGGGTACCGCGATTCAGGGCAATTGCATGAATGTTTTTGTCATGCCGATATGGCTCCATATGGCCAATTTATCCCAAGTAAGTGTCGTCCCGGCGAAGGCCGGGACCCAGTTTGTGCCCCAAAAACCTGGATTCCGGCTTTCGCCGGAATGACGATGCTCATTGGCATTCATGCAATCGCCCTGTACCGCGATTGCTGCTGCCGGCCAGCGACGCAAACCAGTCCGGCCTTGCCGGCAGGGACGATGGCCAACAAATTGGACGGCTGATTTTCCGATTCTTTTGCAGCGCCCCGGAAAGCAAAAGGGCATCCCGAACGGGATGCCCTTTTCAGCGCAATCAGTATTTCAATCCGGCAATTTGTTTCAGCCGGCGAAATTCTTCTCGGCAAAGGACCAGTTGGCCAGACTGTTGAGAAAGGTTTCCACGAATTTCGGACGCAGGTTACGGTAATCGATGTAGTAGGCATGTTCCCAGACGTCGATACAAAGCAGCGCTGTATCGGCGGTGGTCAGCGGTGTTCCGGCGGCGCCCATGTTGACGATGTCTACCGATCCGTCGGCTTTCTTGACCAGCCAGGTCCAGGCGGAGCCGAAGTTGCCGACGGCGGAGGTCTGGAAGGCTTTCTTGAACTCGTCGAAGGAACCCCACTTCTTGTCGATGGCGGCCGCCAGCGCACCGCCCGGAACGCCACCCCCATTGGGTTTCAGGCAGTTCCAGAAGAATGTGTGGTTCCATACCTGCGCAGAATTGTTGTAGATGCCGCCGGCCGGAGCCTTCTTGACGATGGCTTCGAGAGAGAGGTTTTCGTATTCGCCGCCCTTGATCAGGTTGTTCAGGTTGGTGACGTAGGCCTGATGATGCTTGGCATAGTGATATTCGAAGGTTTCCTTCGACATGTGCGGCACCAGTGCGTCCATGGCGAATGGCAGTTGTGGCAGTTGATGTTCCATGATTTCTCCTTGAGTTGCTATGAGTGGGTTGTTGTTCTCAGCGAGTCGAACCTTTATGCGCCTTCGGCGGGGCTGCTTCATGATTCACCGAAGTAATTGTCGCATCCGCCCGACCACTGTGGAAGGAGACAGTGATCATGTCATTTGGTTCCACTGTTCGGCTGTCACGCAGGATATTGCCGGCCTGGTCGGTGACGATGCTGTAACCCCGGGCGAGAACGGCGTCCGGGTTGAGGTGGGTGAGGCTGGCGGCTAGGCAGGCAAGGTCGCCCGCCCTGTCGTCAAGGATTTTTTGCCATCCGCTGTGCAGTTTTGCGGCGCGGGATTCAAGCTGCCGGGCGAACAGACTGGTCCCGGGTCGCGCCAGCAGCCAGCGCCGGGTCAGGCTGGCAAGCGCATTGCGTCCGCGTGTTCCGGTTTGCCTCAGGCCGCTGTCAAGGCGTCGCTGCAGGTTGAGCAGGTGTTCGCGCTGGTGCATGAGACCTTGCGCCGGATGCTGCAGTCGATGCGCCAACCCGTCAAGACGTTGATTGCGCTGATCGAGGTCTTGCCATACCTGTCGGTGCAGACCGCGCCGGCGGGCGACAAGGTCTGCCATTAGCGCAGCACGTTCCGGTGCGGCCAGTTCAGCGGCGGCAGTGGGGGTGGGCGCGCGCTGGTCGGCGGCGAAATCGGCAATGCTGACGTCGGTTTCGTGTCCGATACCGGTGATGATCGGAATGGCGCTGGCGCGGATCGTCCGGGCCAGCGTCTCGTCATTGAACGCCCACAGGTCTTCGAGGCTGCCGCCGCCACGGCAGACGATGAGCACATCGCATTCATGACGTTCATTTGCGCTACGAATGGCCGCCGCAATCTGCGCGGCAGCCCCTTCACCCTGTACCGGCGTCGGGTAGAGCACAACGTCGATATGCGCAGCGCGACGCGTGAGCGTGCTCAGCACGTCTCTCAGCGCGGCCGCCTGCAGCGAAGTGACGATGCCGATACATTGTGGGAAGGCCGGTAGTGGGCGCTTGCATTCAGTGGCAAAAAGCCCTTCGCGCTCGAGCTTATCCTTGCGGCGAAGAAATTGTTCGTAGAGATTGCCGACCCCGGCCTGGCGCGCCGCTTCAACATTGAGCTGGAAGTCGCCGCGTGCCTCGTAGAGCGTCACCAGGACGCGGGCTTCGATGTGCTGGCCGTTCTCGAGTCGCCAGCCGAGTAGCTGAGCGCGGTTGCGGAACATCACGCAACGGACCTGGGCGGCGGCGTCCTTGAGCGAGAAATAGACGTGTCCGGACGTGGCATGGGTCAGATTGGAGACTTCGCCGGAGACCCAGCAGAGTGGAAAGCTGGACTCAAGGCGTTCGCGTGCAAGCCGGTTGAGCATTGAGACCGGAATGACGGGTGCTGATGGAGCAAGGCTTGCGCCTGAGAAGGTGCTTTCTGACATGCGCCAATTCTACATCCAAGTCAATTCATGCACACCCGGCAAGCGTTTTGGGCCAGGCCTGCGCTGAAAGCCTTGCAGCAGCAGGGGGTCTATATAACATATTGATTTATTGTAGTTATTTAAACTGCCTGTTTTTTCTGCAAAGTAAGAAAAAGTCTTTTGCGTACTGTAGTTAGGTCGCGGATTTGCCTTTGATCCACAAACTTATCCACAGATTTTGTGGATAATATTTTTGCTATTACTTTTGTATGGGGCTTGCCGCTGGCGCCGGCTCAGGCTAAAGTCTGCGGCTGTAGAAATCATTAGGGGTAAGGCGTGTTCTCAATCATTCTGGCTGCCGGTTGGCCCATCTGGCCTTTGTTGTTTGCGTCGATTATTGCCGTTGCTCTGATCATCGAACGCCTGGTGGCCTTGCGCCGTTCCAAGGTGCTTCCAGACGGTTTGTTGCAACGTGTGCTGGCCGAGTACCGGCAGAGCGGCGTGAACGACGCGATGCTCGTCAATCTTGAGGCGCAGTCGCCGCTGGGTCGCGTGCTGGCGGCCGGCTTGCGCAATGTCGGCAGTTCGCGCGAGATCATGAGAGAGTCGATCGAGGAAGCCGGCAGTCTGGTGGCGCATGAGCTGGAACGCTATCTGACGACGCTGGGGACCATCGCTTCAATCAGCCCGCTGATGGGGCTGTTTGGTACCGTGGTCGGCATGATCGAGATTTTCGGTTCGCAATCGCCGACGGGAACCAATCCCATGCAACTGGCGCACGGCATCTCGGTGGCGCTTTACAACACCGGGTTTGGCCTGATCATTGCCATTCCGGGAATGATTTTCTGGCGCCATTTCCGTGCGCTGGTCAATGGCTTCGTGCTGGAGATGCAGCAGCAGGCCGTGCGTCTGGTCGAGGTCTTGCACGGCGAGCGCAAGGTCTGAGGAGCGGGCGATGAATTTTCAACGCGGTCGCGATCAGGATGTGCCTGAAATCAACCTGATTCCCCTCATTGACGTGTTTCTGGTGATCATCATTTTCCTGATGCTGACCACCACTTACGCCAAGTTCTCCGGACTGGAAATCAATCTGCCGACGGCCGACGCCAGCAAGCAGGCTGAACAGCCGAATGAAGTCAGTGTGGCCGTAACCCAGACCGGGCAGGTGCTGGTCAACAAGGCGCCGTTGACGGCGATCGATGTCCGGTCGATCAGCGAAGCCTTGCGTCGCGCGGCAGGCGATGCCAAGGATCCGGTCATCGTCATCAATGCCGACGCCAAGGCGACGCATCAGAGCGTGGTCGACATCATGCAGGCGGCCCAGATGGCGGGTTATCCGCATATTTCATTCGCCACGCAATCGCCCCGCTGAGGGGTCGAATGTGAGTTTTTCCGGCATCGCACGGCGCCTGCCCGGCTGGTGGTACCGGCGACACTTTTCTCTCATGTTGCTGCCGCTGTTGCCCTTTTCCTGGCTGTTCCGGCTGCTCGTCGCTTTCCGGCGCGGCTTGTATCGCTTCGGGGTATTGCGTTCGTACGCTCTGCCGGTACCGGTCATCGTCATCGGCAATCTGACCGTCGGCGGCAGCGGCAAGACGCCGCTGGTGCTCTGGCTGGCCAAACGTTTGGGCGAAAAAGGCTGGCGCCCGGGAATCATCAGCCGGGGCTATGCCGGAACGGCGGAGAGCGTGCAGGCGGTGACGGCGGATTCAGCGTGCGCCGTGGTCGGCGATGAACCCCTATTGCTGGCCCGGCGCAGTGCGCTGCCGGTGTTCGTCGGTCGCGATCGTGTGGCGGCCGGACGGGCTTTGCTGGACGTGCATCCCGAATGCACTGTCGTCATTTCGGACGATGGGCTGCAGCACTATCGTCTGCAACGCGCGGTCGAGATTGCCGTGTTTGACGCGCGTGGCGCGGGAAATGGCCGGCTGCTGCCCGCCGGTCCCTTGCGCGAGCCCTGGCAACGCCTGGCGGCGGTGACGGCGGTGGTGTGGAATGCCGCGCCTGAAGCGCAGGCACGATGCGCCCCGGTCAGCTCGCCGGAGTTTACGATGCGTCTTGCCGGTCAGCGTTTCATTGCCCTGTCCGATGCGCAGCACTGCTGTACGGCGGATGACCTGCGCGGCAAAACCTTGCATGCTCTGGCCGGTATTGGCGACCCGTCGCGCTTCTTCAGGCAGCTTGAGTCCATGGGGCTCGATTTCGCGGCGCACCCTTTCCCCGACCATCACATTTACAGTGCGGCAGATCTTGCTTTCGCCGATGATGGCGTGCTGCTGATGACCGAGAAGGATGCGGTAAAATGTGCCACACTGACTTCGAACGAAGCATGGGTGTTACCGGTCGAGGCGCACATTGACATGCCTGCCGGTGGCCCTTCATTGCTCGACACCATTCTGGAGAAACTCGATGGACGCACGCCTGCTTGACATCCTTGTCTGCCCGATCTGCAAAGCCAATCTCGAATACCGCAAGGCCGCTGCGGAACTGGTCTGCAAACCCTGCAAACTGGCTTTCCCGGTGCGTGACGACATTCCCGTCATGCTTGAGGACGAGGCGCGCCAGCTTTCTGCAGACGAATCCTGATGCGTTTGACGAATAAGAATTTATCGAAAGGCCGATGATGAAATTCAAAGTCGTTGTTCCTGCCCGCTACGCCTCCACGCGCCTGCCGGCCAAGCCGCTTCTCGATCTTGGCGGCAAGCCGATGGTCGCCCGGGTGGCCGAACGCGCCATGCTTTCCGGTGCCGAGGAAATCTGGGTGGCAACCGATCACGCCGACGTGGTGACCGCAGCAGAAAGTCACGGGCTTTCGGTCGTGCTCACGCGGAGCGATCATCCGAGCGGAACGGATCGCCTGGCGGAAGTTGTCGAAAAACGCGGCTGGGATGATGACACGATCGTCGTTAACGTCCAGGGTGACGAGCCGCTGATCGATCCGGAACTGATCGCACAGACAGCACGGCAACTCGCACAAAGCGGTGCGGATATTGCCACGGTTGCGCATCCGATTGCCGATGCAGCCGATTTCTTCAATCCGAATATCGTCAAGGTGGTGTGCAAGGCCGACGGCGACGCCATGTATTTTTCACGCGCAACGATTCCTTATGCGCGTGACCACTTTGCCCGTGCCGGGGGCAAGGAAAGCCTGCCGTCCGGAATGCTGGCCTACTGGCACATCGGGCTGTATGCCTATCGTGCCCGTTTCTTGCGTGCCTATGCCCGATTGACGCCTTCACCGTTGGAGAAATTTGAGGCACTGGAGCAGTTGCGGGCCCTGTGGCACGGCTTTCGCATCAGCGTCGTGATTTCCGATCTGCCGCCGATGGTCGGCGTGGATACGCCGGAAGATGCGGCACGCATGCAGGAATGGTTCCGCAGCAAGGTCTGAAAACGTTTGACCGTCTGAGCAATTGAAGGTAGTTTCAACGCCTTCAGCGTGGTTTTATTCGATCATATCCAGGGGCAAGAAAATGAGACTTATTCTGTTGGGTGCGCCAGGCGCCGGCAAGGGTACGCAAGCACAATTCATCTGTGAAAAGTATGGCATTCCACAGATTTCCACCGGCGACATGCTGCGGACAGCAATCAAGCAGGGAACGCCTCTTGGCATCAAGGCGCAAAAGGTGATGGGTAGCGGTGGCCTGGTGTCCGACGATATCATTATCGGCCTGGTCAAGGACCGTTTGTATCAGGATGACTGCAAGGAAGGCTATCTGTTTGACGGCTTCCCGCGCACGATTCCCCAGGCCGAGGCGATGAAGACAGCCGGTGCGGCAATGGATTTTGTCCTGGAAATCGACGTGGACGATTCGGTGATCCTCGAACGCATGAGCGGTCGGCGCGTGCATCTGGCCTCCGGACGCACCTATCACGTCAAATTCAATCCGCCGAAAGTCGAAGGCAAGGACGATGTCACTGGTGAAGACCTGATCCAGCGTGAGGACGACAAGGAAGCCACCGTCAAAAATCGTCTTGAAATCTATCATGCGCAGACCATGCCCCTGATCGAGTACTACAGCAGGTGGTTCGCCACGGGTGATCCCATGGCCCCCAGGTGCTGCCGGATTGCCGGCGTAGGACCCGTCGATCAGATCAAGCAGGCTGTATTCGAAACCTTGAACCAATTTCAGCGGCGACGATCTACTGTATCGACTTTCAGTCTGCAATAGCTTGCGGACAGGATGAAGCTTTAAACGTGACCTCCCGCAAGAGGAGGAGCGACAGTCAAGTGCAGAGTTGAGTACTCCGGCCCCCGGGGAGCCTTTCACAGGTTTCGGGCCATCGTGATAGGGGATGTTCATGTCTGCAGGTCTCGTATTCGCGCTGGTGTGCGCGCTGGTTGCCGTGCTTTACGGCGCGGCAATGACCCGCTGGATTCTCTCGTTGTCAGCCGGCAACGAGCGTATGCAGGATATCGCCAGGGCGATTCAGGTGGGCGCAGCGGCCTATCTGAACCGGCAATACACGACGATTGCCGCCGTTGGTGTGGTGCTGGCGGTACTTATTGGCGTTTTCCTCGGCAAGTTGATGGCCGTCGGATTTGTCATCGGCGCGGTGCTTTCCGGAGCGACCGGTTTCATCGGCATGAACGTATCGGTGCGCGCCAACGTGCGTACCGCCGAGGCCGCGCGTAATGGCATTGCCGCCGCGCTGGATGTGGCTTTCAAGGGAGGCGCCATCACCGGCATGCTGGTCGTCGGTCTCGGCTTGCTCGGCGTCGCCGGCTACTACAGCTTTCTGCGCAGCGGCAGCGGCGATTTCCAGCAGACGGTCGAGCCGCTGGTCGGGCTGGCTTTCGGCGGATCGCTGATTTCAATTTTCGCGCGACTCGGTGGTGGAATTTTCACCAAGGGCGCCGACGTCGGCGCCGACCTCGTGGGCAAGGTCGAAGCCGGCATTCCCGAAGACGATCCGCGTAACCCGGCGGTGATCGCCGACAACGTCGGTGACAACGTCGGTGACTGTGCCGGGATGGCCGCCGACCTCTTTGAAACCTACGCCGTGACGGTGGTGGCAACCATGGTGCTCGGGGCGATGATGCTCAAGGGCGTGGCCAATGACAGCGATAATCTGATCATCTACCCTCTGGTTCTGGGCGGCGTAGCGATCATCGCGTCAATCATCGGCTGTTTCTTCGTCAAGGTTAGCGAGGGCGGCAAGATCATGAACGCCCTCTATCGCGGCCTGGCCGTGGCTGGTGCTCTGGCGCTGGCGGCCTTCTATCCGGTCACGACCTGGATGCTGGGTAACGGCATCACGCTGGCCGACGGCAAACTGATCAGCTCGCTGAACATTTTTGGCGCGGCGTCTATCGGTCTGGTGCTGACCGGTTTGCTGGTGTGGATCACCGAGTACTACACCGGCACCGATTTTGCTCCGGTGAAATATGTGGCCGAAGCTTCGACCACCGGACACGGGACCAACATCATCGCCGGTCTGGGCATTTCGATGAAGGCGACGGCACTGCCGGTACTCTCGGTGTGCCTGGCGATTTACCTTACCCATGCTCTGGCCGGCCTGTACGGCATCGCCATTGCCGCCACCTCGATGCTGTCGATGACCGGCATCATCGTCGCCCTGGACGCCTACGGTCCGATCACCGACAACGCCGGCGGCATTGCCGAAATGGCCGGCCTGCCGCAGGAAGTGCGTGACGTGACCGATCCGCTCGATGCCGTGGGCAATACCACCAAGGCGGTGACCAAGGGCTACGCCATCGGCTCGGCAGGCCTCGCGGCGCTGGTTCTCTTCGCCGACTATACGCATGCGCTGGAGGCCCGGCTGGGTCACGTCACGACGTTTGACCTGTCCGATCACATGGTGATCATTGGCCTCTTCATCGGCGGCCTGATTCCCTACCTGTTCAGCGCCATGGCCATGGAAGCGGTGGGTCGCGCTGCGGCTGCGGTCGTCATTGAGGTACGCCGTCAATTCAGGGAAATTCCGGGCATCATGGACGGCGAGGCCTTGCCTGATTACTCGCGTGCCGTAGGTATGCTGACGACGGCGGCGATCAAGGAAATGATCGTTCCGTCGCTGCTGCCGGTGCTGGTGCCAGTTGTCGTCGGTTTGCTGCTCGGACCGAAGGCACTGGGCGGGTTGTTGATGGGCACCATCATCACCGGCCTGTTCGTGGCCATTTCGATGACCACCGGCGGCGGCGCCTGGGACAACGCCAAGAAGTACATTGAGGACGGCCATTTCGGCGGCAAAGGGTCCGACGCCCACCATGCTTCGGTGACCGGCGATACCGTCGGTGACCCGTACAAGGATACGGCGGGTCCGGCCGTCAATCCGCTGATCAAGATCATCAACATCGTGGCGCTGATGATTGTGCCGATTCTTCCTCTGGTTTCCTGATCAACGGGGCAGCCGGGCTGCCCCGTTGGCATTGGGATTATTCAGCCGCGCGACGTTTGAAATCGCGTAAACGGAATCCGGTCAGCCATAGTGTAGTGAAATAAATGGCTGCACCCAAGCTGACGATGAGCGCCAGCCGCAGCAGACGTTCGCTCAGGCTCCAGCGTATCCAGTCGGCCGCCGCGCCGCCGGCAAACCACAGGGCACTGCCCATGACCAGCATGGCCACGGCGAGTTTGGCGTAGAACACCGGCCAGCCGGGTTGTGGCGTGTAAATCCCGTGTCGGCGCAGACCGCGATAGAGCAGTAAGGCATTCAGGCAGGCAGCCAACCCGATGGAAAGCGCCAGTCCCGCATGCTTGAGCCAGCCGATCAGCGCCAGGTTGAGCATTTGCGTGACGAAAAGCGTGAGCAGCGCAATCTTGACCGGTGTGCGAACGTTTTGCCGGGCATAAAAACCGGGTGCCAGCACCTTTACCAGAATCAGACCGAGCAGGCCGATACTGTAGGCGACCAGGGCATCCCGCGTCTTGAATACGTCAACAGCAGTGAACGCGCCGTGGTGGAACAGCGTGGTGATCAGCGGTACGGCGATGATGGCCAGAGCCAGTGCCGCCGGTGCGGCCAGCAGCAGGGTCAAACGCAGTCCCCAGTCAAGCAGCCTCGAGTAGTCGTCGAACTTTTCTCCGGCGTGGTATTTGGCCAGCGAGGGCAGGAGAATGGTGCCAAGCGCCGCGCCCAGCATGCCGGCTGGAAATTCCATCAGACGATCGGCGTAATAGAGCCACGAAACACTGCCGGTGCCGAGGAAGGAGGCAAAGATGGTGTTGATCAGCAGGCTGACCTGGGCGACCGAGACACCGAGTACGGCAGGGGCCATCAATCTGAGGATGCGGCGTACGCCGGCGTCCTTCCAGTCGAGCGAGAAGCGCGGCAGCATGCCGATGCGTTTCAGGCTGGGCAACTGAAATACCAGTTGCAGGAGGCCTCCGAGAAACACCGCCCAGCCAAGTGCCAGAACCGGCCGGTCAAAGTAAGGTGTGGCGAACAGCGCCATGCCGATAAAGGAGAGATTGAGCAGTACCGGGGTAAAGGCGGGTACGGCAAAACGGCTCCAGGTGTTGAGTATGCCTCCCGAGAGGGCTACCAGCGACATGAACAGGATGTAGGGGAAGGTGATGCGTGTCAGCTCGACGGTCAGTTCGAACTTGCCGGGGTCGGCGGCAAATCCGGGGGCAGAGATGAAGACAAGCACGGGAGCGGCCGCCATGCCAAGCAGGGTGACCACCAGCAGAATGAGGAAGAGCAAGGTGGCCACATGGTCAACGAGTTGTCTGGCTGCCGCTTCGCCGCCCTTGTTCTTGTATTCGCCGAGAATGGGCACAAAGGCTTGCGAGAAAGCGCCTTCCGCAAAAAGGCGGCGCAACAGGTTCGGCAGCTTGAAGGCGACAAAGAAGGCGTCGGTCAGCATCCCGGCGCCAAAAATCCGGGCGATCACGAAATCGCGCACGAAACCGAGGATGCGCGAGAGCAGGGTCATGCTGCTGATTGTGGCGAGAGCTTTGAGCAGATTCATTGTTTTTTGGAGTGCCGGTAAGCCGCCATCTTAGCCGCATTGGGGTGGCGGGGGAAACCAGTGCCGCAGTCGGGTAGGGTGCGCAGCTTGCTGCGCACGCGGGACCGATGCTTAAGGAACTGCCAAAGCCAATCAGGCGTCATTCCGGGGCTGCCCGGGAGGGCAGAACCCGGAATCCAGAGTATTTCAGGACAGCGTATTGGTTTCCGGGTACCGCTTTGCAGTCGAGAAGAGTGGAGTTTGTGGCTAATCAGGAAGCTGATTGTAGTATTGAGTCGCTTATTCGCGCAGCAGCCAGCGCCAGACGGGAACGACGCTGATCGTGCCATGCGGTGTTCCGATCTGCTCCTCTTCATCGAGTGTGACGAGTATGGCCGACGAGAGCTTGCGCTCGGCCAACACGGCGTCAAGTGCGCGCAGTTCGCGCTGGCGGGTTGCCGGTTCGGCGATGCTTTCGGCGACCTGGATGGCGATTGCCTCGCCCTGCACCGGGCGGGCGAGAAAATCGACCTCGTAGCCCTGTTCGGAGCGGAAGTAGGCGATTTCCATGCCCCGTCGCCGCAGGTCGAGAAACACCAGTGTTTCCAGCAACCGGCCGCGATCCATGCCCGATCCGTGGCGGAAGGCTTGCGCCAGCCCGGTGTCGATGGGGTAGACCTTGCGCGGATTGACCTGCCGCTGACGTTGCGAGCGCGAGTCCATCTGGATGCTCTGTATGAGGTAGGCATCTTCCAGGTAGGCCAGATAGTCGTGCAGGCTGTTCTTGCCGCAGGCGATGCCTTGCGACTTGAGGTCGTTATGGAAGCGGTTGATGCTGAAGGCGCAGGCCGGCGATCCCAGCAGGTGCCGGATGAGGTAGCGCAGGGGAGTGATGTTGCCGATGCCGTGGCGCTCCACCACATCGCGCAGGATCACGACGTCGACGTATTCCTGAAGGATGCGGATGCGATAGCGGGGATCAATGCCTTGTACTTCGGGGAAACCGCCTGCCTCAAGGTAGGCGCGCAGGCGGTTGGCGAGCAGAGCGCGCCGGGCGGCACCGGGCGGCTTGCTGAGGGTGTCGTTCTCTCCCTGATGGCGCATGGCTTCACGGAAACTGAAGGGGAATAACTCAGTGGCCAGCGAGCGGCCGCGCAGGGTGGTGGCGATTTCCCGGCTGAGCAACTTCGCCGATGATCCGGTCAGCGTGATCCGGGCGTTTTCGGTATCGAGCAGGCGGCGGATGAATCGCTCCCAGCCGGGGACGTTCTGGATTTCGTCAAAGAATAAGTGGCAGTGGCGATGCTTGTTCTCCGGGTTGAGGCGAAAGAAGGTTTCCGGGATGCGGTGCAGGTCGTCCGCCGTCAACGGGTAGAGTCGCTCGTCGTCGAAGTTGATGTAGAGCAGGCTTTCCTTGGCGACGCCGCTGGCGAGCAATTCGTTCATGGCCTGGTAGATGCGCCAGCTTTTGCCGGTGCGGCGCATGCCGATCAGGGTGTCAGCTTTGCCGTTGAGCATTGGCATGGCAATGTCGCGGCGCGTGGGTTGCGGTAACGCACGTTCCTGAAAGTCGCCGATGATCTGCTCGAAGATGTTGTCCATGGTTGCTATTTATGTATCCCGATAAGAGATAAATATATATCAAATTGTCTTCGTAAAGAAGATAAGTTAACGAAAAAGTGGAGCGCTTTTCCTCTGGATCGACGTTACGATAAACATTACAGATGTCCCTGGTGCATGATACCGGTTACAGATGCGGTGTTTGCGACAACGCAACTGCACACAACTGCAAAACGTCTTGCAACTCCGGATTTATATCTGTAGAATCACGCGTTTTCGATTAACGCATTAGCTTTTTTAGGGACAGAAATCCATGGCCAACAGCGCACAAGCCCGCAAGCGTGCCCGCCAAGCCGTTAAACAACGCGCGCACAACGCCAGTCTGCGCTCCTCTTTGCGCACGGCCGTGAAGCGTGTGCAAAAGGCGATTGTCGCTGGCGACAAGGCCGCTGCTCAAAGCATTTATCAGGAATCCGTATCGGTGATCGATCGTATCTCCGACAAGAAGATCATTCACAAGAACAAGGCCTCGCGCCACAAGAGCCGCCTCTCGTCACAGATCAAGGCGCTGGCGGCCTGATTCGCTTAGCCACGTTCAAGAAACTGGAAACGGCGTCTGCGGATGCCGTTTTTCTTTGGTGCGCCGAAAAATAGTAGCTATTTGCAAAAAAATAGATACTTGGCTTGCTTTTGGATAATTTACTGCATATAGTCGGTACATCTATCTGATGTAGAGGTGATTTATGCAGCTATCGCCTACGCCAAAATACGGTTTCCGTATCCGCACACGAAGTGGGTCTGTAGTAGACAACCTGCTGATATTTGGCAAAGACGAGCCCGATGCCGAGCGCAAGCTGCGTCAGATCTATCTCGGTTGCGTGATTCTCGAAGCAAAACGTCTGGTGGCCCAGACGCAGCGTAATGGCCCGGTGACCTATGAGGACGTTGTTGATCTCATTACGGGGGCGGATCCGGTTGAATCGGCCCGATAGCGGTGGCCGAGGCTTACGGCTCTGCAATCAAAACAATCCCTGTAACCGCAGTTCCTCGTAGAGGGCGGCATAGTCCGCTGCGCCGCTGCTCGAAGCACTATGGCTGAAGACGTCCCGGTTCTTTGACGGGCTTTCAGCGATGGCCACATTCTCCGAAATAACGGTCTGGCATGCTTCCGAACCATAGCGTTCGCGCAGACGGTTCTGTACATCTTCACTCATTTTGCGGCGGCGATCATAGCGCGTCAGCAAATAGCGACGTTCGACCCGTCGTTTGATTACCGGTTCGAGAATGCTCAGCGTTCGGGTCATTTGTTCCGCGGCCTGCAATGAGAGGTAATCGGTCGAAATCGGGATGAGCAGCAGATCGCAGGCAAAAATGGCATTGAGTGCCAGAACGCCAACATAAGGGCAGCAGTCGATGATGGCGTTCTGCGCCGCATTGCCCGGTACGGATTGGTCAATGCTGTCCAGGCCCAGGCGCAGTTTGTTGAGAATTGCCGGACCCTTGCCGAAGATAGCGTCGACCTTGATCAACTGCTGGTGCGAGGGGATGAGCCGGCCAATTCCGTCCCAGGGGATTGTCAGTACATCAAGTTCACTGAGGCCCTGATAGAAACCGAAAAGACTACGTCCCGAATCCTGCGGGGTGGATCCATGGATGCTGGAAAGATGGCACTGCGGATCCAGATCAAGCAACAGAGGCTGCTTGCCGTCACGAACGCTGGCGGCAGCGAGGTTGAGCGTCGTTGTGGTCTTGCCGACGCCACCCTTTTGGTTGAAAACAGCAATGCGCATGACGCATTGTAACGTGTTGGGCCCATCTCGCGCACATCTCCTCTTATATATACAAGCCGGCAGTTTTCCCTTAAAATTCTCCCCCTTGCCTGATCGGTGCGCTAGGCTTTCAGGCAAGTGCCTGCAGGTGCCGATTGGCTACCCATGCGTGATTTATTCCGGCGGCGCAAGCCGCCGTTTCAGTTTCAGGGCCTCCTCAAGGGGTTTGACCATGTCCCACCTAATGAACACCTACGCCCGCCTGCCGGTTGCCTTCAGTCATGGAGACGGAAGCTGGGTCACCGATACCGAGGGCAAGATTTATCTCGATGCCTTGTCGGGGATCGCCGTTTCCACGCTCGGACACAATCACCCCGATCTGGTGGCGGCTCTTGCTGCGCAGGCCGGGCGTCTGCTGCACACGTCCAATCTTTACCGCATGCCGCAGCAGGAGCAGTTGGCCGACAAACTGGCCGCGCTGGCTGGCATGGACGAAGTCTTTTTCTGCAACTCGGGATGTGAAGCCAACGAAGCCGCGATCAAACTGGCGCGTTTCTATGGTCACCAGCAGGGGATCGACAGCCCGGCCATCATCGTCATGGAACAGGCTTTCCACGGGCGTACCATGGCTACCCTTTCGGCCACCGGCAACCGCAAGACGCAAGCAGGTTTTGAACCGCTCGTCTCCGGCTTTGTGCGGGTGCCGTACAACGACCTGCAAGCCATCCGCGGGATTGCCGAGCATAACAAGAATGTCGTTGCCGTCATGATCGAAATCGTGCAGGGTGAGGGTGGTATCCATTTTGCCGATGTCGGATTTCAGCGTGGGCTGCGTCAGCTTTGTGACGAACAGGGCTGGTTGCTGATCTGCGACGAGGTGCAGTGCGGCATGGGCCGTACCGGCACCTGGTTCGGCTTCCAGCATGCCGGCATTCGCCCGGATGTGGCGACCCTGGCCAAAGGACTTGCCGGCGGGGTACCTATCGGCGCCTGCATAACCGCCGGCAAGGCGGCTGGTCTTTTCAAGCCGGGCAATCACGGTTCGACCTTTGGCGGCAACCAGTTGGCCACCACGGCCGCGCTGACGACCATCGAAGTGGTTGAAAGAGATCATTTGATCGCCAACGCCGAGGCAGTGGGGCGCCTGATTCGAGAAGGTCTGGCTCAGGCGTTGTCAGACTCAGCGGGTGTTGTCGATATACGCGGTCAGGGTCTGATGATTGGCATAGAACTGGACCGCCCTTGTGGCGAACTGGTGGCCCGTGGACTGGATGCCGGCTTGCTGATCAACGTGACTGCGGACAAGGTGGTGCGCCTTTTGCCATCGCTGAACTTCAGTGCGGAAGAAGGGCATGAGCTTGTTGCGCGGCTTTCAGTCCTGATCCGTGATTTTCTCTCTGCCTGATCGAGGGCTGCCATGAGCACAGACAAACCAAGCGTCAAACATTTTCTGCAGTTCAAGGATTTATCGCGCGAAGAATTCGACTACCTGTTCGAGCGTACGCGCTGGATCAAGGAACAGTTCAAGTCCTATAAACGGCACTGGCCGTTAACTGATCGTACCCTGATAATGATTTTCGAGAAGGCCAGTACCCGTACCCGACTTTCTTTCGAGGCCGGCATTCAGCAACTCGGTGGTTCGGCAATCTATCTCAATACCCGCGATTCGCAACTCGGTCGTGGCGAGCCGGTCGAAGATGCAGCGCAGGTGATGTCGCGCATGAGCGACCTGATCATGATCCGGACCTTCGAGCAGGAAATTGTCGAGCGCTTGGCCTCGAACTCCCGCGTGCCGGTGATCAACGGGCTAACCAACGAGTATCACCCGTGCCAGATCATGGCGGATATCTACACCTACATTGAACAGCGCGGCCCGATTCAGGGCAAGACGGTGGCCTGGATCGGCGATTCGAACAATGTTTGCAATACCTGGCTACAAGCTGCCGAGGTGCTGGATTTCAACGTCCATGTGTCAACACCGCCCGGTTATGAAGTAGAAGCTGCGCGTGCGGGTCTCTACGGCACCAGTCATTTCATGCAGTTTGCCGATCCGATGGCAGCGGCGAAGAATGCTGACATCGTGACCACCGATGTGTGGACGTCGATGGGCTTTGAGGCCGAAAACGAAGAGCGCATGCGGGATTTCGCCGATTGGCAGGTGGATACCGAGATGATGCGTGCGGCTCGTCCCGAAGCGCTATTCCTGCACTGCCTGCCGGCACATCGTGGCGAAGAAGTTTCTGCCGAGGTCATCGATGGGCCGCAGAGTGTGGTCTGGGACGAGGCGGAGAACCGTCTGCACGTGCAAAAGGCACTGATGGAGTATCTGGTACTCGGGCGTAAGAATTCGTAAGAGTGGAGTTTGACATGAGTGATATCAAGAAGGCAGTTCTGGCGTATTCGGGGGGTCTGGATACTTCGGTAATTCTCAAATGGTTGCAGGATACCTACCAATGCGAAGTCGTGACCTTCACGGCCGATCTGGGGCAGGGTGATGAACTCGAAGCAGCACGACCGAAGGCGATCAAGTTCGGCATCAAGCCCGAGAACATCTATATCGATGATCTGCGTGAGGAATTCGTGCGCGACTTCGTCTTTCCGATGTTCCGTGCCAATACGGTTTATGAAGGTGAATATCTTCTCGGTACCTCGATTGCGCGTCCGCTGATCGCCAAGCGCATGATCGACATCGTCAATCTGACCGGGTCCGAAGCGATCGTGCACGGCGCGACGGGCAAAGGCAACGATCAGGTGCGTTTCGAACTCGGCGCCTATGCGCTCAAACCGAACATCAAGGTCATCGCCCCGTGGCGTGAATGGGATCTTCTTTCGCGCGAGAAGTTGCTGGCCTATGCCGAAAAGCATGGCATTCCGGTCGAGATGAAGCACAAGCAGGGCGGTTCCCCGTATTCGATGGATGCCAACCTGCTGCATATCAGCTACGAGGGTCGTCACCTGGAAGATCCGGCGGCCGAGGCCGAAGAGTCGATGTGGCGCTGGACCGTGTCGCCGGAAGCGGCGCCCGATGCGGCGGAATATATCGACCTTGAATTCGAGAAGGGCGATCTGGTTTCGATCAACGGCAAGCGCCTGTTGGCCGATCAGTTGCTGGCCACGCTCAATCAATTGGGCGGCAAGCATGGCGTCGGCCGCATCGACCTGGTCGAAAACCGCTACGTCGGCATGAAGTCCCGCGGTTGCTACGAAACCCCGGGCGGAACGATTCTCCTGCGGGCGCACCGCGCCATCGAATCGATTACGCTCGATCGCGAGGTCGCCCATCTCAAGGACGATCTGATGCCACGTTACGCCAGCATGATCTACAACGGCTACTGGTGGAGTCCGGAACGCCGTGCCCTGCAGACGCTTATCGATCACACGCAGCAGGCGGTCAATGGCTGGGTCCGGATCAAGCTCTACAAGGGCAACGTCATTGTCACCGGTCGCGATTCGAAGACCGATTCGCTGTTCGACTCGACCATCGCGACGTTTGAGGATGATGCCGGTGCCTACGATCAGAAAGATGCCGGCGGCTTCATCAAGCTCAATGCCTTGCGTATGCGCATTGCGGCCAATCTGGCCAGCCGCAAGAACTGATCTCGTTGATTTTCGGGCTGACTGAAGAGCAGGTTTCCGCGTTTGGCATGAGCTTCGGGCTTGTTGCCTTCATGCTCTACATGCTTTTCATCATCGGCGAACTGGCATGGAGGGCGAAGGCTGGCAGGGCCGGAACCTTCGTTCTCTTCTTCGTGCTCTCTTTCGGCATGTTCGGCTTTATTGCCAAGGCTGTCTTTCAAAAATTGTGGGGAATATGAATATGTCGCAGTTTGATAACGTGAGTGTCGTCAAGCAGGCCAATGTCTACTTTGATGGCAAGTGTGTCAGCCATACAGTCCAGTTTGCCGACGGGTCGAGGAAGACGGTTGGCGTCATTCTGCCTTCATCGCTGCTCTTCAATACCGGTGCTCCGGAAATCATGGAGGGCGTCGATGGCTCCTGCCGGGTTCGCCTGAAGGGCGAGAGCGAGTGGAAAGTTTACGCGGCAGGCCAGTCATTCGATGTGCCTGGCAACTCGTCATTCGAGATCACCTGCGACGAGCCCTACCATTACGTCTGTCATTTCGGTTAAGCGGAGACTCTGATGCCATCGTTCGATTTTTCTTCAGAAGTGGACATGGTGGCGCTGAAGAATGCCATCGATTTGACCGGGAAAAGAATCATTGGCCGGTATGACTTCAAGGGCACGAGCGCCAAGGTCGAGTTGGGAGACAAGGACAGCATCATCACACTCTTCGCCGACTCGGACTTCCAACTCAACCAGATCAAGGACATCCTTTTCCCTGTGATGGAAGACAAGGAGCCGGACAGTACTAAACGCCTGGACGCCCAGACCATACAGAAAATTTCGGGCGACAAGGTCAAGCAGGAGTTGAAGATCAAGATCGGAATCGAAAGCGAGTTGGCGAAAAAAATCGTCAAGTTGCTCAAGGACTCGAAGCTCAAGGTGCAAGTGGCCATTCAGGGTGATGCGGTGCGCGTGACCGGCGCCAAACGCGATGTTTTGCAAGATGCTATTGCGCTGGTCAAGAAATCGATCACCGACTTCCCGATCAAGCACGGCAATTACCGCGATTGAGTATAGAGTTGAGCCGGAGGAAGTGCCTTCGGGTAATGTGTTCGGATGCCCATGTCGTCAAAGACTGTTGAAAGCTCGGAAGAAACAGAACGCATCAATTCTGGCGCGCTTTCCTGGGTGGAAGAGTTGCGGCGCGTCTCGATGGCGGTCAGCAAGACGGCCAACAAGGCTTCTTCCGGTCGCAACCAGGTGTTTTATCTCCTGCACTGGACGCACGATGCCGATGCGTTCGGGGTCACCATACACAAGGGACGAGACCCCGAGAGCGCCGAGCAATGGTGGAGTATTGATCGGGCCCTGATCAAGCCGCCGCCGTTCGTCAGCGAGGAAGACGTCATTATTCTTCGCCTGCTCTGGGCTGAAAGAACCCATGACAGCGGACTGCGCGCCTTTGGCCTGGGACCGAAGCACGGCGGTGAGGTCTTGCGCCGGATGGCACAAACAGGCCGTCTCTGCCCGGCCAATGATTTTTCATCCCTGCTGCTCTCCGAGTCGCGTCCGGCGAGTGTGAATTGGCGACTCGACAGCAACGGGCGTCAACGGCCGTGCTTCAGACCGACGCCTGAGGCCAGCCTGGTCATTCCGCTGCAGCCCCCGTGGTATGTTGATCTGGATGAAGACCTGATCGGTCCGCTGGAGGTGCCGGGTAACCCTGAACTGATCGGGCGGCTGTTTGCACTGCCGCCGCTTTCGGTCAAGGAAGCGACACGGGTTGCCGAGGCGCTGACCGGACTCGCGTCTGAATTGCCGATACCTGCCGCTGATGCCGATGCCCGTTCTCGCCGCATCGATGTCAGCCCCGTGCCCGTGTTGCGCCTGCAGACGCTGGATACGCATGGCAACAGGGGCTGGCGCGATTATTCCTCGAGCTATACGGGAGGCCACTTCGACGTGGCACTCCCGATGTTCTGCTATCAGGATGTGGAAATCAAGCCGGACGATATTCGCGAATTCTCTACCTTGCCCGATGGCGAGACCGTTTGTGTGCTGCGCCGCTACGAACTGGAAAAAGCCCTGATGCAAAGCCTGAATGAATGCGGCTTGCAAAGAATACCGGGCTATGCCCTGCACACCTTTGGCAGTCCGCCTGACAGTGCGTATGGTCTGGCCAATGAAGCGTGCTGGCCCGGTTTCATGCAGCAGGCCCTGCCTGCGTTACGCAGTGCCGGCTGGCAGATCGAATTTGACGATGACTTCCGCCATCACGCACTGGAAGTCGAGGCCTGGGAAGCCGAGCTTCTCGAATCGGAAAACGGCTGGTTTGACCTCGATATGGGCATTATTGTCGAGGGCGAGCGTTTGCCCCTGGCGCCACTGCTCGCTTCCCTGTTCCGCTGGGATGCCCGCTGGCTGGACACGGCCTTGCTGCAGCGTATCGCCGATGACGAGATGGTCGAACTCAGGACGCCGGACAATCAGCGCATTCGCGTTCCAGCCGCGCGCCTGAAGCCTCTGGCAACGACCCTGATCGATCTCTTCGACGGATTTTCAGGCGGAAATACGCTGCGTCTCTCGCGTTTCGATGCGCCGCGTCTGGCTGAGCTCAGCGACACCAGTCGCTGGCAGTTTCGTGGGCAGGCTGATGTACTGGCTCTTGCCGACCAGTTGTCCGTGGCCCAGGGAATCAGTCACATCGATTCGCCCGCCGGCCTCGGGCTGGAACTGCGTTCGTACCAGAAGGAGGGCCTAGCCTGGCTGCAGTTCCTGCGCGAACATAAACTGTCGGGCATCCTGGCCGACGATATGGGTCTGGGCAAAACGGCGCAGGCGCTGGCACACCTGCTGCTGGAAAAGGAAGCCGGGCGGCTCGATCGTCCGGCACTGATTGTCTTGCCCACGTCACTTGTTTTCAACTGGAAGAATGAAGCTGCACGCTTTGCTCCGAGTCTGACCATCCTTTCCCTGCATGGTGCCGAACGCAAAAGCCGGTTTGTCGAGATTACCCAGCATGATGTGGTGTTGACCACCTATCCCTTGCTGTGGCGAGATGCCCACGAACTGACCCGGCATCGCTATCACCTGCTCATCCTTGACGAAGCACAGACGGTCAAGAACGCCCGCAGTCAGGGTGCAGAGGTGGTGCGCAAGATCGACGCCCGACACCGGCTCTGCCTGACGGGCACACCGCTGGAGAACCATCTGGGCGAGTTGTGGAGCCAGTTTGATTTCCTCCTGCCCGGTTTCCTGGGTGACAGCAATACCTTTACCAAATACTGGCGAACGCCAATCGAGAAACAGGGCGATGCGCCGCGCCGCAATCTGCTGGCGCGGCGCATACGGCCGTTCATCCTGCGCCGCAAGAAAGAAGAGGTCGCGCGCGAGTTGCCGCCCAAAACGATTATCGTACGCAAGGTTGAACTTGCCGGCAGCCAGCGCGACCTTTACGAGACCGTCCGCGCGGCGATGGATGTCATGGTGCGCGAAGAGGTTGCCAACAGGGGCTTCGGACGCAGCCAGATTGTCATCCTTGATGCGCTGCTCAAACTGCGACAGGTTTGCTGCGACCCGCGCCTGGTCAAGGCGGCTTCGGCGCAGCGGGTGAAGGAGCGCGCCAAACTTGATCTGCTGATGACCATGTTGCCCGAGCAGGTTGACGAAGGCCGGCGCATCCTGCTTTTTTCGCAATTCACCAGCATGCTGTCACTGATCGAGACCGAACTGAAACAGGCCGGGCTTGACTACGTTATCCTGACCGGTGATACCACGGACCGTGAAACGCCGGTGCGGCGATTCCAGGCCGGCGAGGTGCCGATTTTCCTGATCAGCCTGAAGGCCGGAGGTGTTGGTCTTAACCTCACGGCCGCCGATACCGTGATTCACTACGATCCGTGGTGGAATCCGGCCGTTGAGAATCAGGCAACCGATCGAGCGCATCGACTCGGTCAGGACAAGCCGGTGTTTGTCTATAAACTGATCATCGCCGGCAGTATCGAGGAAAAGATTCTGGCCTTGCAGGAACGCAAAGCCGAGCTAGCGGCCGGGATTCTGTCGGAGGATCGCAGCATCGACCTGAAATTCGGTGAGGACGATATGGTGGCACTTTTTTCACCTTTACCCGCTTAGGGTGAGTTCTCATTTAGCGGGGCGTGACCGTCCGTCAAATGAGAACACCCCCTAAATTCTGGCTACTGTTTTTATTGAATACATTGCCTGCCAGATCGCGTATCTGAAATCCAAAGTTTGACCCGCTAGCCGTGGACGAGGATAATTACGGGTTTTGCAGTTCTCTCACCTGCCTGTTGATTGGTCAAATAAGCCTCGTTTTCCTGGTTTACGGTTTTTGCTGCGCGGATGAAGGTGCGCTCGAACCGGTCAAATAAGGGTTAGGGATGGTACTTCACTCATTGCAGGTGTGCCAACCATGGATTCTGATGCGCAACAAATCAGTCGACAGGCTCGAAGCAGCCTAGAAAACACAGGATTTTATTCATGACCGAGAATCATTCGTCACTTGCTATCGACCCCTATTACGACGGCGTCCCGGCGTACATGACCGAAGTTTATGACTGGGCCTATGTCGATCCCAAGTGGGTGCGCGCGCTCGATCGCAATTGGGTGGTCCGGGTTCTCCTGTTTTTGAACGACCAACGCCTGATGCGCGCTTACCTCGACGAAATCAGGGAAGGCATGCGTGTCTGGCAATTGGCACATGTCTATGGTGATCTGGTGACGCGTGCGGCGCAGAAAGTCGGTGCCAAGGGCGTTTTCCATCTGACCGACGTGACGCCCGTCCAGATTGAGCACGGTACGCGCAAACTGGCCGGCATGGACTGGACGAAAGTCATTCGCAGCGATGCGGCTGATTTTGGCGGTGATGATGCGGTTGATTACGATCTGATCTGCAGCTTCTTCCTGTTGCACGAGGTTCCGGATGAAAAAAAATACGAAATTGTGAATAACATGCTGCAAAAGCTGTCCCGGGGCAGCAAGATCGTTTTCGTCGATTACCATAATCCCGCGAAATGGCAGCCGATTCGATACATCCTGAAACTCGTCAATTACTATCTTGAACCCTTTGCCGAAGCGCTCTGGAAAAACGAAATCGAACACTTTGCAAGCAATGCCGAACAATTTTCCTGGTGCAAGAAAACATTCTTCGGCGGCGTTTATCAGTGCGTGGTGGTCGAGCACAAGGACTGAAGCTTGCAGTGCTGAAACATTGACCTGATGACCCTGCGCGATCCTGATGCCGCGTGATTTTTAGTTTGCCGGGTTATTTATGGCTCTCGCCCCTCACCTGCTTCTTCATACGTCTGTCCGTCGCGGATGTGATAAATCCGCTTGAAGGTGGGCAGGATCTTTTCGTCGTGAGTGACGACGATGATGGCGGTTTTGTGCTGTTCGGCCATACGATTAAGGATGCGCATGACGCCGAGCGCCCGTTCGCTGTCGAGCGGCGCGGTCGGTTCGTCGGCGAGAATGACCGGCGGCTGATTGGCCAGCGCACGGGCGATGGAAACACGTTGCTGTTCCCCGCCGGAAAGGCTTGATGGCAGTGCCTTGGCGCGATGCTGGACATCAAGATCGGTGAGCAGTTCGAGGGCGCGGCTTCTTGCTTTTTCGTTAGCAACGCCGGCCAGCATGGGGAGCAGGGCGACGTTGTCGGTGACATCGAGAAACGGGATCAGGTAAGGGGCCTGAAAGACAAAGCCGATGTTGTCGCGGCGCAGAGCGCGCAGGTCGCGGTTCAGCCAGCCATTATCGTAGAGAAGCTGATTCCCGAGCCACATCCTGCCTGCAGTCGGTTCGATCACGGCCCCCAGACACTTGAGCAGGGTGCTCTTGCCGGAACCGCTAGGGCCTATCAGGCCAACCACTTCACCGGGTGCGACGATCATATTGACGTCGCGTAGAGCTTCGACGGCCGTGTCGCCTTCGCCGTAACGCTTGCGCAAGCCTTCTATACGGATGCCAAGTGCCTTGTGTGCTGAAGTATTCATTCCTCAGCCGCCAATGGCGGCCGCTGGATCGGCCTTGAGTGCAATGCGGATGGCCAGAACGCTGGCAATCGAGCAAATCAGCATGACCAGAACGAAACCGCGCATGGCGTCGCCTGGTTCCAGAAGAACGTATTTCGGAAAAATGGGTGCCCAGACCGAGGCCACCGTCTTGCCGACCATGAAACCGATGACTCCGAGCCCGAGCGCCTGTTGCAGGATCATGCCGGCGATGGTTCGATCGCGTGTGCCGATCAGCTTGAGCACGGCGATTTCGCGAATCTTGCTGATGGTCATAGTGTAGATGATGAAGGCCACGATGGCCGCACTGACAATGGACAGAATGACGAGAAACAGACCAATCTGCCGGGCTGAGTTGGTGATCAGCTTGGCGATCAGGATTTCGCTCATTTCGGCTTGCGTGTAGGCCTGCAAGTGTTTCCAGCGCTCGATGTTGCGCGCAACCTCGGTCGCTGAGTGCCCTTCTGCAACACTGACGAGCACGCTATTGACGTTGTGGCTGATGGTTTGTGACGACTGGATCGCTTCGAGCAGACCGGGCGCTCCCGGGCGGTTCAGCGTCGGGTTGGCGGCGGTACGCGTGCGCTCGTTGCGGATGGCGTCGTTGTCCTTGAGGAATTGCGTTTCCTGTCCGTCTTTGAGCGGGATGTAGATCATCGGGTCGCCACCCGAAGACACCATGCGCCGGGTTTCACCCACCACGGTGTAGTCGTGGCGGCGAATGCGGATGCGGTCACCCACGACGAATCCGGTCTTGATGTCAACAACGGCCTCATAGTGGCTGCGCATGATATGCCGGCCGGCAACGAGATAAGGCGGTTCGCCGGGCTGACCGGGCTCGAAGCCGACGACCATGACACGCACTTCGTCGCTGCTCTCGCTGCCGCTCTTGCTGACCTGCATGGTGAGGTAGGTGACGTTCGCCGCGCGTCGCACCCCTGGCAGGCCGAGAATGTCGCGATAGACGTCGTCGCGCAGGCTGGACGATTCAGCGTAGGGGCCGAGCGTATTCTTCTGCACGACCCACAGATCGGCGCCGCTGTTGGCGAGCAGCGCCTGTGCGTCATCGACCATGCCGCGATAGATGCCGGCCATGCTCAGCGTAACACCGATGAGCAGCCCCAGACCCATGCCGGTCAGGACAAACTTGGGCCAGGAATGCAGGATGTCGCGTCCGGCCAGGCTGATCATTTTCCTGATCCGGTCAGTTTTGCAACGACCTTGATGCTGCTGTCGGATTTTAGTGCCTGCTCGCTGTAGACCACGACACGTTCGCCCACGGACAAGCCTTCAATGACTTGAACGCGACCGTCGACGCCCTGGGCCAGCGCTTTCACCGGAACGAACTGCAGCCCGTTGTCGACCAGTTTCCAGACCCCGGTCTGGTTGCCCTGATAACGGAGGGCGGCGCTGGGAATGACACGCGCTTTGCTGACAGTGGGGAGCTGCAAGGTGATCTCGGCGATCTCGCCAAGCGAAAGCGTGTCCGGGATGTGATCAAAGCTGACCTGGGCGATGCGTTCCTCGGTAATGCTGTCGGCAATTAGTTCGACTCGGATGACCTTGCCGGCGAACGCGATTCCCGGTTGCGAACGCAGCGTGATACTTGCCGGAAGACCGGGCTGCAGGCCGCTCGAACGGCTCTGATCCAGCCTGAGCTTGAGCCACAGGCTGGTGGGGTCGACCATGCGTACGGCGCTTTGTCCGGCAACGAGGGTCGAGCCGGATTCAGCGTCGCGCGCGGTGATGACACCGGCCACCGGCGCGACAAGGCGGATTTTCGCGCGTTGCACCAGCAGGCCGGCGTGTTCTGCTCCAAGGCGGGCCTGATCCTGTCGGGCTGCGGCCAGTGTGGCCTCGGCGGCACCGAGTTGGGCCATCGCCGACTGCTCTTCCTGAAGCTTGCCGTCGACAACGCTGCGCGTAACGAAGGCCTTTTCGCCCAGTTCAACGTAGCGTCTGGCGTTGCTGCCGGCGAGATTGAGTCGAACCTGGGCGTCGCGTCGTTGCGCGTCGGCGGCGGCAATGGTACTGGCGGCCCGCGCCAATGCAGCGCCTCCGGCGGCTGCACGCTGATCAAGGTCGATCGGGTCCATCTCGACGAGCACTTGCCCGGCCTTGACGGCTTCACCCACATCCACCGTAACACTTTGCACACGGCCAGCGACGATCGGCCCGATCTGGTAGCTGCGGCGTGCTTCTACGGTAGCAATTCCAAACAGCACGGGCGCCAGATCGGCTTCGGCCACCTCGGTGACCGTCACCCGGATCGGTGCCAAGGGGCCGCTGCGAGCAACGATCAAGCCGAAACCGGCGAGCAATGCAAGGACGGCGAGGGTCAGCAGGATTTTCTTCGCGCTGAAAGCTTTGCTCATGCGGACTCCTTGAGACTGCGCAGAAACAGGGGAAAGATCTTTTCTGCCGTTTTGTGCATGGCCGGCACGTTGTCGGCGACCATCGATTGCATGACCAGACCTTGAATGGAACCGAGAAAGAGGGTCGTCGCGGCGATAGCATCGATACTCCGATCAACTTCGCCGCAGACCGCCGCCGCTTCGATCAGGCCGGTGACAAGTTTGCGGTAGCGCTGGAGTAGCTTGCGTACCGCAGCCTTGATAGCCGAATCCGCTGGCTGCTGCAATTCGTTGAAAATCAGGCGTGGCACGCCAGGTCTTGCCATAACGAAATCGATATGACTGAAAAATACCGCCTGCAGTCCGTCGATGGGACTAGCCGTATTCTTTGCTGCGGATTCCATTGCGCTGAGAAGGTTTTCCTCAACCCAGTCAATTGCTGCCAACCAGACGGCTTCCTTGCTCGGGAAGTGACGAAAGAGCGCACCTTGTGTGAAACCGATCGCGTTGGCTATTTCCTGCGTCGTGATCTGGCCAGGGCTCTGTCTTGCGGCGAGCGCTATCACCGTTTCGATGATTTGCGTTTGTCTCGTCTCCGAACTGAGACGGGCTTGAGTGGCCATTTTTGATTTCACGGGAATACTCATTTTTAGTAAAGTAAGTAATTAATTGCTAACTAGTGTAGCCATGAAAAACAGAAAGTCAATAGATGCTTATCAACAGGGTTCTACTTGCCTCTTGTGCTTCCGAGGCGAGTAATTTGGCGGGAACGCCGCTCAGTTGCTGATGCAGCCTTTGATCCAGACCGAATACAACTGGTCGGCAAGCAGACGCATGGCCGGGAGACGGGTCCGTGTTTGCGCCAGCATCTGTTCCGGGGTTTGAACGCTTGCCGGCAGTGGGTCGACGCCGTTTACTTCTGCCCGCCAGGTCTTGCACCACTCGCTGATCATTTCAGGATCCATCTCGACATGGCACTGCATGGCCAGATGCGGGCCGAGGGAGAACATCTGGTTGGCGCAGAACTCATTGGTGAAAATCCGTTGCGCGCCGGAGGGGATGCTGAACGTTTCGCCGTGCCACTGAAAGACATTGGCGAGTCCGCTGCTTTCATCAAGACAACTGCCAAGCCATGGACCTGTGCTGGCGTTGTTCTCGGCGTGAATAGTTCCCCAGCCGATCTCCTTGACCGGGCTTTGCGTGATGACGCCGCTAAGTGCCTTACTCATCAATTGGCCGCCCAGGCAATGGCCGATGACCGGGATGCCTCGGTCGACGGCAGAGCAAATCAACGCACATTCCTGATCAATCCACGGCAGCGGATCGTTGACGCTCATCGGCCCCCCCATCAGACACAGACCGGCGAATGCCTCTGCGCGGGAGGGGATGGATTCGCCCTGGTCAATGGCGATCAGTTGCCATGGAATCGAGCGTTGGTCGAGGAATGTGGCAAAATAGCCTGGTCCCTCGGTTTTGGTGTGGCGAAAGATGGCGATGGGTTTCATGATTGGTCGATTCCAGATGGCAGGCACGGGTTCAAGGTACGCGGCAGATTTTACGCGCGCTGCGTTGCTTGGCATAGGCTTGCTCACGTCTTTTGTGCATGCCGCGGATGTGGGTCTGGCCGGACTGTTTCCCGGAAAGGCCCTGCTCACCATCAACGGCGGCGCACCACGCATTGTTGCGCTGGGAGTCAAAACCGCCGAAGGGGTGCAAGTCATTTCAATCGAGGGGGAAACTGCGACCCTTGAGGTCGATGGAAAGAAACGGGTGTTGCGCGTCGGACAGAATGTGGCTTCGCAGCCGTCAGGTCGCGGCCAGGCCACGGCCACATTGACCTCCGACGCGGGCGGACATTTTTTTGTTACGGGCAATATCAACGGCACGACCGTTCGTTTTATTGTCGATACTGGAGCGTCGATGATTTCTCTCGGGTCGGGCGATGCGCGCCGGATCGGCCTGGATGCCAGCAAGGGGGAGCAGGGACTCGTCAATACCGCCAATGGCCAGACGCGGGTGTCGCGTGTCAAACTGGATACTGTGCGTATTGGCGAGATTGTTCTTAATAATGTTGACGCTCTGGTGCATCAGAATGATCTTCCGGTCGCTCTGCTCGGCATGAGTTTTTTAAACCGCATGGAAATGCAGCGAAATGGTGACACCATGACGCTGAAGAAACGCTATTAGGAGAACGAGATGCCACATCGCGACCAGGAAATAATCATGTTGCGCCGCGAACTTGAAATGCTGATGGGCGAGCGGCAAACCCTGTTACGGGTTGTCGGATCGACCGCTGCCCTCATCGCCAGTCTGGACAGCAAGCATCTGCCGGTGGGTGCCGTCGAGTCTGCCGATCTTGCAGCGACATCGATCAATGCACTCTCCGAAGAAACCTTGCAGGACGCCCTCAATGCCGTTCGCGCCGAAATCGAGGATGAGGAGGCCGGTGACGGAAAATAATTCTTTTTCTGCGGCGAAAAAGTGCACGATTTCCGAGAGCCTTGATTCTGAACGTCTGCGTTCCGTGCTTCATCCGGTTCCTTTGCGAACCGTTTTTGTCCGCGAGGAAGATGTCGGTGAGGAGGATCTGATACCGGCTGCTGTTCTCTTTCCCATTGTCTTGCGCGAGAGCGGGCCTGCGGTGCTGCTCACGCAGCGAACGGCGCATCTCAGAGAGCACCCGGGTCAGATCAGTTTTCCCGGCGGGCGCGTTGAGCCGGAAGATGCTTCCCCTGCGCATACCGCCTTGCGTGAAACAGAGGAAGAAATCGGACTGACCTCCGCGCATATCGAGATCGTCGGCTATCTGCCCGAATACCGGACCATTACCGGCTTTCGCGTGATGCCTGTGGTGGGATTGGTGAGGCCGCCTTTTGATTTACATCCCGATCCGAGTGAGGTCGCCGATGTCTTCGAGGTGCCGCTGGCTTTCTTGATGGATTCTGCCAACCATCAGCAGCATGCGGTGCACAATCGGGGGAAATTGCGTTACTACTATGCCATGCCTTACGAAGACTATTTCATCTGGGGGGCAACGGCCGGGATTATCGTGACCCTGGCCCGGGCACTGGCGGCCTGAGAGTGTTGCGCCCGTCCTGTTCGGCAAGGGCTGATGAAATATGGTATCTTGAATTTTTCGGCCATCAGGCAGGTGCGTACAACTCCGCATCTGGCGATCCACCTTCAGTATGAGCCTTTTTTCGCTGCTTGCCGTATTGCTGATCGAGCAGATTCGGCCATTGCCTTATCGCCGGTTTATTCACGAACCGCTGGCCCGCTTGGCCCGCTTTCTCGAAGACATCTTCAACGCCGGTGAACGCAGTCACGGTCTGGTTGCCTGGCTGACCGCAGTCGGCGGGCTGGTCCTGGTCGCCGGCGCAGTTTATGCGGCGCTCTATGCAATCAATCCGCTTCTTTCCTGGCTGTGGAACGTTCTGGTTCTTTATTTGACGATGGGTTTCCGGCAGTTCAGCCATTGCTATTCTGATATTCAGTTCGCCCTGCGCATGGATGATGTGCCGCACGCACGGAAGCTGTTGGCTGATTGGCGCGGACGTTCTGCGGATGGCCTTTCGTCTTCGGAAATTGCCCGGCTGTCCATTGAGGAAGCACTTAGAATGTCGCATCGTCACGTTTTTGGCGTTCTCCTCTGCTTCGTCCTGCTGCCGGGACCGTGCGGTGCCGTTCTTTACCGTGCCGCCGCTTTTTTCGCCGATAGGTGGGGGCGCCGTACCGACGCCGATGCCGGTTGCTTCGGGAAATTCTCGCAACAGGCGTTTGCCGTCATCGACTGGTTACCCTTGCGCTTTACTGCCTCGGGGTTTGCCATCGTCGGCGATTTCGAAGATGCCGTTTACTGCTGGCGTACGCAAGCCGACAAGTGGCCGGAAAATCGGTCTGGCAGCGACATTGGCATTGTCCTGGCCAGTGGTGCGGGGGCTCTGGGTGTGCGTCTTGGCATGCCGGTGATGGAAGCCGGTGAAATTGCCGATCGCGCCGAGATGGGTACCGGAGACGAAGCCGATGTCGATTTCATGCAGAGTGCAGTCGGCCTGGTCTGGCGTGCCTTGTTGCTGTGGTTGCTATTGCTGCTTTTGTTGGGGTTTGCCAGTCTGGTCGGCGCATAACATTGGAATAGCCGGTGCATGTGCTGACGCCATTACGCGGCAGATGGGGTCGACTCATTTGGCGAAGCGGGCGGCCGGTGGCAGCCGCATTTCAGGGCTGAAGAAACAGATTGTGTTGCGCCCCGCCGCCTTGGCTTCGTACATGGCGAGATCGGCTTGCTTGAGCAGTTCCAGCGCTGTGGACTGATGGTCGGAGAACAGGGTGATGCCGATGCTGGCCGTGCTCTGATGTGCGTAAGCCCCGAGGTCGTAAGGCTGGCTGAGTGTTGCGAGGATTTTCTGGCCAACCGTTTCGGCCTGAGAGGCAGTTTCCTCAAGCAGCGTACTCAGATCGGCCAGCATGACGACAAATTCATCACCGCCAATGCGCGATACGGTATCGCCTTCGCGAATGCAGGATGAAAGCCTCTGGGCAACTTGTTGCAGGAGCAGATCCCCCTTGTCATGCCCCTGGGTGTCATTGAGGATCTTGAACTTGTCGAGGTCGAGGAATAGCAGTGCCCCCTGACGTCCGCTGCGGGCGCTCGACGCAAGCGTCTGCTGCAGTCGGTCAAGCAGCAGGCGCCGGTTGGGCAGGCGGGTCAGCGGGTCATAAAAGGCCAGGTGCCTGATTTCGTCTTCGGCTGCTTTGCGCTGGGTAATATCGGTCAGCGTGCCGACATAGTGAGTGATCTGTCCGGCATCGTTCTTCACCGCGGTAATGGTCAGCCATTCGGGATAGACCTCACCGTTCTTGCGGCGGTTCCATATCTCGCCATGCCATGATCCTCTGGTGGCGATGAGAGCCCACATTTCGGCATAAAACACGGCGTCATGGCGACCCGATTTGAGCAGGCGCGGCGAGTGGCCGGTAACGTCGGCAACGCTATAACCGGTAACGCGGGTGAAGGCGGCATTGATGCGCAGAATATTCTGGCCGGCATCGGTGATGACCATGCCTTCCTGCGACTCGAAGGCCGTGGCCGCAATTCTGATCTCCTCTTCGGCCTGTTTCAGACCTGTGATGTCCTGCGTGGTACCCAGACAGCGCTTGGGTCGGCCGCTTGAATCGAACTCCAGCTCGGCCCTCTGGCAAATCCAGCGGGTCTTGTCGGCAATCCGGATACGATGTTCGTTGAACAGGGGCTTCCCCTTGAGGGCTTCTTCCCAGGCACGATTCAGTGCGTGCAGATCGTCGGGATGAACATGTCTCAGATAGTCGCGGCGGGTCGCTATGGTGGCTTCGGGT
The DNA here is from genome assembly GCA_020049495.1 of Accumulibacter sp. GTDB lineage: Bacteria > Pseudomonadota > Gammaproteobacteria > Burkholderiales > Rhodocyclaceae > Propionivibrio. The sequence goes on from JAIFKU010000044.1 coordinate 35,805, forward strand.
ACGGCAAAAATACGACAGGTTTCCGCCGACATGACAATCCGGTCGCTGACAAATTCGTACACCCAGCTACCGATATGGGCGACGGATTGAGCCATGTTCAGGTCAAATGCGATGGCCTGGGCTTCTGCCGTACGTTGAGCCAGGTCGCGGCTCAGCCTTTCCACCTCGTCGAGGCGGCGGCGATGCGAACGCACGAGAAAAATGATCAGGGCAGCCGAGAAGACAATGCACGAAATCTGGATCAGTGCATACATCGCGGTCGCGGTCGGCGATTGGGCCGGCAGCATTTGCCATAGTTCGGCCAGAAGCAGGGCAAGGGTGGCCATTGCGGTGATGACAGCCAGAAGTACAGCGCTGCGTATCCCGAACAGCCAGCCACCAAACATGACAATCAGCGGATAGATGCCGACAATCGTGCCGTGAACACCGCCATAGAAGACGAGAACAACCGTCACAATCGTCAGCGTTGACCAGATTAGAGTGGCCAGAGCCGCACGCGCCATGCCCTGCGCGATCAGCAACAGCGCCACCATCGACACCAGAAACTGCAGAGCCGGTCCGATGCTGCGCAGGGGTTGGTCCGGACAGTAATGGTAGACGATGAGCAGGAAGCCCAGCGAAGCGAACAGTACCAGCCAGGCGGTGAATTTCAGGAAGGCAAGGGGAAGCCCCCATGACATGGGACCATCAGTTGAGCGCTCAACAGGAGGCGGCTTCTCGTCCATGAGTATTGACGCAATACATCGGTCTTTATCGACTATAGACCAGGATGCTGATCATTGGCGAAAATTATTACGTACGTATAGCCACGGCGGCAGCAAACGGGCATTTGTTACCGGATAAATCAATACAGCATGAACTCCGTTCGCGCGGCATTCCAAGCGGCTTCATCTGGCCGGGTCAGTGCCTCCAGATCAGCGGGCGTTGTCGCCGGATTGTCGACCCACTCGCGCAGCAGCGGGCTGCCATTGATCAGGTCGATGGCCAGCCGTTCGTGCTCGTATTCGTAGGCGAAGTTGCGCCACAGCGGGTAGTCCGGCTGCAAGCGGCGCAAAGCCTTGAAGGCCAGGCTCTGCACGCGCCACGGACGGAAACTGGCGTGCTGGTAAGAATCGTCTTCCACGTGGATCTGAATGCCGTTGCACAGCTTGCCGGCGTGCTTGTGGAAGGTCGGTTCGAACCAGCAGTCGCGCAGGCGGCAACCGGCAAGCCATTGCGGAGCAAGGGCGAGCATTTCGGAGATCAGGGCCCGGGCGTCGATATCCGGTGCTCCGAAGAGCTCGAGCGGGCGGGTCGTGCCGCGTCCTTCCGAGAGCGTCGTGCCTTCGAGCATCACCGTACCTGCATAGCAGCGGGCCATCGAGAGGTTGGGCGCATTCGGACTGGGGTTGATCCATGTCCGTTCGCCAAGCGGCCAGCCATAACCGGGCGTGGCCTCGGGTTTCCAGCCGTGCATGGCGATGACTTTGCAGTCGACATCGAGTTTGAGGGTGGTGATGAACCACCGCGCCAGTTCGCCGATGGTCAGGCCGTGGCGCATGGGCAGGGGGCCGGCACCGACAAAGCTCTCCCAGCCACTGCGCAGCAGCAGCCCTTCGATCGGCCGGCCGGCGGGGTTGGGACGGTCGAGTATCCACACCGTCTTGCCGTATTCGGCGGCGCTTTCGAGCAGGTAGCGCAGAGTGGTGATGAAGGTGTAGATGCGGCAGCCGAGGTCCTGCAGATCAATCAGCAGAAGGTCGAAGCTGTCCATCATCGCTGGCGTAGGGCGGCGCAGCTTGCCGTACAGGCTGAACACCGGGATGCCGTGCCGTGGATCGATGAAGTCGGATGATTCGATCATGTTGTCCTGCTTGTCGCCACGCAGCCCGTGCTGTGGGCCAAAGGCTGCCGTGAGACACAGCCCAGGCACTGCGGCCAGCGCGTCGAGGGCGTGTGTCAGATCGCTGGTGACCGAGGCCGGGTGGGCGAGCAAGGCAATGCGCTTGCCGGCCAGTGGCTTGTGCAGTGCAGCTTCCTTGAGCAGGCGGTCAAGTCCGAAATCCACGGAGGACATGGTCAGTGCTTTCAAATGAGCGGCCAGGCCGCCGGAAATTCAAGAACAAAAGCATCCCGATGGTGAAAATCGGGCCGGGCAGCAGGATGCCTTAGCGCCCAGTAGCTGCGGCAACCCTCCACCGTATCGGTGCTTTCGATGACGGCAGACAGGCCAATCTGTAATGAACCCGTGGCGGTAGAGTACAGCAGACTATCGCCAGCGATGAGTGCGGTCAGCTCCAGCCGGCCAGCTGACAGGCGGGTACTGATCTGTGGCGGCTGTATCGAAAAGGGAGTGGCCTCTGGCTGACGATAGCCGTAGAACGCATACGCTGCCCATTGCCCGGAAGGTGAAAAATTGAATTCCCGGTAAGCCGAATTGCCGGCAACGGCGACAAAGGCCTCAAAACAGGTATGTTCCCAGAGGCCGTCACTGCGGGTTTCGCTTGGCGGCTTCGGAATCAGCAGACGAGCCATGTCACCGCACAGGCGATAGAAAAAAACAAAACAGCCGTCCGCTGAGCGGGATACGCCAGCCTCAACGCTACGTACCATGGGCGCCGGTGTCAGCGGATGGCAAAGCAGCGCTAGCATCTGGTCAGGGAGGGACATGTTTCGCGCGTTGAAAAATGGCACAGGTTTGTCGATGTGGAGGTATTGTAATCCAGTTTGCAGCAGGCTTTATGATAGATGCACGCGATGGTTCATGCTGAAACGGGAATTGAAGTAGCCGCTTCAAGCAGTGGGCAAGCGGACTTGTCATGTCATTTGACAGGGCTGCAGAGGTCGAAGATACTTGCGTACGGAGATATAGTGGCGTGTGTTGTATTCCCTGTCTTTTGTGGCGTTTGGCCAGGACGAATCCGGGCAGGAATGTGCCAACTTGATATCCAGCGGCTGGTAACAAACCGGCCTTTTTGCAAACAGGGCTCATTGCATAACACACGATGGACGGCGCATGGCGCCGTGAGGAGATTCAGATGGCTGTGCTTGCCGGGATCAGGGGGTTTTTTTCCAAGAAGGACAAACCCCTCAATCAGCTCAATACAATCATGGAAAAAGTGGATCTGGCGGAAGGCTCGGATGAGAAACTGCTCAAGCCGCTTCCGTTGATCGGCCATTTGCCTACCCGCGTCCAGATGAGTCTGCTGCTGACGGTGATGATTGTGGCATCGGCACTGTTTCTGATCATTGCCTTCATGGCCTTCCAGAGTGCCAGCCGTTATTCTGGAATGCGCGCCATCGCCACCGAGATGGAAATGCTTTCGCAGCGACTTTCGCGCGGTATGGCGCAGGCCATGCTGGGCAGTGCGGAAGGCTTTGAGGTCATGGAAAACGCCTATAACCGTTTCGGTTCAAACCTGCAGACGCTGGAAGGAAATACTGGTGTATTGATTGGCAAGGCCAAGGAACTCATTGAGATTCGTGAGATATGGGACAACACCTTCCGCCCCGAGACCGGCAAGCTCTCGATTCAATCGCTGATTGACCAGAAAAGCAATCTGGTGTCCCTCGCCAATCGGGTCAGCCAGGCTAACTCGAGCGATGCCCTGGTTAGCGTGCAAACGCGTGAATTTGCCCAAATGGCAGCGAGCAAGCTGTCTGCCCGGGAGCAGGCCAATGCGGCGCTGCTGCCCTTGTATGCGGCGCAGATGTCACGCTATACAAACAGTCTGCTGGCCGGTGAGTCATACAACCCGGAATGGGTGCCGCAACTGGTTGCCAGTATCGACCGCTTTGCCCAATTGGCGAATGCGTTCAGGCAAGGTGATGCAAGCCAGGGCATTGCGCCGGTCAATGATCTCGATCTGGTGCGCGTGCTGGGTCGTATCATCGAGAATGCCGCCGCCTACAGCCAGTTGCGCGAGATCGTGACGCGCAATAACCTGGGCATGGTCAATGCGCGTATCGCCAGTATGGCCATTCTGCGCGATTCCGAAACCCTGCTCGATAAAACGACCCAGTTGGCTGAAGAATATGAAAGCAGTACCAGTACCCAGATTTCGACCCTGGTAGATTTTCTCCTGGCCGTCGTGGCCCTGGGGTCGCTCTATCTGCTGGTACGCGTGTTCAATCAGGAAGCTGTGCGTCGGCGTCTGCAATCGGAGAAGGAAAACCGTAACAACCAGGAAGCCATTCTGCGCCTGCTGAACGACATGGCGGACCTGGCTGACGGCGATTTGACCGTACACGCTGTGGTGACGGAAGATCTGACCGGTGCTATTGCCGACTCCATCAACTATACGATTGAAGAGTTGCGTACCCTGATTGCCGAAATCAACCGTGCCACCGAGCAGGTGACCCGTGTAACCGGACAGGCGCAGCGGATTTCGAGTGAACTCCTGGCGGCGGCAGAACACCAGTCGCATGAAATTGTAGACACCAACCAGGCCGTCAGCCAGATCGTGCAGTCGATTCAGGGTGTATCGGGATCCGCAGCCGAATCCTCCAAGGTGGCCCATGCTTCACTGTCTGCTGCCGAACAGGGGGCCGAGGCGGTGAATAACCAGATCAAGGGGATGAACGAAATTCGCGAGCAGATCCAGGAGACGGCCAAACGAATCAAGCGTCTGGGTGAATCCTCGCAGGAAATCGGCGAAATCGTCGAACTGATCTCGGACATTACCGAACAAACCAACGTGCTGGCGCTGAACGCCGCCATCCAGGCGGCAGCGGCGGGTGATGCCGGTCGCGGATTCTCGGTGGTAGCGGAAGAGGTGCAGCGACTGGCCGAACGCTCTGGTGAAGCGACCAAGCAGATCGGTGCGATCGTCAAGACCATTCAGGCGGATACCCATGACGCCGTGGCAGCGATGGAACTTTCCACCCAGGGGGTGGTTGAAGGGGCCAAGCTGTCCGATGCGGCCGGTATGGCACTTTCCGAGATCGGTCGGGTATCGCGCGAACTGGCCCGTCTGATCGAGTCGATTGCCCATGAAACGGAAGGCCAAACCAAGCTCGCGGCGCGGGTAAATACCTCGATGCACGATATTCTCGGCATTACCGAACAAACGACCAGCGGAACCAAACTGTCGGCGGCGGCGGTGGGGCAGTTGTCCAGTCTGGCCGCTGAACTGAAGAGCTCGGTTTCCGGCTTCAAGCTATAGCCGGTTTATGCATTTCTCTCGTCGATGGGAGCTTAATCCTCGCTTCCATTGACCCAGCGCAGTGACTCTGCGAGGCAGGTGTTGAGCCTGCCCCGATCCAGACCGGATTCGGGGAATTCGCGCAGCATGCGGTCACAGCCCTCGATATCGTCGGCATCAAAGCACTCGAGCAGCATCAGGATTTTACCCAGGGTGCCCGCATGCGATGAAAGTGCCAGCATGACTTCCGGTTCAAGTGCAATCTGTTCGAATATCTCTTTCATTGGCAGACCAAGAGCCGCCGGCATCATCGACATGATTCCGGTAATGAAAGCCTGGTCCGCCATGTTGCGGTCGTGCCGGCCACCGTATGTGATCAGCATTTCCATCATCCGCCCACGCAATGCGGCAACCTGAAGCAGCGGCGAACGGCGGGTGTCCGCTGTCGCTCCGGACGGGGTCATGAGCAGCAACTGGAGCCAGCGCTGAAGCTGACGTCTGCCGAGTACGGTGATGGCGTGACGCAGTGAGCCGATCCGCCTGGACAGGCCAAAACCGACCGAATTGACGATGCGCAGCAGATTTACGGCGAGTGCCGGCTCGTGCTTGATTTCATCTTCGATCTTGTCGGTATCGGCATCGCGACCGGCCAGGTTGATCAGGTGAATCAGGCTGGTCTGGGAAGCGGAGAGGCGGCGTCCGCTGACGATTTCAGGACGGGCAAAATAGTGCCCCTGAAAAAGCTGGAAGCCGATCTTCCGGCAACGCAACATTTCTTCTCGCGTTTCCACCCCTTGTGCCAGCAGCTTGAACGGGAGTCTGGCGAGCGGTCCGGCGAGTTCGCCAAGCAGCGCCTCGTCGTGTTGCCGGATATCGATTTTTACCACATCGAGCATGGTCAGCAGTGGCCGGCTTCGCTCATCAAGGCCCGTGTAGTTGGCCAGGGCCAGTGAATAGCGCCGGTCGCGCAGGGCCCGGCAGCGTTCCAGGGTGAGCTCGTCTGGCGCGGCGTCGATATGGAGTTCAAGAACGACCGTGTCGGACGGCAAGGCCTCGATCGCATCGTCGTGAAGAAAAACCGGATCGACTTGCAGGAACGCCATGCTTCTTCCAAGCGCGCTGCGCAAGCCGAGTTCGGCGTAGGCCGCGCACACCAGCATGGCCGCGCGGGAGCGGACGTGAGCGGACGGGTCACTGGCGTCTGCTGCCGGCTGGAGAGTCAGCTCGTAACCGATGAGTTCCTGCAACGTGTCGAGAATCGGCTGGCGGCTGAGAAATGCTTCGTTGATGGATGATTCAGTCATAAGGAGGAAAGAAAGCCGGAGCGCTTATTGCACGATAGTTGTCGTGGCCTGTTCATGGCCGAGATTGTTTGCCCAGGACAGGGCCTGAGCAAGACAATTGCCGAGGAAGTCGGCATTGATTCCAGACAGTTTGCCGAGCACTTCTTCAAGCGCGGGCAAATCAGTCCGTTCGGTTAACTCGACGAGTTGCAGCAGTTGACCGTGCTGGCCGCCATAGGCACTCAGCGCCTGCTTGACGCGTTGGGCGACGGGCAACTGGGCGAGGATGTCCTGCATTGCCATCCCCAGCAGGGCTGGCATCAGCGACATGATGCCGACCATGAAGGCCTGATCCGAAAACTCGCGGTTTCTCGACTGCAGGCGGTCGGCCAGCAGTTCCATCAGTCGTCCCCGGGTTGCCGCCAGTTGCAGCAGGGGATCAATGTCCTGCGTACTGCCCTGGGGATTAGTGTAAACCAGCAGTTGCAGCCAGCGCTGTAACTGCCGACGACCGAGAATCGTTATGGCGTGACGCAGTGAAGTGATTTTCGTCCTCAGGCCGCTGCTGACTGAATTGGTCAGGCGCAGCATGTTGACGGTCAGTCCCGGTTCAAGTTTGAAGGCGCTTTCGATCGCTGTGGTCTCGGCGTCTTCCATGACCAGGCCTAGCAGACGAACGAGCGACAGTTGTGCAGGATTGAGTTTCTTGCCGATGATGATCGTCGGTCTGGCGAAGTAGTAGCCCTGAAACAGGTCGAAACCCAGGCTCTGGCACAAATCCAACTGCTCGGCGGATTCCACCTTTACTGCGAGCAGTTTCTTGCCAAAAGGCTTGAGCTCGGCGACGAGAGCGGGCAAACGTCCGGCATCCATGCCCATGATGTCGACCTTGATGATATCGGTTAGGACAAGCAGGGGCCGATTGGCATCACTGATCTCGACAATGTCATCGATCGCCAGTGTAAACCCCATGTCATGAAGTTGCCGGCAACGCGCGACGGTTTCCATCTTTGGAATGACGCTTTCGAGAATCTTGAGAACCACGCGTTCCGCCGGCAGCGCTTCGATCAGATCACTGAACAGAAAATCGTGATCGACGTTGATGAATCCGCGATAGGGACCAAGCGAGTCGCTGATCGACAGCTCGGTAAAGGCGTTGGCGATGACCGTTGCCGTGGCGTGCGTCGGATCAAGAATGTCGGCACGGTTTCCCGAGGCCATGATGCCGTCGCGGAAAAGCAGTTCGTAGGCAATCAGTTGCTGCTCGCGTCCGAGTATCGGCTGGCGGCCAAGGAAAATCTTCGTGTTTCGGGTATCAGGCATCGGTCTTCAGGATTGGCATGAATGATTGGTGGCGAGCCGTTAAACGGGCTTCCTTGAATCGTGGTTCAGCAGGCTCCGCGTGCGAGATTGTTGGCCCAGGCCAGCGCCCGGGTCAGGCAGCCATTGGCATAGCGGGCATCGATTCCGGGCAGGCGGCGCAGGATGCTGTCGGCCTTCGCACCGTCTTGTTCAAGGGGATCCTCCAGTAACTCGACCAGGCTCAGTAGATCGCCCAGGATACCACTGCGATTGGTCAGGGCTCCGTGAACCGGGCTTGCCAGTGGCAACTGAGCGAGGATATCAGGCATGCTGCTGCCCATCATGGTGGGCAGCAGCGACAGGATGCCGACCATGTACGCCTGATCAATGAGATTACGGCCGACGTGTCCGGCCTCAGGGGTTCGATCAACCAGCAGTTCCATCAGACGCCCGCGTGTGGCGGCCAGTTGCAGTAGCGGGTTGACCGTCTGTGTTGCGCCCGATGCGCCACTGTAGAGCAGCAGTTGCAGCCAACGCAGCAGTTGCTGCCCCCCGAGCAGGGTAATGGCATGGCCCAGCGAGCTGATTTTTGTCGCCATCCCGCTACCCGCCGAGTTGGTCAGACGCAGCAAATTGACCGTCAATACGGGATCCTGCTTGAAGATGTTTTCAATCTCGGCGCTGTTGGCATCCTGACCGAGCAGTCCGATCAGACGCAGCAGCGCAAGCTCCGAGGAATGCAGGTGTTTGCCATGAATAACCGTGGGGCGAGCAAAGTAGTAGCCCTGGAACAGATCGCAGCCGATCTGGTGACAAAGTTGCATCTGCGCGAAGCTTTCCAGCTTTTCGGCGATGACCGTTTTGCCCAGCCGTTTGAGATCGCTGATCCGTTGTTTCAGATGAGCAGGATCGACACGGCTGATATCAATCTTGATGAACTCGGCGAGATTGAGCAGTGGACGGGATGGGGCCGTTGATTCTGACCGTTGCCTGATGGCCAGAACAAAACCTTGGCTGCACAATTGCTCGCAGCGCGCCAGCATTTCAGCGGTCGGAGTTACGGATTCGAGAATCTCCAGCACTACGGAACGGTGCGGGAGAGCATTGATCAGGTCGCTGAACAGGAGTCCATGGTCAACTTTGACGAAGCCTCGATAAGGACCGAGCGCATCAGCCATCGAAAACTCGGTGAAGGCATTGATGATGACTGTAGCGGTTGCCTGATTGCCATCGAGAAAGCTGGCGAAATTCCCTTGTTCTGCCCTGCTGCTGCGAAAGAGCAATTCATAGGCGAACAATTGCTGGCTACGGTCAAGAATGGGCTGGCGGCCAAGAAAGACTTCCCGCTGATCGGTATCGGACATGGTGATCCTCTATGCGTTCGGGCGTGGCATCATCGTCACACACAAATCTTAGCATTACCCAAGGGAGAAGGCTTAAGCATCAGGCATGGAGAATCCTGAATTGCCTGATCTGCGGTCAGTTTCTGGCGTGAGCCAGCGCGCTACGGATGAGGAGGATCCAGCAATGGCGGGGGCAAAGGCCTCGGTTCGGGCCCCTGCGGCCCCATGCAATTTGGAACGAAGCAGGCCAGTAATCCGGCGAAGCCTGGCTGGGAATAACCAGTTTCGTCACTCCCGCGAAGGCGGGGGGGCCAGGTTATTGATTTTACCTAAAAACCGCAGTTGAAAGATGATGAACCCTCTAAGGCCCCTTGCCTGCGGGGCATCGAACCATGAGCGGGTTTTAAGCTGTGCAACTGAGTTTTTTAGGATGATCGGGTGATCGAGGAACGCTGACTGGCCGGACTTGAATCCGGCCTGTCTTCAATGACCGTGCCGGAAGAAATGCAGCAGTCGCTGCGGCAGCCAGTCGAGACGTCCGGGCAGGCTGCCGGAAACAAAGCCGGCGTGACCGCCGTCGCGCGGAAAATCGAGCGTCACACTGGAAGAGACCTGATCGGTTCCCGGTAACGCGTCCGCCGGCAGGAAGGGGTCATTCTGCGCGTTGAGCACCAGCGTCGGCAGGCGGATGGCGGGCAGCCAGGGCTTGCTTGAAGCACGGCGCCAGTAGTCGTCTGCTCCGGCAAAACCATGCAGCGGGCCGGTCACCACATCGTCGAATTCATAAACGGTAACGGCTTCGCGCATGCGGCGTTCGTCAAACAGGCCGGGGAAGCGCTTGAGCTTGGCGGCTGCCGTTGGCTTGAGCGTTTGCAGAAAGTGCCGGGTATAGACACGGTTGAAACCACGCCCAAGATTGTGTCCGCAGGCCGTCAGGTCAAGTGGTGCGCTGATCGCCGCCGCCGCGCAGAGGCAGAGTGCAGCGGAAGATTCACGTTCACCCAGCCACTTGAGCAAGGCGTTTCCACCCAATGAGACACCGGCGGCGAAAAGGGGTCGTTCAGGGTGATGCTGTTTCAGCCGGTGCAGTACCCAGTCGATTTCTTCACTGTCGCCTGAGTGGTAGGCACGTGGCAGCCGGTTGGCATCGCCGGAACAACCGCGGAAATGGACGACCACGCCGCCCCAGCCGATGGCTGTCACGGCGTGCATCAGTGCCAGTGCGTAATGGCTGTTCGAACTGCCTTCGAGGCCGTGGAAAAGGACGACGAGTGGTGTACGGGTATTGTTCAGCACGCTACCGGCGGCTTCATTCCAGTCGAGGTCGATGAAATCCTGATCCGGTGTTTCCCAGCGTTCGCGCCGGTAGGGGTGTGACTCGGGCTTGATGAGCAGCGGATAGATCGTCTGGGCGTGGCCGCCGGGGAGCCATTTCGGTGCGTGGTAAGCGATCAATGCAGTGTCCGCAGTGAACTGCAGTGTGCTTCTCCGCCCGCTTCTACGGCATCGGCGGCGGCCGAAGTGTGGTGCGCGAGCAGTCGCCAGCCACTGGCGCCGCGCTGAAAGACGTTGGTGGACAGCATCGGCCCGTGCGGCGTCTGTTCGTCGCCAAGATAGAGCGTTTCAATCACGCTATGGACGTCAAGCAGTACGCCTTTCCAGCGCACGCTGTACTTAACATGCACCGTCAGGCGGGGATTGTTGGCGAAAATGATGCGCCAGCTATCGCGTATCGCCACGTGCCCGACCAGACGTTGGCCGGTCGGGTGGATACAGACGATTTCCTCGTCATCGGCCCAGACACCCATCAGCGCGTCGAGATCGCCACGGCCGATGGCCTCATAGAAAGCGTCTTCGGCATCTTCGGCTGAAGTGAAGATGACACTCATGAACAAGCACTCCTCAGTTCTGCAACCAGACAGGCGTCAAGCACGCGCTGTGCGTCAAGCTTATTCAGGCAGTCCAGGTGGCCGAGCGGGCATTCACGCCTGAAGCATGGACTGCACGCGAGCTTGAGGCTGATGATCCGGGCGTGCGCGGAAAGCGGCGGCGTAAAACCGGGCGATGATGATCCATAAACGGCAATCAGTGGCCGGTCGAGCGCGGCGGTGACGTGCATCAGGCCGGAGTCGTTGCAGACGACAAAGCACGATGCCGCGATGAGGTCAATGGCCTGCGTCAGCGAGGTGCTGCCGCAAAGGTTGATGGGCTTTGCGACGGATGCCAGGCGGATGATGTCGTCGCCAACCCCCTTGTCTTTCGGCGAACCGAGCAGCCAGACGGCGTAACCCCGCCCGGCCAGTTCGTCGGCCAGGGTGGCGAAATGGCGCGCCGGCCAGCGCTTGGCCGGGCCGTATTCGGCGCCGGGGCAGAATGCCGCGATTTTCTCTGTGCGCATCATACCGAGCGCTGCGAGTGTTGCTGTCTGCTGTTCTGGACTTGAAGCCAGGCGTGGATTGTGCAGCGGTCTGGGCAGGGGCGCGCCGGGCGCTTCGGCCAGTTGGGCGAAACGTTCGGCCATCTGCGGCAAGGCGTTCCCGTCGAGGGTGTGGCGGGTGTTGATCAGGCCGTAGCGGTGCTCGCCGGTGAAGCCGATGCGTTCGGGGATGCCGGCGAGAAAGGGGATGAGCGCCGACTTGAGCGAATTCGGCAGGACGTAGGCACGCTGGTAGCCCTTGTGCGCTATCTGGCGAGCCAGATGGTAACGTGCGGTGAGCGAGAGTTCGCCGTGCGCGAAGGGGGTATTGATGACCTCCCCGATTTCCGGCATGCGCTGCAGCACCGGCGCCACCCAGGATGGCGCCAGCACATCGAGTTGCAGGCCCGGAGTGTGTTCGTACAACCGCCTGAACAGCACCTGGGCCATGACGGTATCGCCAATCCAGGCCGGGGCGATGATCAGGGCTTTCATGATGTGGTGCTCAAAGGCGCTGGGAACTCCCCTGAACCTCCGGCGCGGTACAGCACGCAGAGGGGCATCCGGCTTTGGCGATGGCCCAGGCTCAGTGATGACCCCCGGACACTTTTCCCTTGAAGACGTAGCGCGTACTGCAGTAGGGGCATACGGCCTCGCCGCTATGCAGAACGTCAAGAAAGACACGCGGATGCTGGCACCACAGTGGCGCGGCGGGCGGTGGGCAGTGCAGCGGCAGGTCATCAGCCGTTATTTCGATGGTGAGTTTGTCGGCCATGATGCTTTCCCGGTGGGCGTGGAGGTCAATGAGAGGTAGAAGTGGATAGTTGCGCTTTGCGATCCGCTTTCAGACGTAGCTGAGCCAGTCCTCGTGCTCTGGCACCCGGCCATTCACGCAGTCGAAGAACAAGCTCTGCAGCCGGGTCGTGATCGGGCCACGCTGGCCGGCACCGATCTGACGGTTGTCGAGTTCGCGGATCGGGGTGATTTCAGCCGCCGTGCCAGTGAAAAAAGCTTCGTCGGCACAATACACTTCGTCTCGCGTGATGCGCTTTTCGATCACCGGGATGCCGAGTTCGCCGGCCAGCGCCAGTGTTGAAGCGCGGGTGATGCCTTCAAGGCAGGAGGTGAGATCCGGGGTATACAGCTTGCCGCCCTTGACAATGAAAATATTCTCGCCGGCGCCTTCGGCAACGTAGCCGTCAACGTCGAGCAGCAGGGCTTCGTCGTAACCATCGTTGGCGACTTCCTGGTGCGCCAGGATGGAGTTGGTGTAAGTGCCTACTGACTTGGAGCGGCACATGTTAATGTTGACGTGATGCCGCGTGAACGACGAGGTCTTGATGCGGATGCCCTTTTCCATGCCCTCGGCGCCGAGGTAGGCGCCCCAGGGCCAGGCGGCGATAGCAACATGGACGGACAGAGTGCTGGCGGCGATACCCATCGCTTCCGAACCATAGAAGACGATCGGGCGGACGTAGCAGGACTCGAGCTTGTTGGCGCGCACGACGTCCTTTTGCGCGGCGATCAGCGTGGCCTTGTCGTAGGGTATCTTCATCTGGAAGATGTGCGCCGAGTTGAACAGGCGGTCGGTGTGCTCTTCGAGACGGAAAATGGCAGTGCCCTTTTCGGCCTTGTAGGCGCGGATGCCCTCGAAAACGCCCATGCCGTAATGCAGGGTATGAGTCAGTACGTGGGTCGTTGCCTCGCGCCACGGCACCAGTTTGCCGTCGTGCCAGATGAATCCGTCGCGATCCGCCATAGACATGGTTTTCTCTCCGTTTGTCGCCGTTTTAAAAGAGAAATTCTAGCCGATTTTGCTCTCTGGATGGCGGTAAAATAGGCGTCTTGCTCTATTCAGAAGTCCACAATGATCTGGAAACCCAATGTCACCGTCGCCGCCGTACTTGAGCGCGACGGAAAATTTCTGCTCGTCGAGGAAGAAACCGACGACGGAGTCCGTTTCAATCAGCCGGCCGGCCATCTTGAGTGCCGCGAGGCACTGACCGCTGCGGTGATCCGCGAAGCGCTGGAAGAGACCGGCTATACCTTTGCCCCGAAGTATCTGATCGGCATCTACAACTGGCGCAATGAAGCCAGGGACGTGACCTACCTGCGCTTTGCCTTTGCCGGCGAGATCACCGGCCATGACCCTGGGCGCAAGCTGGATCATGGCATCATTGCGGCACACTGGCTCACCCCGGACGAAATCCGCGCGCTGGAAACCCGCCACCGCAGTCCGCTGATTCTTCGCTGCATCGAGGACTGGCAGGCCGGGAAACATTATCCGCTTGAACTGATTACGCATTACTGATGAAGTGGCTGGCGTGCATCCTGCTGCTGTTTGCGCTGTCGGCAGGGGCCGTGGAACGCATCTCCGTGTGCTACAACTACGCTTGTTACAGCACAGCGACGGTCTCTTTCAGCAAGCGCCAACTGCATGAAGTGCGGGATCTGCTTGACGATGCGGTGAACGCTGCGCAGGAGCGCGCGCTGATCGCGCTGGCGATTGGCCGCCTGCTGGGCTGGGCGGGAGAACAGTCGCCGATTTCGGCGGACAAGGGCGGCAACTACGCCGACGATGGGGTGAATGGGAAGATGGACTGCATCGACCATTCCACGACGACAACGCTGTTGCTGAAAATGTTGGCGCGACGCGGGTGGTTGCACTGGCACCGGGTACTGGATCCGGCGATGAGAACTCGCTTTCTGATTTTTGACCACTGGACGGCGGTGATCGAAGAAGCGCCGCATGTGCCTTATCAGGATGAACATCCGTTCTCGCGCGTTCGCTATGCAGTGGATAGCTGGTTTAATGATAACGGCAAGCCGGCCGTGGTGATGCTGCTGGATCACTGGCTGGACTGGGAAGGACCCGATGCGGAGCAATAAGAAAACGGTGATCGTCGGTTTGTCTGGCGGCGTTGATTCGTCCGTGGCGGCGCTGCTGCTGAAGGAGCAGGGCTGGAACGTGGTCGGCCTGTTCATGAAGAACTGGGAGGACGACGACAATGACGAGTATTGTTCGTCGCGTCAGGACCTGATCGACGTCATGAGCGTTGCCGACCGGATCGGCATCGACGTGAACTTTGCCAGGGAATACCGGGAGCGCGTGTTCTCGATCTTCCTCGAGGAATACCAGGCCGGCCGCACGCCGAATCCCGACGTGTTGTGCAACTCCGAGATCAAGTTTCGTGCCTTCCTCGATCATGCGCTGCAGATGGGTGCGGATAAAATCGCCACCGGCCATTATGCCGGGGTGCGCGAATTCGACGGCCGCTTCCAGTTGCTGAAGGCCGAGGACGGGACCAAGGATCAGAGTTATTTCCTGCATCGGCTGAGCCAGCAGCAGCTTTCCCGGACCCTCTTTCCGCTGGCCGCTTTCTACAAGCGCGATGTGCGCAGGATGGCCGAAGCAGCAGGGCTGCACGTGGCGGTAAAGAAGGATTCGACCGGCATCTGCTTCATCGGCGAGCGGCCGTTCAAGGAATTCCTGATGCGCTACCTGCCGCCGAAGAAAGGCGAGATTCGCTGTCTCGACGACAATTGCGTTGTCGGCGAGCACGATGGGCTGACCTACCACACCATCGGCCAGCGCAAGGGCCTGCATGTCGGCGGAACGAAGCAATACGCCCGCGATGGCGAACACGAAGCCTGGTTTGTGGCGCGCAAGGATATGGCCGGCAACGTGCTCTACGTAGTGCAGGGGCATGCCCACCCAGCGCTGCTCACTGATAGTCTGGAGGCCGGCCAGTTGTCATGGATCTCCGGCGAGAGGCCTCACCGGCACTGGGTCTATGCCGCCAAGACCCGCTACCGGCAGGCCGATGCCGCGTGCGAGATCGAAGCCTTCGACGCCGCAGGCTGCCGTGTCAATTTTGCCGAGCCGCAGTGGGCGGTCACGCCGGGGCAGTCGGTGGTGATTTATGAAAGTCGGGTATGCCTGGGCGGCGGGGTGATCGCTTGAGAATATTCAAAGCACTTTCGACACGGAGAGCACAGAGACACGGAGAACACAGAGAGATCAATACCGATGTTGGAATAATGCTTTTCTCCGTGCACTCCGTGTCTCCGTGTGCTCTGTGTTGAAAGAGGTTCAATAATATGCCTCCGAATCTACCGCTACGCGCCGTGCTGTGGAGTGTTATGCTGGCAGCGCTTGGCTATCTTGGCCTTTCGCTGTGGGCAGGCTGGCGCGACGTGGTGGCCGCTGTCGTGCAGGTTGGCCCTACGGTTCTGATCGGCTTGCTGGCGCTCTCGTTGAGTAATTACCTGCTGCGCTTCCTGCGCTGGACGCGTTACCTGGATTTGCTCGATGCGCCGGTAGCCTGGCGCATCAATCTCGCTGTCTATTTTTCCGGCTTTGCGCTGACCACCAGCCCCGGCAAACTCGGCGAGATGCTGCGTTCGGTGCTGCTCAAGCCGCATGACGTTCCGGCAGCGGCCAGCCTGGCCGCCTTTTTTGCCGAACGGGCCAGCGACCTACTGGCCATCCTTGTCCTTGCCGCCTTTGGCTTGTGGGCCTACGCGCCGGCACGGCCGGTGGTCGGGCTGGCATTGGCCGCCGTCGCGGCTGCCTTGTTGCTGGTGCAGTGGACCGCGATGATTGCAGGCATCGACCGCTGGGCGCTGGCCAGACCGCAGAAGTGGGCCAGGTTTCTGGTCAGGCTGTGCGAGATCGTCCTGCATTTTCGTCGCTGCTTTTCTCTGCCGGCGATGGCTATGGGACTGGCGCTTGGCGTTATCGCCTGGTTTGCCGAGGGCTTCGGTTTCTGGTGGCTGCTCGCCGCACTCGGGCATCCGTTGCCGCTGACGACGGCGATATTCATCTACGCCTTTGCCATGCTGGTCGGCGGCCTTTCCTTTCTGCCCGGTGGTCTGGGCAGCAGCGAAGCGGTGATGATCGGTCTGCTGGCCTGGCACGGTTTCCCCGAAGCCGCCGCCGTAACGGCAACGCTAATCTGCCGCTTGGCGACGCTGTGGTTTGCCGTCGGGCTCGGTGCCGTTTTCCTGGCGAGGCAGCGCTGACATGACGCTGCGCTCATGGGGACAGTTGCCGGCCAGGCCTGCCGCCGAGGAACGCTGGTGGAATGACCGCGCGGCTTCATTGCCGGGCATAGCCGGGACCATGCTCGCCTACGGCAACGGGCGCAGCTACGGCGATGTCGGCCTGAACAGCGGCGCGACGCTGCTGCATACGCGCGGCATGGATCGTTTCATTGCCTTCGACGAGGCCAATGGTGTGCTGACCTGCGAAGCCGGTGTGCTGCTTTCCGAAATACTCGATGTTTTCGTGCCGCGTGGCTGGTTCCTGCCGGTGACGCCGGGAACCCGCTTCGTGACCGTGGGCGGTGCCATCGCCAACGACGTGCATAGCAAGAACCATCACCGTGCGGGAACTTTCGGATGCCATGTGCGGCGCTTCGAGTTGCTGCGTTCCGACGGATCGCGCCGCATCTGTTCGCCGCATGAACATGCCGACTGGTTCGCGGCAACGATCGGCGGATTGGGTCTGACCGGCCTGATCACCTGGGTTGAGCTGGCCTTGAAGCGCATTCCCGGCGTCGGCATCGCCGTCGAAAACACCCGCTTTTGCGGACTGGACGAGTTCTTCGCACTCAATGCCGAGGCCGAGGCCAGGCACGAATACACGGTGGCTTGGATCGATTGTCTGGCCGATACGCCGCGCGGCATCTTCATGGCCGGAGATCATGCGCAAGGCCGTGGCCTGGTCATGGCCGCGAAAAGGCCGTTGAGCTTCCCCCTGACACCGCCGCTCTCGCTGGTTAACGGCCTGACGCTGCGCGCCTTCAACCAGGCTTACTACCATCGCCCTCTGCCGGCGCAGACGGTGATGCCTTACGCGCCGTATTTCTATCCGCTCGACGGTCTGCTGCACTGGAACAGGCTTTACGGCCGGCAAGGCTTCTACCAGTACCAGTTTGTCCTGCCGATGGCGGCGCGGGCGGCTCTGGACGACATCCTGCGCAGCATTGCGGCCAGCGGCCAGGGCTCCTTCCTCGCCGTGCTCAAAACCTTCGGCGACTTGTCCAGCCCCGGCCTGCTGTCCTTCCCGATGCCGGGCGTGACCCTGGCGCTTGATTTTCCGAACCGGGGCGCAGCGACGCTGGCCCTGTTCGATCGTCTCGATGCCATTGTCAGTGTCGCCGGCGGACGGCTCTACGCGGCCAAGGATGCGCGCATGAGCGGCGAGTTTTTCCGGCGTGCCTACCCGCACCTCGACGAATTTCTGCCGTTCATCGATGCGAAGTTCTCGTCCGATTTTGCGCGTCGGGTATTGCCGTAGCTGTTGGTAGTTAATCAGGAGCCAAACACCTACCGCAAAGACGCAGAGAAGAATAGCAAGATGCGCAAAGAAAATCGGGGGCTATCCTTTGCGTTAACTTTGCCACTTTGCGCCTTTGCGGTTGATTTTTACAATCCGTTAGTTCGGAGAAGTCCATGCAGAAAATATTGATTATCGGCGCCACGTCAGCCATCGCGGAAGCGACGGCGCGGCTCTGGGCAATTCGCGGCGATGCGCTGTTCCTGGTCGGGCGCAAGGCGGATCGGCTCGAAGCCATTGCCGCCGACCTGCGCGTACGCGGCGCAGCGTCGGTCGCCTGCCACACGATGGATGCCTGCGACACCCATGCCCATGCGACCATGCTCGAAGCGGCCGAACGCGCTCTCGGCGGGCTGGATGTCGCACTCATTGCCCATGGCTCGCTGCCGGATCAGAAAGCCTGCGAGGCCTCGGTCGAATTGACCCTCAAGGAAATCGACAACAACGGCTTGTCGGTGATCGCGTTGGCCACCCGGCTCGGCGAACGATTCGAAAAACAGGGCAGGGGCAGCCTGGCCGTGATCAGCTCAGTCGCCGGCGATCGCGGCCGGCAGAGCAATTACGTCTATGGCGCGGCCAAGGGCATGGTCAGCCTTTTTTTGCAGGGTTTGCGCAACCGTCTGGCGAAACAGGGGATACAGGTGCTGACCATCAAGCCGGGTTTTGTCGATACGCCGATGACGACCGCTTTCCCCAAGGGCCTGCTGTGGGCCAAACCGGAAGACATCGCCAGCGGCATCGTACAGGCGGTTGATAAAGGGCGGGACGAGGTTTATCTGCCGGGTTTCTGGCGCCTGATCATGCTGATCATCCGGCATGTTCCGGAAATCATTTTCAAACGGCTTTCCCTATAGCCCTGTCAGCTTGCTTCGAGGCGTTCTTTTCTTTAGTTCATCTCGATGCCACCGTCGACGTTGAGCGTCTGTCCGGTGATGTAATCGGCGTCTGACGAACACAGGAAGCAGATGGCCGCCGCCATCTCCTCTTCCGTTCCCGCTCTCTTCATGGGTATCCGCGCGATGAATTCGGTGGATTCCTTTGCCGCGTCGACGCCGAACGATTTCGCCTTGTCGGCGATATTCTGAGCCCACATCGGCGTCTTGACGACGCTGGGACAGATGGCGTTCACGTTGATGCCGTAGCGTGCGAAGGCGAGCGCGGCCGACTGGGTCAGGCTGATGATGGCCGCCTTCGAGGCGGCGTACTGCAACTGGTACGCCCGGCCGTGACGCCCGGAGATGGACGAGAGATTGACGATCTTCCCGTTGCAGCGATCGGCGACCTCGAGATCGCGCTTCTCCGCCGGAATCTGGGCCAACATCTGCGCGCAGGTTTTCTGCAGGCAGAAGGCCGTGCCCTTCATATTGACGTCGACCACGCGGTCGTAGTCCGAATTCACCTGAATATCAAGCCGCCCCCACAACTTTACCGCGGACGCCGTCATCGCCTCGATCTGGGAAACGTCCGCCAGATCGACCTTGATCGATTCTGCCTTTCCGCCCGCTTTCCGTATTTCGTCCGCCGTTTCACTAGCCTTGTCGTCCTGTATATCGGCCACCAGAACGGACGCGCCTTCGCGGGCCAGGCGCAGCGCGACCGCCTTGCCGATGCCCGAACCGCCGCCGGTCACGATGGCGCCTTTTCCGGCGAATCTTTTCTCCATGATCGGCAGACTCCTATTAATTGAAAAGCAGGTTGGGCAGGAACAGCACGAGATCCGGCACGTAGGTGATAATGAGGAGAACGATGGAGAGCACGACGATGTACGGCGTGACAACCCTGGCGATCCGTTCGAAGGGCACCTTGGAGACACCGGCGAGCACGTAGAGGACCATTCCGACCGGCGGCGTGAGCAGGCCGATCATGAGATTGAGGATCATGACAATGCCGAAGTGCACCGGGTCGATGCCGAAGTTGACGACGACCGGCATCAGCACCGGCGTCAGGATCGTGATGGCCGAAATGGTCTCCATGAAGGTACCTGCCACGAAGAGCAGAATGTTGATGACGAGAAGCGCGACGTACTTGTTCGGCAAGGTATCCAGAAAGAATGACGCAAGAGCCTGAGGGACCTGGGCACTGGCGAGAATCCAGGCGAACAGGGAGGCGCAGGACACGATGAGCATGACGCTCACGGTGCTGTTGACCGTTTCGAGCAGGAGGCGCGGAATATCCCTGATGCCGATTTCCTTGTAGGCGAAGCTGAGAACGAGCGAATAGATGACAGCGATCATGGCCGCTTCGGTGGGCGTGAAGACGCCGCCGATGATGCCGCCCAGGATGACAACCGGCGTCATCAGCGTAAAAAAGGATTCCTGAACGGAGAACACGAGTTCCCTGAAGGTGGCTTTTTTCGTCTTCGGGTAGTTCTTGCGCTTGCTTTCGACATAGACAAAGATCCCCATCGCGAAAGCCATGATGATGCCGGGGATGATCCCGGCAACGAAGAGTTTGCCGATCGATACGCCGGCGATGACGCCGAAGACGACGGCCGGAACGCTGGGCGGGATGATCGGGCCGATGATCGAGGATGCGCCGGTGATGGCAAGGCTGAAGTCCTCGTCGTAACCGGCGTCCTTCATGGCTTTGAGTTCGATGGCGCCGAGCCCGCCGGCGTCCGCGATGGCGGTGCCGGACATGCCGGAGAAGATGACGCTGGCCAGGATGTTGGCGTGACCGAGCCCGCCGGTAATATGTCCGACGACCTTGTTGGCAAAATCGAAAATGCGCCGGGTGATGCCCCCGGAATTCATGATGTTGCCGGCCAGGATGAAGAA
>JAIFKU010000018.1 GCA_020049495.1 Accumulibacter sp.
TCCTCGCCCGCCTTGAGTTTGTAATCCCAACGGCAGGAGTTGGTGCAGGTGCCCTGGTTCGAGTCTCGGTGGTTGAAGTAACCGGAAAGCAGGCAACGGCCAGAGTAAGCGACGCACAGCGCGCCATGCACGAAGACTTCAAGCTCGATGTCCGGGCATTCCTGGCGGATTTCGGCGACTTCGTCGAGCGACAGTTCGCGCGAAAGGATGATGCGCGATACGCCGAGCTTCCGCCAGAAGCGCACGCCGGCAAAGTTGACCGTATTGGCCTGCACCGATAGATGTACCGGCATCTCCGGCCAGTTTTCGCGCACCATGTCGATCAGGCCGGGGTCGGCCATGATCAGCGCGTCGGGCCGCAGGGCGATGACCGGTGCCATGTCGGCCAGATAGCTGCGCACCTTGGCGTTGTGCGGCAGCACGTTGCTGACCAGGTAAAACCGTTTGCCGCTGCAATGCGACTCACTGATGGCGCTGCCCAGCGTTTCCAGACTGCCGAATTCGTTGTTGCGCACACGCAGGCTGTAGCGTGGCTGGCCGGCATAGACGGCGGTGGCGCCGTAGGCAAAGGCCGTACGCATCATGGCCAGCGATCCGGCAGGGGCCAGCAGTTCGGGGATCGGCAGCAGGGGAGCGATGGGCATGGAAGCTTTGGCGGGGGAAGAGGTAGAATGAAGCGAATCCCCAATTTTACCCGCATTTTTTCAGATCGATTTCCCATGGCCGAAGATATCCTGATTAACTTTACTCCGCAGGAAACGCGCGTCGCCGTCATGCATCAGGGTGCCGTGCAGGAACTGCATATCGAACGTACGGCAAGCCGGGGTCTGGTCGGCAACATTTACATCGGGCGAGTCGTCCGCGTTTTGCCCGGCATGCAGTCGGCGTTCATCGACGCAGGGCTGGACCGAACCGCTTTCCTTCATGTGGCCGATATCTGGGAACCACGCCAGAACGGCGATCCGGTACGACCCATCGAACGCATCCTGTTCGAGGGGCAGAGCGTGGTTGTGCAGGTCATCAAGGATCCGATCGGTACCAAGGGCGCACGTCTGTCGACACAGATGTCGGTGGCCGGCCGGATGCTCGTCTATCTGCCGCAGGAGAAACATATCGGGATCTCGCAGCGCATCGAGAGCGAGACTGAACGCGAAGCCTTGCGCGAGAAGATCACCCATCTCGTGCCGGAGGATGAAGCGGGCGGCTTCATCGTGCGCACGATGGCCGAGGGCGCCACGGAAGAAGAGCTGGCCAACGATATCGCCTATCTGCGCAAGATCTGGCACGACATCCAGACGCAGGCGAAAGCGCTTGCGCCGCCCAGCCTGCTTTACCAGGAGTTGTTGCTCGGTCAGCGTGTGCTGCGCGATTTTGTCAATCCGGATACGGCACGCATCGTCATTGACTCGCGCGAGAATTTCCAGAAGCTGACCAGCTTTGCCGCCGAATACACGCCGACGGTTGCGCCGCTGCTCGATCACTACATCGGCGAACGCCCGCTGTTTGATCTGTACGGTGTGGAAGACGAAATACAGAAGGCGCTGGCGCGCCGCGTCGATCTAAAATCCGGGGGTTATCTGATCATCGATCAGACCGAAGCGATGACAACGATAGACGTCAACACCGGGGGGTTCGTCGGAGTGCGCAATTTTGACGACACGGTGTTCAAGACCAATCTGGAAGCGGCGCAGATCATTGCCCGCCAACTCCGCCTGCGCAATCTCGGCGGCATCATCATCACCGACTTTATCGATATGGACAGCGAGGAACACAAGGAAGCCGTGCTCGCCGAGTTCAACAAGGCGTTGCCACGCGATCATACGCGGCTGACGGTGAATGGCTTTACGGCGCTGGGTCTGGTGGAGATGACGCGCAAGCGCACGCGCGAATCGCTGGCCCATGTGCTGTGCGAGGAATGCCCCACCTGTGGCGGGCGGGGCGAGGTCAAGACGGCGCGCACCATATGTTACGAGATTCTGCGCGAACTGCTGCGTGAAGCCCGCCAGTTCAACGCCCGGGAATTCAGGGTGCTCGGCAGCGTCTCGGTCATCGACGTTTTTCTCGACGAAGAATCACAGGGGCTGGCCATGCTTTCCGATTTTATCGGCAAGCCGATTTCGCTGAAATCCGAACCCAGTTATGCGCAGGAACAGTACGATATTGTGCTGATGTGAGAAAGGCAGTTAAACTGCTATATTGTGCTGATGTGAGAAAGGCAGTTAAACTGCTGCCGATGGATTAAGGTTTCTTGGCAGACGCAGTGAGTCCGGCTTGAAATTGGAACATCAAACGAGAGGGCAACATGAGGGACGGCAAACAATGAAAACCAATCTACCGATCACCCAGACCGAGGTCAAGTTTCCCAAGGGGCGTTACATTGTTTCCCGTACCGACCTCAAGGGTGCCATCACCTATGCCAACGAAACTTTTATCAACATCAGCGGCTTTACGCGTGAAGAACTGATCGGCAAGAACCACAATATCGTGCGTCACCCGGACATGTTGCCCGCCGCCTTCGAGTGGCTGTGGGATACAGTCAAGGCCGGGCGACCCTGGCGCGGCATGGTCAAGAATCGCTGCAAGAATGGTGACTTCTACTGGGTCGATGCGCTGGTCGTTCCGGTGTTGAAGAACAAGGACGCGGCAGCAGATCGCCGAAGCCGAGGCCTTGTACCAGAAATTGAAGGAAGGCAGCGCGTCAATTCCGAAGACTCCTTTCTGGCAACGCCTGTCGCTGAAAGGAAAATTCAACGCCCTGGTATTTACCCTGCTGGGGATGCAGGTAATCGGCGGCATCGTGCACGTGTTTGGTTCTTCAATCGGGATTCCGGCCAGTGTGGCCGACTCGACACTGCAAGCCTTCGGCTTGGCTGGCATCCTTGCCAGTGTGCTCCTGCTGGTGATGCAAAACAGTTTGCTGGCCATGCTCGGCCGAATTGTCGGTAGTCTCGACAACATCGCGCAAGGCAATCTGACCGACGATATCCCTCTGGGTCGGGAAGACGAACTGGGCCGGCTCAGCGATGCGCTGGTGACCATGCAGACGCATCTCAAGGCGATGATGGCCGAGATTGCCGAATCCGCTGACCTGATGGGTGACAGCTCAACTGCACTGAGTGCCCAGATGGAACAGACACGCCGGGTGACTTCAGCACAGTCCGATGCCGTGACCTGCATTGCCGCGGCCGTCGAGCAACTGGTCGCTTCGGTCAACGAGATCGCTGACAGTGCACAACAGGCGACGCAAGCCGTAGAGGCCTCGCACGCGCTGCTCAACCAGGCGTCTTCGAGCATGGGTGAGAGTCAGGTGGCCACGGCCAATGTCGTGACCTCCGTGCAGGGGGCGGGCAAGACGATGACTGAACTGTCCCAGTCGATTCTGGCGATTGACCGGGTCAGTCAGGTTATTCGCGGCATCGCCGATCAGACCAATTTGCTGGCTCTGAACGCGGCCATCGAGGCGGCACGTGCCGGCGAGTCGGGACGCGGTTTTGCTGTGGTGGCCGATGAAGTCAGAAAACTGGCCGAGCAGTCGAGCAAGCAGACGACGGAAATTACGGCGAGCGTGCAGGAGATTCAGCGCGTTACCCAGTTGGCCCTGAGTACCATGGCCTCGGCAGGAACTCACGTGGCAAGTACGGATGCGGCCATGGGCGTGGCGCGCACCGGGCTCGACTCGGTGGCTCAACACGGCGAGGAAGTGGCGTCGATTTCCCGGCACATTTCTGACGGAACGCGCCAGCAGGCCGCTGCCGGCAATGAAATCGCCAGTCAGGTCGAAGGGATCGTCGGAGGGATTGAGCAGACGACTGTGGCAATTGCCGAAGTCACCGATAAAACCGTCCAGATGAAGGAGGGGTCTTTGAAGTTGCGGCAATTGATATCCTACTTCCGCTTTATTCGCTGAGTCCCCCCAGACAGGTCGGAACTGTTCCGTGCAAACCTTTGTCTGGGGTGAGGAGTTTCATACCGGTATTGGTCCGGTCGACGAGCAGCATCATGCTCTGATTGATTTATTCAACCGGCTGGGTGAATCCCTGACGGAAAATGTTGGCGTGGGCGAAGATGCCGTTCAACTCGCTTTTTTGCAGTTGATGGACTACGCGAAGTACCACTTTTCCGTTGAGCAAGCCCTGATGCAGCAGCATGGCGTGGATCAGCGTCACGTCAACCTGCACCTCAAGCTGCATGACGAGTTCACCGAGCAGGTACGCGCCATATGGAGTGCCCGCCAGGCGCTGGACAACCCGGCCGGGATTCTTCTTTCCTTCCTCACCTCGTGGCTCTGTTTGCATGTTCTCGGGGTCGATCAGTCGCTGGCCCGGCAAATTGCGCTGATGCAAAGCGGCAAAGTGGCGGACCAGGCTTTCGCGCAGGAGTTGCTGCGACCGGTGGACAAGAGCGCAGAAGCCATGATCAAGGCCTTGCGCAATACCTACCATGTCGTCTCCCGACTCAGTCTCGAGCTGATTTCGGCGAACCGTTTCCTTGAACAGAGGGTTGCCGCACGAACCGCCGAACTGCAACAGGCCAACGCGGCGCTGGAGGTGGCCAACCAGAAGCTGGAAGTCTTTTCCCAGACCGATGGTTTGCTCGGCATCGCCAATCGCAAGTGTTTTGACACCCGCCTGCATGACGAATGGAATCGGGCGATGCGTGAGCAATCGCCGATCACTCTGCTGATGATCGATGTCGATTTCTTCAAGAACTACAACGACCATTACGGGCATCTGGCTGGCGATGCCTGCCTCCAGGCGGTAGCCAAAGCGGCCTCCGGCAAGATGGTGCGGACCGCCGATCTGTTGGCACGTTATGGTGGTGAGGAGTATGTCGTGGTGTTGCCCAATACGGGTATAGAGGGCGCGCACAAAGTGGCGTCGAGTATCTGTGAGGCCGTGCGTGAACTGAACATTCCGCATGCGGCTTCATCGGTGGCAGATCATGTCACGGTCAGCATTGGTGTTGCAGCGTTTCTGCCCGAACGGCATTCAAACGCCAATCAGGCCGTGGCGGCAGCCGATCAGGCGCTGTACGCCGCCAAGCAGCAGGGGCGAAATCGGGTCTGTCTGGCCTGAGCAACTGGGAAGGAACGACCGCACTGGCCTTGGCCTGGCCGTCACGCAAGGCTTATGGCCTGGCTGGCACTGATGCCGGCTTACGGACTTACGTTCCTGTCGCCGCCAGGGGAATTTATTTCACTTCTCCTTGTCAGTGGGTTTCCAAGCAATCCATGATCAACTACCCCATTTCATATCGAGGAGAAAGTCCCATGACCCAGAAAACCCTCACCAGCCCGGATTTTGACAGTCTCGTTCCTGCCGTTCCATTCAGTCGCCGCAGTTTCATTGTCACCGCGCTTGGCGCGGGTTTTGCGCTTTCGGTACAGCCGGTGATGGCGCAAACCGCCATCAGCACCGATAGCAACGGCCTGACCGCCGGTGAAATAAAGGTCCCCGCTGTCGGTGGCGAAATGCCGGCCTACCGGGCGCAACCGGCCGCCGGAAACAATTTCCCGGTCATTCTCGTGGTCCAGGAAATTTTCGGAGTGCATGAGCACATCAAGGATGTCTGTCGTCGCCTTGCCAAGCAGGGCTATCTGGCGATTGCCCCCGAGCTTTACGCTCGTCAGGGTGATCCGCGGGCGTACACCAATGCCCAGGAACTGATGAGCAATCTGGTGAGCAAGGTCGCCGATGCGCAGGTCATGGGCGATCTTGATGCCTGTGTGGCCTGGGCGAAAGGCAACGGCGGCGATGTGGCACGGCTGGGCATCACCGGTTTTTGCTGGGGTGGACGCATTACCTGGCTGTATGCGGCACATAACCCGCAGGTGAAGGCCGGTGTGGCCTGGTACGGACGGATCGTCGGTACGGCCAGCGAAATGACCCCGAAACATCCGATTGACATCGCCGGCAAGTTGAACGGGCCGGTACTGGGCCTGTATGGCGGGCAGGACCAAGGCATCCCGCTAGACAGTATGCGCAAGGCGCTGGCTGAATCCGGGAATGCGGCGAGCAAGGCCTCGACGATCATTGTCTACGACAAGGCTCCGCACGCTTTCCATGCCGATTACCGGCCGAGTTACCGCAAGGAAGAAGCCGAGGACGGCTGGAAGCGTCTGCTGGCCTGGTTCAGGCAGAACGGGGTTTAGTCATACGGCCGGCCCTGCGCTGCCAGTTCGACGGGCTTAGGAAAACGCTGAAGTATTCCAAATCCGTCATTCCGGCGAAAGCCGGAATCCAGAAGAATCAACGAACTGGACCCCGGCACCCCAAGGGCACTTCATTCGGGGTCTGCCGAGAGCGCCCCAAGCTCACGGAACTGGCAGAAATTCACAGACGGTACTTGTCGACCTTCTTTTCGTAACCCTTGTCGGCCATGCACTTGTCCATGGCGTCCTTGGCCGCATCGGCGACCTGGCGCTGCAGACGATCAAGTCATCCTGCAAGGCGTCGTTGCTCCCGCATTTTTCGAGTAGGTGTAGGTATTGGCACAAGCGCCCAGAATCAGGCAAAGACCGGCGGCGGCAGTAATGATGAATTTCATGGAGACACCTCCAGAAACCGTTACTGAATCATTGAATCCAAGACTACGTTAGCACACATTTCTCCGGATGCAAGGAGGATGCTCCCAGAATGGAATTGAAAGCGAAGCGCTCATCGGCTGTGTCTATCAGCGATTCAATCCTTCATTTGAGCGGACAGCAGGGAGTACAGTTTATAATCTCTTTTTAACAGTTTTTTCCACATGCTGGCCACTGCATCCCCAAGTAGCAAGGAATTGTACTTCCGTCTGCTGACCTATGTCCGGCCCTATTGGCGCATACTGGTTGCCGGTCTGATCGCCACTTCCTTTGCCGCTGCCACCGAACCCCTTTTCCCGGCCCTGCTCAAGCCCCTGCTCGACAATGGCTTTGCGACCAATTCCAGCCAGTCGCCCCTGCTGGTTGCCGGGATGATTGTTGGCATTTTTGTTCTGCGCGGGGTGCTCGGCTTTCTGGCGTCTTACGCCATGTCCTGGGTTCAGAACCGCGTCATCACGGATATCAGGCAGCAGCTTTTCAGTCGGCTGATGCGCCTCCCGGCCAGCTATTTTGACCGCAATCCGTCGTCTACCCTGATCTCCAAGGTCACCTACGATGTGACCAATATTGCCTCCGCATCGACCACCGTCGGTACGGTACTGATCCGTGACTCGCTCACTCTTGTCGGCTTGCTTGCCTGGCTGTTTTTTCTCAACTGGCAATTGACGACCATCACCTTGCTCGTTGCCCCTGTCATCTCCTTGTTTACACAGGCATTCGGAAAGCGTTTGCGCGCGATGAGCCGCGCTTCGCAAAAAGGCATGGCGGTGATGACCGAGACCCTGCAGGAAGCCATCGCCTGCCACAAGGTGATCAAGGTATTCAGCGGCGAGGCGCAAGAGGAAAATCGCTTCCTGCACGTCAATAATGCCCTGCGCGGATTCGGCATGCGGCAAAGCATTGCCGCCGCTGCCACGACGCCGGCAGTACATCTGATCGCATCCTTTGCCGTCGCCATCGTCGTCTATATTGCCTTGATACAGTCCCAGGACGGGCAGACGACCGTCGGCAGCTTCGTCTCCTTCATCACCGCCATGCTCATGCTGCTGGCGCCGCTAAAGCATATTGCCAGCGTCAATGCTCCTCTGCAGAGCGGCCTGGCCGCCGCCGAAAGCATTTTCAGAACACTCGATGAGGCCCCGGAAGAAGATTCCGGCACTATCGTTCTGGAGCGAGCCAGCGGCCACATTCAACTGGAGAATCTGCACTTCCGCTATCCGCAAGCAGAACGTAATGCGCTTGACGGAATCAGCCTGAATATCGAGCCTGGACAAACCGTTGCGCTCGTGGGCACCTCCGGCGGTGGAAAGACCACGCTGGCCAATCTTATCCCCCGTTTTTACAATCCGACGACCGGGCGCATCCTGATCGATGGACACGACACGCAACAGGTATCACTGGCCAGTCTGCGCGCCCAGATCGCCATCGTCTCGCAGGAAGTTGTCCTCTTCAATGATACCGTTGCGGCCAACATCGCCTATGGCACGGCAAAGGAAGCCTCGCGGGAAGCCATCGAAGCGGCGGCTTCTGCGGCGCATGCGCTGGACTTCATCCGGGCACAGCCCGACGGCTTTGACACGTTCATCGGCGAAAACGGCTCCCGCCTGTCCGGGGGGCAGCGGCAGCGTATTGCCATCGCACGTGCGATTCTGAAGAATGCCCCCATCCTCATTCTCGATGAAGCCACCTCCTCCCTGGACAACGAGTCAGAACGCCAGGTTCAGGAAGCGCTCGAAGCCCTGATTCAGGGACGGACGACGCTGGTCATTGCCCATCGCCTTTCAACGGTCGAACGCGCCGACCGCATTGTCGTGCTGCAGCACGGCAAGGTTGTTGAAACAGGAACACATCATGAGTTACTGGCCCACGATGGGGTCTACGCCCAGCTCTACAAGCTCCAGTTTGCCGAACACCCCGGGAGCGCCACATGAGAATCGTGCACACCGAGGCTTCCTGCGGCTGGGGCGGGCAGGAGATCCGCATTCTTGAAGAAGCTCGCGGCCTGATTGCTCGCGGCCACGAGGTTTCGGTGCTGTGCGCACCGCAAGCACGAATTCTCGAAGAGGCGCCGCGCTTTGGCGTGCCGATTACCGCCCTGCCGATCGGCCGGAAACGCTTGTCCGGTCTGCTGGCTTTGCGCCGCTGGCTGCTGGCAAATCACCCTGATGTGGTCAATACCCACAGTTCAACCGACAGCTGGCTGACCGGGCTGGCCTGTGCGACGCTGGCCAAACCGCCAGCCATTGTGCGTACCCGTCACATCTCGGCACCGATAGCCGTCAATGCCGCAGCGAAATGGCTTTACGGCCGTTCAGCCCGGCATGTGGTAACTACCGGCGAATCCTTGCGGCAAAAGCTGATCCACGATCTTGGGCTGCTGCCCGAACGGGTGACCTCGGTGCCAACCGGAATTGATCCCGCACGCTTTGCCCCGGGCGACAAGACGGCAGTACGTCAGGCGTTGAATCTTGATGTAAATCGTCACTATCTGGGTATCGTCGCCACGCTGCGCAGCTGGAAGGGGCACCTTTACCTGCTTGAAGCCTTCGCCAGACTCGATCTTCCGGACTGGACGCTGCTGATCATTGGCGAAGGCCCAATGCTGGAAAACATCAAGGCAAGAATTACCGAATTGGCTCTTCAGCAGCGCGTCATCTTGGCCGGGCAACAAACCAATCCCGAAGCCTGGATGCGCGCCCTCGATATTTTCTGTCTGCCGTCCTACGCCAATGAAGGCGTCCCGCAATCGGTCATGCAGGCGATGCTGACCGGGCTTCCGATTGTTACCACGCCGGTTGGAGCCATTCTGGAAGCGGTTAGCGATGTCGAGACGGCGTTGATAGTCGAACCGCAAAACGCTGAGGCACTGGCCGTAGCGATCGGTCGCTTGATACGCGAAGAATTCTTGGCAAAGAATCTTGGCAGCGCCGCCAGAGAAAAGGCTCACGCACGATTTTCGCGTGAAGGAATGCTGGACAGGATGGAAGCCATTTTTTCGGCGATAAGCATATGAACATGCCCGACTGGACTTCATTTTCCGACGATCCCAACAACCGGGAAGCTAAGGCTGCAGTGCGTGCATGGCTCCCCATCGCGCGCCGCATTCATAACGATGTAGATCTGCTCGGTTTTATCGATCAACTGGTTCGTGGTCAACGTGTTCTTGATATCGGCGTGGTATCGCACAGCGCACGCTACTTTGATCGGTCTGACTGGCGCCATGGCAGAATCGCTAGTGCAGCAAGCTATTGTCTTGGCCTCGATATTCTGACCTCCCTTGTAGAGGAGTTGAACACGAGAGGATTTAATGTCCGCTGCGTAGACGCCACCTCGGATGAGGATCTCGGTGAACGCTTTGATGTCGTGTTTATTGGCGATGTGGTTGAGCACGTCAACAATCCGGTCGGCCTGCTTGCCTTTGCAGGACGCCATCTAGCGCCAGGCGGTCGACTCTATGCAACAACGCCAAACCCGTTCAGCCGCAAGTTTTTTCGGCAGTTTCATCGCAACAACGGTGCCTTGGTTGCGAATCTTGATCATGTAGCGTGGATCACCCCGACACTGGCCATGGAACTTGCACGTCGCGCAGGTCTGAACTTGACGGCGTATCACCTGGTGAAACGTTTCTCGCCATTGATGCGCCACTTCAAATCGTTAGCCTGGCGGTTCACTCCCCCCGAATACAGCTTCCCGGATTATGTCTATGAGTTCGCTCGCCGGGACTGAGATTCCACGGCGTATCCTTTATATCAACGTCTCGCGCATCGGCGACACGCTGCTGGTTACGCCAGCTGTCCGAGCGGTTGCCGCGGCCTACCCTGAAGCCGAGATTACGCTTCTCGGCCACCCAAAGCGTGCCGAAATTCTTCGCCATCTCCCCTTCGCTGCTCAAGTAAACACCATCAGCAAATACCGGGCGCCGTGGCTTGGTCGATTCGGAAGCAATCGCTACGACCTGGCTTTCATCTGCGGCTACGATACCGCCCTAGTCAAATATGCACTGCGCGTAGCCAGACAGGTGATCGCTTTCCGGCAACCCGACACGGCACTCAATTCCCGGCTGTTTCATGCCGTCGATCATCCGGCGTTCCAAACCGAGCACGCCGTGCACATCCAGTTACGTTTGCCTGGCGCGGTGGGCATAAGGCCGGCCGGTTTGAACCTTGCCTATTGCGTGACCGATTTCGAAACCACTTGGGCACGTGCAGAACTGAGCCGTTCGTTTTCAGAAACCGCATCCCCGCTGATTGGCCTGCAAGTAGCTAGTTTCCCGACGAAAGCTTACCGTGACTGGCCGCTTGATAACTTCATCGCATTGACCGAACGTATCCGCCCCGTCTGGCCGCAAGCACACTTCCTGATTCTCGGCGGAGGAGAAGAAAATGAACGCACTCGCGCACTCGCAGAGCATCTTGGTGCAGCGGCAACACGCTATGCCGGTCGACTTACGCTGCGGCAAACTGCAGCACTGATGAACGAGCTAGACCTGTATGTCGGCGTTGATACCGGTCCGACGCACATCATGGGAGCGTTACATCGGCCGATGGTCGCGCTTTATCACGGTTATTCGCCAAGCCGGGTCCTAGCGCCTCTCGATCATCCTTGCGCGTATATCGTAGATCACCCGCTAGCCGATCTCGGTGCGACGCCGGAAACCCCCATGGCTGACATCACCGTCGAACGTGTTTGGCGAGCCGTCTCGCAAGCGCTTGCGGAACATCCGCCAGCCGCGCGACCGAGGCCGCGATGAAATTCGCTCTGGTTACAACCAACCTGCGGGGTGGCGGTGCCGAGAAGGCTATGGTAAAACTTGCCACACTTCTTGCCGGGTGTGGACACGAAACCCATCTGGTCTTGCTGGAGCATATCG
>JAIFKU010000006.1 GCA_020049495.1 Accumulibacter sp.
CCCGGTGATCAGGATCCCTTCCCGGGCGTGCGAAAATACACTCGCCGCCAGGTGCAACTTCTCTTCCGATCGCTTGCGCTCCGTAATGTCGCGAAAGACCGAGTGGATGTAGGGTACGCCATCGAGCTCAATTACCGCTGCAGACATCAATCCCCAAAACAGATCACCGTTCTTTTTCCTTAAACAGGCCTCGTAATTCAGAATCCTAGACTCCCGCTGCAGTACATCGGCAAAAAACTGCCGGTCGAGCGGGTTAGCCCAGATCTTGAGTTCCAGCGTCGTGTAGCCAATGACTTCAGCGTATTCGTAGCCCACGGTATCGAGGCAGGCCTGATTGACGTCAACTAACATGCCATCGCTCAGGCGGGCGATCGTGATGGAATCAAGGCTTGTCTGAAAGATGATTCGATAACGTTCCTCGCTCGACCGCAGTTCCCCTTCCATCCGCCTGCGGTCGTCGATGTCGCGGGAAAAACCGACCGTACCGACAACCTGCGCGTTTTCAATGACTGGCGATTTGTAGGTTTCAAACCAGACCGGTTTGCCATCGACTTCAACGATTTCCTCGACATTCATCGGTCTGCCGGTATTCAGCAAAGCGAGATCATCGGCTCGATAGCCTACCGCAAGTTCCCTGGGCCAGATCTCGAAATCGGTCTTGCCTACCACACTATTCGCAGAGGACAGGCCGCAGGCATCAGCGAACGGCTGGTTAACGGCAAGGAAACGTCCGTCCTTGTCTTTGAGCCAGACAAGGAATGGAAAATTGTCGAGCAAGGCCTTCTGGTAGCTCTCGCGCTGGCGTATGGCCTTCTCGCTTTCCCGCAATGCCGTTTCCCGGTTGCCCAGGGTTTCCAGCAAACGGTTGAAGCCGCCAATCAGATGGCCGATTTCGTCATGCCGGGTGATGGGCAGGGGTTGCGGGTTCTGGTTTGTCTCCGGCAGGGTGTCCAGTGCTTGCGCGGCGACAAGTAGCGGTGCAAGCTGGCGTCTTAACATCCACCAGGTCAGAACGCCCGCCAGCAAGGTCAGGAGCAGCGTGGTCAGCAGCATGCGCTGCTGCATGTCGCGGATCGGGGCAAAGGCTTCGACGACGGGTAGCAAGCCGGCTACGTACCAGCCCGCCGCAGGAATGCCTTTGGCCGAGACCAGCATTTCCACGCCATGTGGATTTACGGTAACGCCAGAACCCTCGTAGCCCTGAATAAAACGGTCGATCAAGGGAATGATGCCGGGCGCGGGGAGTACTTCCATGATGCGGCTTTTCTCGGTCGCAGTGACGATCAAGCGCTGCTGCGGCATGACCAGCAGAAAGCCACCGGTTCTGCCGTAACGGCTGTCCAGGATTTCGTCGATGAAATTGGCCAGGCCCAGGCTGGTTACCCCGGCCAGTGAACCGATCACCCTGCCCTGGGTATCACGAATGGGTGCTGCCATGCCGACAATCGGCGCCTGGGCTTTCTTGCCGATGACCGGTCGGCCGATCGTCGTCTTCCCCTCATTGAGCGGGGCAGCGATGTAATCCCTGTCCAGATAATTGACGCCGGTACGATCGGCAGACAAGGGGAAATCGGCAATCGCCGTGCCATCAGTCCGGGTGACATAGTTGCCCAAGTTGAACAGGGCATGCAGTTCCGGTCGTTGCTCGATGAAGGTCTGCATCGCTGCCGGTTCCCCGCGCATGGCCTTCTCGGACATGCTGGCGACCATTTCCAGCGCTTTTAGCCGGCTCTCCAGTTCGCGGTTAAGCTGTGCGGCAACCATGGATACCGTGGAAAATTGCTGCTCGCCCAGCAGGTGTTCCATATCCTCGCGCAACATCCGGCTGGTGTAGAACGACAGTGACCAGATTCCAGCCAGAAAAATGCTGAGCGTGGCGAAGGTAATTTTCGTTTTGAGCGAATGCCACTGAAAACCAGTCCAATTCATGCAATTATTCCCCTGTTGCCAAAGACTGACTCTATCGGCTATGGCATTAATTATTCTCTCAGCCAGTTGTTTGCCTCGCAAATGCCAACTGTAAGTATATGCCAGTCAGTAAAATCACTTTATCAGTTTTGCCTGCGGGCTTCATGAAAATACTGAATGCTTGTCGCGACTATTGGCTTGGCAGAGCGTGCACAACCTCTCCAGACATTGTCCCTTCACTCATTTATGCGGACGAGGTGCGGCAGTGTTAACATTCGTCTCCCATGCGTATTGAACACCTCCGCCAGCGCCTGCACCACCTCGGCGCCCGGCCCTGCCATGAGCAGCGCGTTCTCCGCGCCTGGCTGCAGGCACGTGCGCTGGATAGCGGCTCGCGCCGGCAGCGGCCAGAAAATTTCCTGCCGCTGGACCTGCGCAATGAACTGCCGGCCATTGCCAGCGAACTGGCGGCGCTTGTCCGTCTGCGTTACGAATACCCCGGAGCGGATGGTTCCGCACGCCTGCTGCTCGAACTGGCCGATGGGCTGACGGTGGAGAGCGTGCTGTTGCCGCGTGCTGGTTTGTGCGTTTCGACCCAGGTCGGCTGCGCGGTGGGTTGCCTGTTCTGCATGACCGGACGCGATGGCCTGCAGCGTCAGCTCGGCAGTGCCGAGATCCTTGCCCAGGTGGTGCTCGCCCGCAGCCGGCGAGCGGTTAAAAAGGTCGTGTTCATGGGTATGGGCGAGCCGGCACACAATTTGGATAACGTGCTCGAAGCCATTGAACTGCTCGGCACGGCGGGCGCGATCGGACACAAGAATCTGGTTTTCTCGACGGTCGGCGACCGGCGCGTTTTCGAGCGGCTGCCGCTCGGCAAGGTCAAGCCGGCACTGGCGCTATCGCTGCATACAACAGATGCCGGGCTACGCGCCCGATTGTTGCCCAAAGCGCCGCGCATCGACCCGGCCGAACTGGTTGAGCTCGGCGAACACTATGCCCGGGTAAGCGGCTACCCGATCCAGTACCAGTGGACCCTGCTCGAAGACGTCAACGACAGCGATGACGAAATGGACCGCCTGGCCAAACTTCTCGCCGGCAAATACGCGATGATGAATTTCATTCCCTTCAACACGATTGAGGGTTCGGACTTCAAACGACCGGCACCCGAGCGTGCCCTTGCGCTGGCCGACCAGTTGCGCAGGCGCGGCATCATCGCCTGTCTGCGCGATTCTGCCGGGCAAGACGTTGATGGCGCCTGCGGCCAGTTGCGCGCCCGCTCCGGCAGGAGCCACGGACTGGATTAACTGGTGAGTATCACGGCAACCTCTGCCCGCGAATGCCGAACAATTTCTCCATGGGCGACGATCCGGTTTTTCGTTTGCTCCGTCAGTACTTCCCCTCAAGGGCAATCGATGCATCGATCCGTCGCATCACGTCAGCGCCGACTTTCTGGCTGCAAAGGATGTAACGTTTCAAGCCGGGAGGCATGTCCGGGTATTCGATACGCACCAGACCATTGCCACGAAAGTCGGCATCGGCTTCGCTCAGGAACTCGTAATCCTCCTGATCGATGAACATGAAATCAGCGCGTTGGGCGGCAATTTTCCTGGCCACCTGCAACTCCGACTGAACCGTACGGTCGATCCTGCCCGGGAAGGCCGCGATCATCAAATCGATCTCCTGACCGTAAGAAAATCCCTCGGCCGTAGCCAGAATCAGGGCCCCGTCAGACATCAATTGTTTCAGGCTCGCATGTCGTCGAACGGCAGCGGCCGAATGCGGCCCGGCAAGGACCGCTTGCGGTCGGTCCTGATGCAGCGGCGCGGAAAAGAGGGCGAATTTTTCGCGCTCGGCAAGTTTGTACCAGCCAAACGAGCAGATTGCCTGCGCATTGTTCTGAATTTCGCGGAGTATCCGTTTCGGCGGCATTTCGCGAAACCGGGATTCGACGCCGGCACGGCTCAAAACACGGCGGGTACGCTCAAGCAGGAAACCTTTTTCAACGCCTTTGTCGAGAAACGAATAGGGCGGCTTGTCCACATAGACCATCAGCAGGCTGTCTGCCGTCGCCCAGCGCGGCAGTAACAGCGCAGCAAACACCACCAGGACCAGAGGTACCCTAGAATCATTTGGCATTTTCATTCCCTTTGCCACTACCAAGGCGACTTATATTACTATTGGTCCAGCTTATCGTCTTTGCCCGGCTAACTCAACATGCCTCACTTCCGATCCGTTCTTACTCGCCTGTCTGCCATTGGCGCCGGTCGCAGATTCAGCCGTCTCAGCACCGGCATCGTGATTGCCATGTGTGCCGGCTTGTTGTTGCCTGTACTCGTTGGCGGCATGGCATTGACACATCTGCGTCAGGAGAAGGCGAGCCAGGAGATGGAAAGCTATCTCGACGACAAGATAGGATTGCTCGCCAACAATCTGCTCAATCCGGTATGGAATGTCGACACCAAAGGCATCCGGACGATCGCCGAAGCCTCGCTGCTCGACCCGCAAGTTGTCCGTATCGCGGTCAGCGAACCCAAGCTAGCCCACATTCTCAGCATTGAGCGCCCGGAACGCCGAATCGGCAAATCCATTGTCGCACGGCGTGAACTGGTGCTGAACGGCGAGTTGGTCGGTAGCGTCGAGGTGGAGATCGACGACGGTCTGCGACAAGAGGAATTGAGCCAGGATCGTCGCGTCTATTTTTTCGTCTTGCTCGGCCAGTTTCTTCTCAGCTTCGTCCTGATCATGATGGCCATGCGGTTCCGGGTATTAAGACCGCTGGCCCGTCTGAGCGATTTTTCCGACCAGTTGGCCGGCGGCAACCTTGAGCGCCCGCTCGACTGGCAGCAGGCTGACGAAATCGGTCGCCTGGCACAACAAATGGATCAGATGCGCAGAGGGTTGCACACATCGTTCGCCAAACAGAAAGACAGCGAAAAGAAGCTGGAAGCGATTTTTAACGCTTCGCCAGCGGCCATGTCGGTGACTGACGTCAACAACAGTTTCCGGGTCATCACGGTCAATGCTGCCTGGGAACGACAGTTCCACCGCCGGCGTCAGGATGTCACCGGGCTAAACGGAGCCGAAATGGATCTGTGGGCCGATCCCGCTGACCGCAGGAATTTCATTGACATACTGAACGCCGGCGTACCTGTCGACGGCATGGAGGCTGTACTGCTTACGGGAGAAGGCGAGCGGCTGCTGTGCAGCATTGCCGCCCAGATCACCGAAATCGGCGGCAACCGGCTATTGCTTATGATGACCGCCGACATTACGGAGCGCAAGCGATCGGAAGAGAAGTTGCACCTGGCGGCGAGTGTATTTTCGCACGCCCGGGAAGGGATCCTGATCACCGGG
>JAIFKU010000059.1 GCA_020049495.1 Accumulibacter sp.
TATTCCTGCACCAGATGGCGCGCGACGCCCTCGATTTCCGTGCCCCGCTCGGCCCCTTCGGCGCCATTCGTACGGAAACGGAACACACCGGCACCCTGGATATCAAAGGGGCACTGATGCATTTCGTTGCCTTTGCCCGCGTTCTGTCCCTGCGTCACAGGCTGCACGAAACCGGCACAGGCGCCCGGTTACAGGCGCTCGCCGCTGCCGGACATCTTGATCAAACCGTGGCCACCGACGCTATCGACAGCTGGCGTTTTCTGCTGGGCAAACGCCTGGCCTTGCGTTTCGCTACCGATGGTGATCATCTTGATCCTCAAACGCTGTCCGCCTGGGATCTGGCCGTGCTTAAACGTGCGCTGGTCACGATCAGCGCACTGCAGACCCGTCTCCGGCATGACGTGGAGCGCGCCGGGTGAAAATCGCACTGGTTGGCGACGTCCACGGCGACCTGCCTGGACTTGCCGACATGCTGGCCGCCGCCGAATCCCGTTTCGGCATTGCTGCCGCCATCCAGGTCGGCGATCTGGGCTTTCGCGAAGACTTGCTTGGCGCGGGTGTGCGCTGGCCGCGCATGCCGGTGCCGGTGCATGCGCTGTGCGGCAATCACGAGGATCACGCATTTCTTGGTCGAGCGCGTTCCGCCGGGTTATGGCGGTACTGGGCTGAACGTGGCCTGGTTTACCAGCCGCGCGGTTCGCTGGCGCAGATGGGGGGGTGCGTGTGTGGTTTTCTGGGCGGTGCCATGCATGTTGACCGCCCCCAAGAGCCGGCCAATCGACCCAGCACAGCCGAAGTCGAGCTTGCTCTGCGCGTATTTGCTGTTGCCCGTCCCACGGTTATCGTCACGCATTCCTGCCCACCCGGCATTGGTATCGGCATGCGCGCTAGCGAACAGTTTGCCCGGGGTGTACACGATTTTGTTCGGCGTGCAGGCATAGACCCTGGGCCGTCCGATGATTGCGGAGAACCGGCACTAGAGAAATTCTGGCAAGCCATGACCACCAAGCCGGCCCTTTGGATATTTGGCCATTTCCATGTGTTTCATGAGTGCCTGGTGGGCAACACCCGCTTCATCTGTTGTCCCCCGCTTGACCTGCAGGACTGCCTGCTCGTCTGGGACAGCGAAAGCGGCGATATCCATAAATATATCCTCAACTGACTGATGGCAATTGCCAACCCGTGTACGCCGGGTTGGCTCCAACTGCACCTCCATCTGGGCCTTGACACCCGTACAAGCACAAAGCCATACTTTACATGCGGTTATTTTTATCAAAAAATCATTAGGTTATTTTCGTCTTTTCATCGCACGTAATGGAGCTGATATGACTGAGCCTGATATCGCCACCCCGCCTCCCTTGACTGACATGCGCCGCAAGGTATTAATCAATTTTGGCCTGTTTGGCATTTTCTTCCTCTTCTATATTGGTGCCGCCGTCCTGCAAACCCCGGAATTCAAGGCATTGGCCAGCCTGTCCGTGATGGGCATGCCGCTTGGACTTTTTCTCTCGCTGCTGATCTTCCCGCTGTCGTGGGTCTTGATGATCATCTGGTTCAGGAAGGCATGCTAATCATGGGTGACAACATTCTCGTCGTCGGCTTTATTCTCTTTTTCGTGGTTGCCAGCATTGTCATTACCTGGTGGACCAGTCGCTCCAACAAGTCGACCAGTGATTTCTATGTCGCTGGCAAAGGCGTGCCCTGGATCCAGGTCGGCATCGCCATGATCGGCAGCTATCTGTCGGCGGCCAGCTTTCTTGGTTGCGCGGGCGACATCGGTGTCTTCGGCATTGATTCGATCTGGCTTTCCATTGGCTTCTTCGGTGGTTACATGGCCGTGTTGCTGCTGATTGCCGGTCCGTTGCGCAATGTGGGTACCTTCACCGTTGCCGGCGCGCTATACCGTCGCTTCCCGGATGGGACGATCAAACTCGCCATCATGCTGTGCACGGTGATCATCTCCACCTTCTACCTGGTACCGCAGATGATTGGTGCGGGCGTACTGTTTCACATGCTGTTGAACTGGGATTTCGTAGCCGTCACTATCGGGCTTGGCCTGTTGATGAGCATCTACATCATCTTTGGCGGCATGAAGAGCACGCTCTACAACCAGGTGATCCAGGCGCTGTTTTTGTGGGTTACCATGGTCGTGCTGGTACTAATCGCCTTCTTCACCGTGGGTCAGGGCTCTCTGGGCAGTATTCTTGAAGCCGCCCACCAGACCGTGCCACCGATGCTGGCCGCCAAGAACGCTGCAGTGGTCGAGGCCATCAGAGCGTTGCCTGCAGATCAGGCGATTGCGACTGCGCGCCAGATGATGCCGGATGCCGAGAGCGCGATGAGTATCGGCGTCAAGACCAGCAGCTCGCTGGCCATGATCAGCACCGTGATTGCGCTCGTCTTCGGTACGGCTGGTTTGCCGCACATCCTGATCATGTTCTTCACTGTTCCAAGCGCCCGCGCCGCCAAGAAAAGCGTGGCGCTGTGCATGGTAGCCCTGGGTATTTTCTACCTGTGCGCCATCCTGCTCGGCTTCCTGCTTTTCCCCGGGATCTATCCGAAGCTGGTGGTTTGGATTTCAGAGGGCGCTACGGGAATCGGCATGGCGAAAAACATGGCCGTGCTGGAGATTAGCCAGATTGTCGGCGGCCCCTGGTTGATGGCCATTGGCGCAGCCGGCGCCGTGGCGGCCATCCTGTCGACCGCCGCTGGACTGATGATCACTGTGGCGTCTACGATCAGCCACGATCTCTACATGGTCTACATCAACCCGCAAGCCACTGACAAGCAAGAAATGACCATTGCCAAGATCACCACGCTGGTGATGTCGGCCGTGGCGGTCGTATTAGCCGTGCTGTTGCGCGACAACAACATTGCCTGGCTGGTGATGCTCGCCTTCAGTATTGCCGCCAGCGCGATTTTCCCGGCCATGCTGGCAACCCTTTGGTGGAAGCGCGCCACGCGTCAGGCCATCATCGCCAGCATCTTCACCGGGCTGGGCGTGTCGGTGGTGTTCATTGTCCTGTTGCTGAGTAACGTCAGTTCATTCCTTGGCCTGCCCACAGCCGGCGGACCGGGCGTGTTCGGCGTTACCGCTTCTTTCCTGGTGCTCTACCTGGTCAGCATCATGACCAGCGATACGGGCAAGGATGCGGAGAAATTCCTGGCTCTGGCGCACAAGCCGGACGAGGATTAAGCGAGGCACCCGGCTCTTTGCACCGGGGTCTCGCTTTACCCAGGCTGCTGCGCAGCCTGGGTTTGTCGTGATGCTTCTCAGACCGGCAGATAGCGCACGCGCAGTACGCCACAGATGGCGGTCAATTTGTCGATGATCGCTTGCGGCACGGCGCTTTCGACATCGACCAGCGTGAAGGCCAGATCGCCGCGCGACTTGTTCACCATGTTGTGGATGTTCAGCCCGGCGCTGGCCAGTGCCGTCGAGATCTGCCCGAGCATGTTCGGCACGTTGGCGTTGGCGATGGCCAGCCGGAAGCCGGATTCGCGCGGCATGGCGATGTTGGGGAAATTCACGGCATTGAGGATGTTGCCGTTCTCCAGATAATCACCGACCTGATCGGCGACCATGATGGCGCAGTTTTCTTCCGCTTCTTCGGTCGAGGCACCCAGATGCGGCAGCGCGACAAAGCGTGGATGAGTCCGCAGCAGCTTGTTCGGGAAGTCGCAGATGTAGGCCTGTAGCCGGCCTTCGTTGAGCCCGTCGAGTGCGGCCTGTTCGTTGACGATGCCTTCGCGCGAGAAGTTGAGCAGGATGCAGCCCTTTTTCATGAGTTTGACGCGTTCGGTATTGATCAGGTCTTTGGTTGCCGGGAGCAGGGGGACGTGCAGACTGATGAAGTCGGCGCGCTTGACCAGATCATCGACGCTGACCGCTCTCCTGACCTGCGAAGGCAGACGCCAGGCGGCATCGACGGTGATTTCGGGGTCGAAGCCGATAACGTTCATGCCCAGCTGAATAGCCGCATCCGCCAGCATCGAGCCGATGGCGCCCAAGCCGATGATGCCCAGCGTGCTGCCGCGCAGTTCGTGTCCGACGAAATGTTTCTTGCCGGCTTCAACCTGCTTGTGCAGCGCTTCGTCGTCACCCTGCAGTCCGGCGACGAAAGTCAGAGCCGGGAAAATGTTGCGCGTACCCATCAGCATGCCGGCGATGACCAGCTCCTTGACGGCATTGGCATTGGCCCCCGGGGCATTGAAGACGACCACGCCGCGCTCGCTCATGGCCTTGATCGGGATGTTGTTGGTGCCGGCACCGGCGCGGCCGATAGCCATCACACTGGCCGGAATCGGCAGTTCATGCATGAGCTGCGAACGAACCAGGATGGCGTCCGGGTCGGCCATGTCATTGGCCACGGCATAGCTTTCGGGGAGCCGCGACAGCCCCTTCCTGGAAATTGAATTAAGCGTCTGTATTTTGCGCGTCATGGTTGTTCCCTCGTTTATTCTTGAAAATTATTTTTAACCACGAAGGGCACGAAGGACACGAAGAAAAAACATAAAGACTTGAAACTTTAGCGCGACACTCAAAAGGTGTATTGCCAAAATATCTTTGCTTTTTGCGTTTCTTCGTGTTCTTCGTGCCCTTCGTGGTTGCTCGCTTATTAGCCGTGCTGTTTTTCAAAGTCTTTCATGAGTGCAACCAGCGTCTGCACGCCTTCGATGGGCATGGCGTTATAGATCGATGCGCGCATGCCGCCGACCGAACGGTGCCCCTTGAGCTGCACCATGCCGCGTGCCTTGGCGGCCTTGAGGAATTCGTCGTCGAGTGCTTCGTCCTTGAGGGTGAAGGGGATGTTCATCAGCGAACGGTTTTCACGCGCCACCGGCGACTTGAAGAAACTGGTGACATCAAGAAAGTCGTAGAGCAGTTGCGCTTTGGCGCGGTTGGTTTTTTCCATGGCCGCCAGACCGCCCTTGGCCTTGAGCATCTTGAACACCAGCCCGGCGATGTAGATGGCGTAGGTCGGCGGCGTGTTGTACATCGAATCGTTTTCGGCCTGGATCTGGTAGTCGAACATGGTCGGTGTGCCCTTGAGCGTCTGTCCAAGCAGGTCGTCACGCACGATGACGATGGTCAGGCCTGCCGGTCCGACGTTCTTTTGCGCGCCGAAGTAGATCAGCCCGTATTTTGCGACGTCAATCGGGCGCGACAGGATGTGCGAGGACATGTCGGCGACCAGCGG
>JAIFKU010000154.1 GCA_020049495.1 Accumulibacter sp.
TGGGACTTTTGGCTATTTTTTGAATATGTATTTCAATCCCATTGTCGAACTGAATGATCAACAGGATCTGGTTGGGAAATCCGGTACTGCTATGTATAAAAACGCATGGATGACCAACTCGTATTACAAATATGATATTAGCGTGATCGGGGTTGTCCCCGTGCCCGAACCAGAAACCTACGCCATGCTCCTCGCCGGCCTAGGTCTGATGGGTGCCGTCGCACGGCGCAGGAAGCTGGCTGCATAAGTATCAGGAGATACCCATGACAGACCTCGCTTCGGCGGGGTTTGTCATTTCGGGGAATGATCGCAGCCAGCCTTGTCCGTGGTTCGATTCCGCGACTGGCCACCAGAACTTCCAAGGCCCTGCTCGTCTCTTGATCTGCGGGGCCTTTGCTTTTGGGTGACTCCTGCGGGGTGGCAAGCCGAGGCCTACAATTCAAACCGTTACTCTCATCAGGGGAGGCGGTGGGAGTAAATATCCCTACAGTAGGCCCGGTTAGTCCAAAAGAGCTATTGACCTTGGTGGTTATAAAGAAAGAAGCTTCGTACGCTGCCTTCGTGTGTCATCCGGCCAAAAGGGGTTGCGACGGAGGCGAAATCGCTAATCGTTCTTTTGCCATGCAGTCACAACTCTCATAAGGACTTTGTCATGAAAACTGCCAAAATTTCCCTTCTGTGTTCAGCCATTGCTTTGTGTTTCAGTTCGTCGGTAAGTGCAGGACAATCACTCGACCAGAGCTATACACCCACATCCATATCCGGTCTAATGTTTGGTGAAGTTACTTACCTCCCTTCTCCGATACTAGGGCAGGCTCAAACGATACCGTGGCTGGCTCAATCCTTCGAGGTTGGACTGAGCGGTCAGTTTACGTCAATAGATTTACTGCTTACAAAAAGAAACGTCGCACACGAATCAATGTTTGGTTCTTTGACGATCAGCCTGTATAACATTGCAGGTGG
Organism: Accumulibacter sp.; assembly: GCA_020049495.1. GTDB lineage: Bacteria > Pseudomonadota > Gammaproteobacteria > Burkholderiales > Rhodocyclaceae > Propionivibrio. The sequence continues at coordinate 964 of JAIFKU010000154.1, forward strand.
AATGCCATTGACCCCGTGGGCAGCAACCACGATTCAATCATCGACTGTCGGTTACGCGCCAAATGATGGCGCATGGCTTAACGTCGATTTCTCGGCCCAGAATCTATCTGTCGTGGCTGGTGAAAAACTGGCGATTGTCGTCCACAGGCCTGGCACTACGGCATATGTCGGCGAACCAAACTGGGGTTTCTCGTTACCGATTTCTTGGTATGGCGGCATATACGGCGAATATGCGAAAGGCGATGCTTTCAAGATGAATGGAAATACAGGGAACTGGGAAAGACAGACTGGATATTATGATCCTGCCTTACCAGGCTCGGATTTTGGTTTCCGTACTTACGTAACCGCCGTCCCCGAACCTGAAACCTACGCCATGCTCCTCGCCGGCCTCGGCCTTATGGGCGCGGTTGCACGGCGCAGGAAGCTAGCTGCATAAGTGTCAGGAGACTCCCATGACAGATCTCGCTTCGGCGGGGTTTGTCGTTTCTGGGGAATGGCCGCTGTCAGTCTTGACTTTGGTTCGATTCCTCTCCTTCCCTGAACCCCGACGTCTGCCGATTCCGCGACTGGCCACCAGAACTTCCATGACCCTGCTCGTCTTATGACCTGCGGGGCCTTTTCTTTTTAGGGTTTCAGCGTTGAGACCGGGGTCGGATTAGGGGGTCTTGAAGCGGTTGGAGACAAATACAGGGTGGAATTTGCCGTATATGGCGCACAATAATTCCATGCTCTGGGCAAATCTCTGCGCACTTGCGACAATCCATGACCATGCCTAATCTTTAACTGATCAAGCACTGCTCATTAATCATAACAAGGAGGCTTAATGCGTACAGCAAAGATTCCCTCGGTCGTTAAGGCGGTTAACTTTTCTCCCTCTCAAGTCGAACCGCCGGTCGCATTTGCTAATTTCACACTGGAGGAGGCCACAATTACAGACGTCCATAAAGCCTTCAAGTCAGGCGAACTCACGGCAGTAAAGCTCGTCGAAATGTACCATAAGCGTATTGAAGCCTATGATCAGAAAGGGCCAAAGCTCAACATCGTTATCTATCTCAACCCGAAGGCCTTGGAAGAAGCTGCGGCACTGGACGTACGCTATAAAAAATCCGGTCTCGTAGGACCACTCCACGGTATTCCTGTCCTCCTCAAAGACAACATTAATACGATGGATATGCCCACAACAGGCGGATCCAAGTGTCTTGAAGGTTATATTCCTCCAAAAGATGCATCCATCACAAAAAAACTTCGCGATGCGGGCGCAATCATCATCGCCAAGGTGAATCTTCACGAATTCGCCGTGTCGGGCGAGTCGGTGAGTTCCATTCTCGGTCAGACCCTGAATCCCTATGATCTAACACGTACTCCGGGTGGGTCGAGTGGAGGTGTGGGCGCTGGCCTGGCGGCCAACCTGGGCATACTGGGGATTGGCTCCGATACGGTAAACTCCATTCGCTCACCGGCATCGGCCAACTGCATCGTGGGAATCCGCCCGACGATCGGTCTCGTAAGCCGCAATGGCATCATTCCCAATTCGATCACGCAGGACGTAGCAGGCCCTCTGGCAAGAACAGTCGGGGATGCAGCAAAGATGCTCAACGTACTGATCGGCTATGATCCGCTGGACCAAGCGACTGCCTGGAGCATTGGTTACGTTCAGAAGGACTATTCCAAATTTCTCAAAAGTGACGGGATGAAGGGAAAGCGGATCGGCATTCTTCGGAGTTTCTTTGGGGAAGACGCCATCCATAAGGAAGTTAACGCCGTGACGAACAAGGCCATCGAAGACTGTAAGCGGCTCGGCGCAACCATGGTCGAACTGAACACGCCGGACATCGACTCCGGGAAAATCGCGAACGACATCAGCGTCCACCTTTATGACCTCAAACCAGATCTGAACTCGTACTTGGGCGACCCGAAAAACAAGGCGCCGGTTAAGTCTCTAGCCGAAATCATTGCCTCGGGTAAGTTTTCACCAAGCATCGAGAAAAGCATCAAGGATGCGCAAGCGCTTAACCAGGACTCAACGTATGACGCCCGACTCGTTGCGCGGACGAGGCTTCAGGATCGCATTATGGTGCTCATGGCTGAAAATAAGCTTGATGCGCTTGTCTTCCCGCATCAGAAACGGCCAGTTGTCCCTGTCGGTGGTTCGCAGGTTGAGCGTAACGGAAGCCTCGGCTCACTCACAGGTTTCCCTTCAATCGTCGTTCCCGGCGGATTCACGATGCCCACCGAGTCGGCGAAAATAGGTGTACCCGTAGGAATCGAGTTCCTTGCGAGGCCTTGGTCGGAAGGAATGCTGATTGAGATCAGCTACGGCTACGAGCAGGGCACGAAGAATCGTCGCCTTCCCCCGACGACGCCAAAGCTTGCAGGCGAGATGTAATAGTAGTTGAGGGATATCCTATCACTTATCCCTCTGTCCAATTTCCCGGGGCCGGCTCTTATTGGGTATACTATGCCAATAGTCATAGCCGAATAATGGGCATTCGCCAAAGCACCCCCAAACCAGAGCATGCTGACTAACCTGTTCAACAACATCGCCTTCCTGGTTGCTCTGGTAGCAGCAGGACAGCTTGTTATTTCACGTTTCCATGAGTCCACGCTGAACCGCCAAGTGCTGCTCGGGCTCCTGTTTGGTGGCGTGGCCTTGCTGGGGATGATGAACCCGCTGAACTTCGCACCGGGCGTGATCTTCGATGGCCGCTCAATTGTGCTTTCGGTAGCAGGCGTGGTTGGAGGTGGTGTGACGGCAGCGATTGCGGCGGGCATGGCGGCAGTTTATCGCTACCAGCTGGGCGGTATCGGTGCGCCAGTTGGCGTCATGATTATCCTCCTGTCCGCCTTGCTTGGCGTAATGGCGCGGCAGAGGTGGCAACGCCACAGCGCCCCTCCGCATCCCGCACACTACCTTGCGCTCGGCGTGGTGGTGCAGTTGATGCAGTTGGCCGCTTTCACGCTACTCCCCAATCGTGCGGGGTATGCCTTCATTGAGCAGGCCTGGTGGGTGCTCCTGCTGTTCTATCCTTTCGCCACCATCTTGCTGTGCCTGATCTTTCGCAATTACGAGCAGCAGCTGGTCGACCGGAAGACTTTGCAGGTGGCACAGGATGCCGTGATTGCTGAAGAGCGCGCCAGCATGGAGCGCTTTCATGCCTACTTCGATCACTCCATGGTCGGCCTCGCCATCACTAGCATTGAAAAGGGCTGGCTTGAGGTCAATGATGCCCTCTGTGCCACGCTGGGCTACTCGCGGGACGAACTGACCCGCATGACCTGGACAGAACTGACCTACCCCGAGGATTTGGCGTCCGACCTGGCCCAGTTCAACCGCATGCTGGCCGGCGAGATCGATAGCTATTCCCTGGACAAGCGCTTTGTTCACAAGGATGGTCATCTGGTCAATACCCGCCTCGCTGTTAGCCATGTGCGCAAACCCGATGGTAGTCTGGACTATGTGGTTGTCACCGTGGAAGACATCACGGCTCGCAAGCAAGCCGAAATCCAGCTGATGTCGGTTATGGAGGCGGCCAACGACGCGATTGTCGGAATGAACCCCTCCGGTAACATCACTTACTGGAATAAAGCGGCACAAGATATTTTCGGGTATACGCCTGATGTGGCTATAGGGAAAAACCTCCACGAACTTATCGTCCCGGAACGGTACATTGCGCGTCATCATGCCGCGTTTGCAGTATTCCAACGTACCGGGCAGGGAGAGGCAATTGGGAATACCTTGGAACTCAATGCACGCAAAAGTAATGGGCAAGAGGTCACTGTGGAGGTCTCGCTTTCTTCGGTCATGCTGAGTGACGGATGGCATTCTATTGGAATCGTCCGCGACATCACCGCCCGCAAGGCGTCGGAAGCCGAATTGGATCGGCACCGCCACCACCTCGAAGAACTCGTCTCCTCGCGCACCGCCGAACTGGCCCAGGCCAAAGAAGCCGCCGAAGCCGCCAACCTGGCCAAGAGCACCTTCCTGGCCAACATGAGCCATGAAATCCGCACACCCCTGAACGGCATCATCGGCATGACCCATATTCTGAGGCGTGGCGGGGTCACCCCTGTCCAGGCCGACCGTCTCGCCAAAATTGAAACCTCCAGCGAACACCTGCTCAACACCATCAACGACATCCTTGACCTCTCCAAGATCGAAGCCGGAAAGATCGCTCTCGAAGAAACACGGGTCGACCTCAATAGCATACTGACCAACATCAAATCGATCCTGA
>JAIFKU010000086.1 GCA_020049495.1 Accumulibacter sp.
TACCACAGCGAACACGAAATGCTGCGCTACCTCAAGCGCCTGCAGAACAAGGATCTGGCGCTCGACCACTCGATGATCTCGCTCGGCTCGTGCACCATGAAGCTCAACGCCACCAGCGAGATGATTCCGGTCACCTGGCCGGAATTTGGCGACATCCATCCCTTCGCGCCAATCGACCAGGCGCAGGGCTACATGGAAATGATAGTCGGGCTGGAAAGCTGGCTGAAGATCATCACCGGCTTCGACGCCATCTGCATGCAGCCGAACTCGGGCGCCCAGGGCGAATACGCCGGTATCGTGGCCATCACGCGCTATCACGCCAGTCGTGGAGAACTTCAGCGCAACATCTGCCTGATCCCGAAATCGGCGCATGGCACCAATCCAGCAACGGCGCAGATGTGCGGCCTGCAGATTGTCGTCGTCGATTGCGACGAAAACGGCAACGTCGATCTCACCGACCTTCAGATGAAAGCGGCACAGCACGCTGCCAACCTGGCCTGCCTGATGATTACCTACCCGTCGACGCACGGCGTATTCGAGGAGGCGATCAGGGACATCTGCGCCATCATCCATGCCCACGGCGGCCAGGTCTACATGGACGGCGCCAATCTCAACGCGCAGGTCGGCCTGACCTCACCCGGCTTCATCGGCGCCGATGTCAGCCACATGAACCTGCACAAGACCTTTGCCATCCCGCACGGCGGCGGCGGCCCGGGCATGGGGCCGATCGGGTTGAAAGCCCATCTGGCGCCGTTCATGGCCAACCACGTCGTACAGACAATCAGCGGTCCGCACGCGGGTCAAGGCGCCGTTTCTGCTGCACCCTGGGGCTCGGCGGCTATCCTGCCGATTTCCTGGATGTACATCGCCATGCTCGGCGGCAAGGGTCTCAAGCGCGCCACCGAAGTAGCCATCCTCAATGCCAACTACATCGCCACGCAACTCGGCCCGCACTACCCGGTGCTGTACACCGGAAAGAACGGCCGCGTCGCCCACGAGTGCATTCTCGACATCCGCCCGCTCAAGGCCGCCACCGGCATCGCCGAGATCGATATCGCCAAGCGCCTGATGGACTACGGCTTCCACGCGCCAACGGTCAGTTTCCCGGTCGCCGGTACGATCATGGTCGAACCGACCGAATCGGAGTCAAAGGCCGAACTTGACCGTTTCATCGCCGCCATGACCGCTATCCGCGAGGAAATCCGCAAGATCGAACAGGGCATCTGGCCGGCGGACAACAATCCGCTGAAGAATGCCCCGCACACTCAGGCCGACCTCGTCGATACCGACTGGAACCGCCCGTACAGCCGCCAGGAAGCCGTCTTCCCGTTGCCCTGGGTCGCCGCCAACAAGTTCTGGCCGAGCGTCAACCGCATCGATGACGTCTATGGTGACCGCAACCTGATGACCTGCTGTCCTTCCTGATCCGGTTGCGGCAAAAGCCGCCTCCGGCAGGATGCATAGTCCCGCCGGAACGCCGCCACGTACCTCTGTCGACCGTTCAGCCGCGCCCGATGAATGGCATCTTGGTGGCCATGATCGTCATGAACTGAACATTAGCCTCCAGAGGCAGGCTGGCCATATGCACAATCGCGTTGCCGACATGATTGACATCCATCATGGCTTCGACGGCAATCTCGCCGCTGGCCTGCTTGGCGCCTTTCGCGCTGTACCCGGACATTTCGCTCAGCGCATTGCCGATGTCGATCTGACCACAGGCGATGTCGTATTTGCGGCCATCAAGCGAAATGCATTTGGTCAGCCCGGTGACTGCATGTTTGGTTGATGTGTAAGGCGCCGAATCGGGACGTGGCACATGTGCCGAGATCGAACCGTTGTTGATGATGCGGCCGCCACGCGGATTCTGTTCCTTCATCAGACGGAACGCCGCCTGCGCACAGAGAAACATTCCGGTGAGATTGATATCGACCACGGAGGCCCATTTTTCGTAGGCAAGGTCTTCGAACGAAACTCCCGGCACATTGATGCCAGCGTTGTTGAACAGCAGATCGAGACGACCGAATTTTTCGCGGATCTGCGCGAAGAGCGCGTTGACCGAATCGGGTTTGCTGACGTCGGTGGGTACCGCCAGCGCGACCTTGCCGGCGCCCAACGCACTCAGCGTTTCCTGCAGCGGTTCCGCCCGGCGGCCGGCAAGGACGACACCGTATCCCGCGTTCGACAGGGCGATTGCCGTGGCTTTGCCAATACCGCTACCGGCACCGGTGATGAGTGCGATTTTGCTTGAAGTGCTCATGACTGCTTCCTTATGTGTGGAGGTGCGACTGATAGTAATGCGACTGATGTGCTGGCTATTTCCTGAATCTTTGAAATCTATTGTGTCCTTGACTTTTGATCAACCAAACCATGAGATTCTGTCTGATTTTTCTGATTCTGGCCATTAGTTCTGTCGTAAAAATGGAACACAGCGAGATTTGACGCAAGCGTTCTGCTCCCGCCAACCCGGCCGTCAGCTCTCCAGTTCGCTTACCCGAACGGCCACGCTCAGCGCCGGAATTTGTCCGGCCGGCCCGATGAAACTTCCCGCTACCGGGGGAACGGCTTCGGGATGCCGGGCCACGGCAACCGGAATGTGCTGGTTGCCGATGATCAGACCACTGGTCGGATCGAAGCCCTTCCATCCAGGGCCGGGCAAATAGACCTCCGCCCAGGCATGGGTGCTGGCATTCCCCAGCTCGTTATCGGGCATATGCAGATAGCCGCTGACAAAGCGGCTGGCCAGGCCCATACAGCGGCACGCTTCGATGAATAATGCGGCAAAGTCTCGGCATGAGCCGCTGTTCAAGCTCAGTGTTGTGGCGGGGGATTGAACGCCCTCTTCCTCGCGAACCTGGTAGGCAAAATGATTGGCGATGGCGCAGTTCAACTGCGAAAGCAGCGCAAACGTCTCGATCGGACGCTGCAGCAGGCCGATGCCATCCAGCCACGCGTGCACCGCCGGACGGTCATCCGGATACACGCTCTGTTCAAAAGCGGCGAGATCGGGCTGCTCGTTGATGGCGTATGCGAAGGGGCAATTGATCGCGTACTCCTCCATCAGGAAATCGAGCGGAGCATCTTCATAGACGGAAATGACGACCTCACTCAACACGCTCAGCGTGTTCGACAAATCGCCAAAACTTACCGTGGCCACCGAATTCCCCAGCGCGTCCCGATACCAGCGTATCGTGTGCGCCGGAGAGATATCGAGGGTTGAGGATTCGATCCTCAGGCTGTGGCTTTCCAGCGGCCGCAGCCGCAGGTGGTGTGCTTGCAAGGCGACCGGGGTCGAGTACAGATATTCGGTCACGTGAGAGATCTTGAGCCGTCGCATGGTTCTTTTCCTTTTACAATAGCTCCGAGTGTAATCCGAAAGCACCCGGGCGTGAGCCGGAAGGATGATATGGAAACCGGGACCAGCAACAGCCGCCCCTGGTTTACGCTAGACTTCGGCAGCCCCGAATTTATTGCCCGGAACAATCTCCGCTTCGTTTCCCTATGCCGCGTTCTCTGACTTCAACGTACCCAAAAAAAAGCGACCGTTTCGACGAGATGATCGCCGGCAATGGTCAGTTGCGACCAGCGTGGCAATCGTTTTACGACCACCTCAATGCGGCCAGTCCCGAGCAGATGCGTCACCGGCTCAACTTCGTGCGCCGTCGCATTCAGGAAAACGGCATAACCTATAACGTCTATGCCGACCCGAACGGCGCCGACCGGCCGTGGGAACTCGATCCGCTGCCGATGATCCTGTCCGCTGACGAGTGGCAGGAAATCACGCGAGCAATTACCCAGAGGGCACGACTGCTCAACGCCGTACTCGGCGATCTCTATGGCGAACAGACCCTGCTCCGTGACGGCACACTGCCGCCAGCACTGGTTTACGGTCACAATGGCTTTCTCTGGCCGTGCCAGGGGACAAGACCCCCCGGCGATACCTGGCTGCATCTTTACGCGGTTGATCTCGCTCGCTCACCGGACGGCCGCTGGTGGGTCATCGCCGACCGCACGCAGGCGCCCTCGGGCGCGGGTTACGCGCTCGAAAACCGGCTCATTGTTTCCAGAGTCTTCCCCGAGCAGTTCCGCGACATGGGCGTGCAGCATCTGGCCGCCTTCTTCCGCTCACTGCAGGAAAATCTCGCCCGGTGTGCGCCGCATGAAGGCGAGCCCCCGCTGATCGTGCTGCTGACCCCCGGCCCTTACACCGAAACCTATTTCGAACACGCTTATCTGGCCCGCTATCTCGGTTTTCCACTGGTCGAAGGGCAGGACCTGACTGTGCGCGGAGAGTGTGTCTATCTGAGAACGCTGACCGGTCTGCGTCGCGTCCATGCCATCCTGCGCCGCCTCGATGATGATTTCTGCGACCCGCTCGAACTGCGCGGCGATTCGGCACTGGGAGTTCCCGGCCTGCTGCAGGCCGTGCGTGCCGGCAAGGTACTGGTCGCCAACGCCCTGGGCAGCGGCTTGCTCGAATCGGCTGCACTGCCGGGTTTCCTGCCCGGGGCCTGCACTAAATTGCTCGGCGAATCGCTGCTCATGCCTTCGGTCGGCACCTGGTGGTGTGGCGAGCAGTCGGCGCTTGAGTTCACGATCAAACATCTCGATCAACTGGTCATCAAGGGCTCATTCCCATCGCAACGCATGGAACCGGTATTCGGCAACGAACTGAGAGGGACGCCGCGGGACGTCATGATCGCGCGCCTGCGCGCGCGGCCGCAGGCCTATGTTGCGCAGGAACTGGTCAATTTCTCGCAGGCGCCAGCCTGGAGCACGACACACGAACGCAAGCTGCTGCCGCGAGGCGTTGCCCTGCGCGTTTTTGTGGCAGCCACGACCGACGGCTACCAGATGATGCCTGGAGGGCTGACACGCGTTTCGGCCGAATCCAAGGCGCGCTATATTTCGATGCGGCGCGGCGGATCGAGCAAGGATACCTGGGTCTTGAGCGAAGGCGTTGTCAACACTTTCAGCCTGCTCAAACACTCGGTGAGCAAGGCCGACCTGATTCGCGGCGGCAACAATCTGTCCTCGCGCGTGGTGGAAAATCTCTACTGGTTCGGCCGTTACACCGAACGCTGCGACAATGCGGCACGCCTCCTGCGCGTCGGCCTCTCGCGACTGGTCGATGCCAGCACCGACACCATGCCGGCACTGGTTTCCGCCGT
>JAIFKU010000097.1 GCA_020049495.1 Accumulibacter sp.
CCGTCATTCCGGCGAAGGCCGGAATCCAGAAGAATCAACGAACTGGACCCCGGCTTTCGCCGGGGTGACGAATAAATCAGCAATTCCCTAGGGGATTTGAGCCCAAGGCCCAGTTGCCTTCGGGGCATCTCGGCGGCCTTTGCGTTGAATGTGGTTAAGTTTTTCATGGCTTGTTGAAAAGCTGCTCGCGGTTCTCGGCGACATAGACAGCGGCTTTGCGCACGGCCTTGATTATGGCGCGTGGCGTGACGGTGGCGCCGGCCACCGAGTCAAAGCGTCCGCCGTCCTTTTTCACCTTCCATACGCGCTCTTCGGTAGCAGCAGGTATCAGACCGTCAAACTGGGTGATCCACGGATGTTCCTTGTTCTTGTCCTTTTTCGGCTCGATGTAGTCGCCCAGCCCCGGCGTTTCCTTGTGCTGCGTCACGCGCACGCCGAGCAGCGCACCGTCGGCGCCGACGGCGATGAGCAGACGGATCTAGCAGACGGATCTTGCCGGCGTAACCGTCGGGCGCGACGGCTTCGAGAACCAGCGCACTGGCCTTGCCGGCCTTGCGCGCGCGATAGGCCGTCGAGCTTTCCTCATGGCCGAGCGCGGCCGTCGGCGCGAGGTGCACGGTATCTTTCAGCAGATCGTTATCGTAGCTCCTGCGCGGCAGGACTTCGTCGATCAGTTTCATTTTTTCCTCGGACGCCGCAGCCTCGATGGTCGGCAGCGTCCACAGATAGGCACCCGACAGCAGGCCGGTAAAGATGACGACGAAGATGAACAGGATCACCGCCGTACGCACGGCCATTTTTGTTGCGGAGGGCGGCTTTGCCGTGTGCGTCATGGCTTGCCCTTCATGCCGAAGATCGGTGGTTGCGTGTACAGGTCGATCAGCGGAACGCAGATATTGAGCAGCAACACGGCAAACGCCACACCGTCCGGATAGCCGCCGAAAACGCGGATGATATAGGCCAGCATGCCGGCCGAAAGGCCGAAGATCAGCTTGCCTTTGGCCGTCGTGCAGCCGGACACTGGATCGGTGACGATGAAGAAAGCCCCGAGCATTGAACCACCCGTGAACAGATGGAACAGCGGATTGGCAAACTGGCCGGGGTTCCACAGCCAGAGCGCACTGGCCAGCACGGCGATGCCGGCGATGAAGCCGAGTGGTGCGTGCCAACTGATGATCCGGCGCTGCCACAGCCACAGCGGCGCCAACCCATTCCCAGCCTTTGCCGGCGAAGTAGCCGAAGGTGCTGGCGTCGGCCATGACGCTGCGCACCGTGACGCTGCCATCACCGAGCTTGAGTGCCGTCTTCAGGGCGTCGAGCGGGGTCGCGCCGCTCATCGCGTCAAGGCGCGGTACTTGGCCGAATACAAGCGCCAACTGATCGAAGAAGCCCGCTTTCAGATCGACCGGCGGCCACTGCGACATGAGCGCAGGGAAGGACACGATGCACACGGCAAAGGCGATCATCGCCGGGTTGAACGGGTTCTGCCCGAGTCCGCCGTAGAGGTGCTTGGCGACGACGATGGCGAACAGCGCGGCGACAACGATCAGCCACCACGGGGCAAGGGGTGGGAAGGCCAGCGCGATCAGCCAGGCGGTGACGATGGCGCTGCCATCGCCAAGAAAAAGACCGAGCGGCTTGTTCAGCAGCCTGAGCATGAAGGCTTCGGCGAGCAGCGAAGCGAGCGTGGCGATGGCCATCTGCACCAGAACCACCGGCCCGATCAGCCAGGCATAGACGGCGACCCCCGGCAGCAGCGCCACCAGCACCTGCAGCATCACGCGCTGGACGCTGACGTTCTGGGTGAGATAGGGCGGGGTGGTAAAGTTCATTTATTAACCTCTTCTAACGCAGAGGGCGCAGAGGCGCAGAGAACGCGGAGAAGGGCAAGATCTTTCATTGTTCTTCCCTCTGCGCCCTCTGCGTCTCTGCGCCCTCTGCGTTGAGAGCGGTTTGCTGTGCTTGAATTGGCGCTCGGCGAGCTTCGATCTCGGCAATTTCCTTGCGCTGGGCGACGCTAAGGCCGTCGGTATTCTTCGGCTGCACGTTTTCGCGCTGCACGCGGGCGCGTTCGATGGCCGCAGCGATGGCGGCTTTCCTGGCAGCGTCTGCATTGGCAGCCGCTTGGGCAGGCGTCGGCGCAACGCTTTCGACCGGCGCGGCTGTCTTCTCGGCGGACTTGGCGGCCGCCGCTTTGGCCAGCCGTGCGGCTTTCTCGGCCTTCTCGCGTTCGTCGCGCTCGTTACGCAGTTCGAAGCGCGCCTTGGCCGCATCGGCCATGTTCTTTGCCCGCTCGCGCGACCAGATCTCGCTCTTGGCAAAGCGGAAGTACTGTACCAGCGGAATGTGCGAGGGGCAGACGTAGCTGCAGCAGCCACACTCGATGCAGTCGAATATGTTGTATTCCTGCGTCTTGCCGAAGTTTCTGGCGCGCGCGAACCAGTACATCTCGAACGGCTGCAGTTCGTGCGGGCAGGCTTCGGCGCAGGCTCCGCAGCGGATGCAGGGCATTTCCGGCGGCGCCGGCGGGAACAGCGTCGGCGATCCGGCGATGATGCAGTTGCTGGCCTTGACCAGCGGCGCGTCGAGGCTGGGCATTTCAAAACCCATCATCGGCCCGCCCATCAGGTAGGTGTTGGTATCGGCCTTCGGCTGGCCGAGCGCGACGAAGTCCCTAAGCGGCGTGCCGAGCAGGACTTCCCAGTTGCGCGGCTGTTCGACGTTGCCGGTCAGCGTGACGATGCGCGACAGTACCGGCTCGCCATGGGCGATGGCCCGCCAGGCCGTGTAGGCGGTGGCGACGTTAAAGCATTGCACGCCCATTTCGGGCGAACGCTTGCTGGCCGGGACTTCCTTGCCGGTCAGTACGCGGATCAGTTGTTTGGCACCGCCGGCCGGGTAGCGCGTCGGCACGGCGATGACTTCGAATGTTTCCCCGACTTTGGCCACGGCAGCCTTCATCGCCGCAAGCGCTTCCGGCTTGTTGTCCTCGATGCCGATCAGTACCCGCCGCGGAGCAAGCAGGTCGCGGAAAATGCCGATGCCGAGGACGATCTCCTGCGCCCGTTCGCGCATCAGCATGTCGTCGCAGGTCATGAACGGTTCGCATTCGGCGCCGTTGATCACCAATTCGTCCATCGGCACCGACTCGGCGGCGGTCAGCTTGGCGTGGCTCGGGAAGACCGCGCCGCCGAGGCCGACGACACCGGAGTCGCGCAGGATCTCGCGTACGCGTTCGGGTTCAAGGGCGTCGTAGTCGAGCGGCGTACGTTCTATCCACTCGTCAAGGCCATCGGGTTCGATGACGACGCACAGCGTCGGCAGTCCGGAAGGGTGGGCGGCGATGCGCTCCTCGACGGCCAGCACCGTGCCCGAGGTCGGGGCATGAACCGCTGCGGAAACCCATTTGTCGGGGTCGCCGATGCGTTGCCCCTTGCGTACGCGTTCGCCCGCCTCGACCAGCGGATTGGGTACGCCGCCAATGCTCTGGTGCAGCGGGACGATCAACAGCGCAGGCAGCGGGACGATGCCGATCGGCGTCTGCAGCGAGGGCGTCTTGCTGGTTTCCGGCTTGACCCCGCCCTTGAATTTGAAGAGTTGGAGCATCAGGCGGCACGTTTGATGGGTTTGATCTCGATCACCGGATATTTCCATTTCCAGTTGTCGATGTTTTCGCTGATGGCTTCCATGCGGATGCATTCGACCGGACAGGGTTTGATGCACAGCTCGCAACCGGTGCACAGCGATTCAATGATGGTGTGCATCTGCTTGGCCGCACCGACGATGGCATCCACCGGGCAAGCCTGGATGCACAAGGTGCAGCCGATGCAAGTCTGCTCGTCGATGATGGCGACCTGTTTTGGCTTTTCTTCCGCGTCGAGTGGTTTGACTTCGCGCCCGAGCAGGTCGGCCAGCTTGCGTACGCCTTCCTGGCCGCCGGGCGGGCACAGGTTGATTTCGGCTTCGCCCTCGGCGATGGCTTCAGCATAGGGTTTGCAGCCGGGATAACCGCACTGGCCGCACTGCGTTTGCGGCAGGATGGCCTCGATCTTTTCGACCAGCGGGTTGCCTTCGACCTTGAACCTGATCGAGGCGTAACCCAGCGCGGCGCCAAGGACGACGGCGCCGAGCGCCATGATGAGGATGGCAGTGAGCATTATTGATACTTGTCCAGGCCGGCAAAGCCCATGAAGGCCAGTGACATCAGCCCGGCGGTGACCATGGCGATGGCTACGCCACGGAAATGTACCGGAACGTCGGCCCCTTCAACGCGTTCCCGAATGCCGGCGAAGAGCACCAGCACCAGCGAGAAGCCGAGGGCGCTGCCGGCGCCGAAGAGCAGCGATTCGACGAAGTTGTACTTGTTGGCGACGTTGAGCAGGGGTACGCCGAGCACCGCGCAGTTGGTGGTGATCAGCGGCAGGTAGATGCCCAGCACCTGATGCAGTACCGGGCTGGTCTTCTGGATCACCATTTCGGTCAATTGGACGATGGCGGCGATGGTGACGATGAACGAAAGCGTGCGCAGGTATTCCAGCCCGAAAGGCATCAGCAGGAAGTGGTCGATGACATAGCTGGCACCGGTTGCCACGGTGAGCACGAAGGTTGTTGCCGCACCCATGCCGAAGGCCGTCTCCACTTTCTTGGAAACGCCCATGAAGGGGCACAGGCCGAGAATCTTCACCAACACGACGTTGTTGACGAGGACAGCGCCGACGATGATGAACAGATAATGGGTCATGATTCGATTGGCCGTGCAGGAAAAGGCTTAAAAGGCTGCAAAGCCCCGGAATTATCCGCTTTTGCGGGGGGGCATTCAACCACGTTGGCAGTAAAGCCATGCGCCGGATCAACAGAGTCGGCCTTTAGGTCACACCCCTAGGGAAAGACTGATTTATTCGTCACCCCGGCGAAAGCCGGGGTCCAGTTCGTTGATTTTTCTGGATTCCGGCTTTCGCCGGAATAATGGAATGGTCGCCCCTTCCTAAACGGCATCAATGTGCCAAAGTGGAGTTGTGACACAACCACTGAAACGAAAGGGACGACCGGTATGAATCTTAAGACAATTGGGATGGATTTGGCGAAGAATGTTTTTCAGCTCCATGGTGCAGATAGTCAGGGGAAGACGGTTTTGAAAAAACAGCTCAAGCGTGCGCAAGTACTGTCGTTCTTTGCCAATTTAGTGCCGTGCCGGGTCGGTATGGAGGCTTGTGGTAGCGCACATTACTGGGCCAGAAAGCTTGTCGCGATGGGACACACCGTGCAGTTGATTCCCCCGCAGTACGTTAAGCCCTTCGTCAAACGCAACAAGAACGATGCGGCCGATGCCGAGGCCATTTGCGAAGCCGTGGTGCGCCCGAATATGCCCAGCGTCCCGATCAAGACGGTTGAGCAACAAGCGATCCTGAGCGTACATCGTGCGCGGCAGGGGTTTGTCAAAGCCCGCACCGCGCAGGCCAATCAGATTCGTGGTTTGCTGGCCGAATATGGCTTAACGATCCCGGTGGGCATTCGGCACATCCCATCGTGCGTGGCAGTCATCATCGATGATGCGCGAAATGAACTGCCGATGAGTTTCCGACATCTCCTACAAACACTCGCTGACCACTTCAAGGCACTCGATCAACAGGTCAGCCAGTTAGAACTGGAAATCAAGTGCTGGCATCGCGATTGTGCGGCGAGCACTCAATTGGCCGCGGTTCCTGGCATCGGCCCGATTACGGCCAGCGCACTCGTTGCCTCTATCGGCGATGCCAGGAATTTTAAGAACGGACGGCAGATGGCGGCCTGGATGGGCCTTGTGCCACGACAACACTCAACGGGGGGCAAAACGATATTACAGGGCATCAGCAAACGCGGTGATAGTTACTTGCGTACCTTGCTCATCCACGGCGCACGTGCCGTAGTTCGCGTTAGCGAACACAAAGTCAGTGCGGATCCCTGGCTCAAAACGCTAATGGCTCGGCGTAACAAGAACATCGCTGCCGTGGCGCTGGCAAACAAGAACGTTCGTGTCATCTGGTCGATGCTGATCCATGATCGCAACTATGTGCCTAACTATGCGTGCGCATGAGTCCGGGTTTCCCACCGCGCCACACTTCTTCCGTCATAGAAGGACTCGCGATGCGCGGCACCGTGGAAAACCCTAAGCCTTAGCGCTTGCTACCCACTTCGAAAGGAGATCCTTCAACGATTGCTCTGGCATTCATACCATGTTGGCAAAACAGGTCAGACCGTGGTCGAAACACCCTGAACTCGTCATAGCGCTTATAGCGCGTCGGAATGATAAGGATTCGACCAGCGTATTCCATCAGGGACAGGAAATCACTTTCCACTTAAAGTCCGGATCTATGGCTGCAATCTTTACCTGCTTACCACCATCAAATGAACGCTTGGCAAAATGGGGGCGACCATCTATGACGGATTTAGAATACTTCAGCGTTTCTCTAGCCCTTGCTCCGTTCCAGCCAGCTCAGCAGGGTCGAGAAAAGTACGTCCGGATCAAAGGGCTTGCCGATGAAGTCATTCATCCCGGCGGCAAGGCATCGTGCCCGGTCCTCGGCAAAGGCATTGGCCGTCATGGCCAGGATCGGCGTATCCCGGTAGCCGGGCAGCGCACGGATCTGCTGCGTGGCCTCCAGACCATTGAGTATCGGCATCTGCATGTCCATAAGGATCAGCGCGTAGGCGGTTTCCTGCGCCCGGCGGAGTGCCTGCAAGCCGTCTTCGGCGGTATCGACGAGCAGCCCTGAATCCTCGAGGAAGAGTCGGGCCACTTCCAGATTGACCGGTTCATCATCGACGACCAGCAGGCGACTACCGTGATGGCGCTGGCGAATGAACTGCTCGGCTTCGGCGTTCGGCAGCGCCGATGCGCTTTCTGTCTGACTTTCGCTCTTCTTCAGGCGGGCGGTGAACCAGAAGGTGCTGCCGACCCCGGGGGTGCTGTGGACACCGACTTCGCCGCCCATCAGTTCGGCCAGCCGGCGGTTGATCGCCAGTCCGAGGCCGGTACCGCCGTATTTGCGCGTGGTCGAGTTGTCGCCCTGTTCAAAGACCTCGAACAGCCGGGGCAGCGTTTCGGGCGCGATGCCGATGCCACTGTCTTGCACTTCGAAGCGCACCAGCACGGACTCGGCGCTTTCGCCCTGCCGGATGGCGCGCAGCGTGACGCCGCCGCTGTCGGTGAACTTGAGGGCATTGGTGGCGTAGTTGAGCAGCGCCTGCTGCAGGCGCGTCGGGTCGCCCTTCAGGTGGGGCGGGAAGTCGCCGCTCTCAACCGCAAACTGCAGACCCTTGGCCCGGGCACGTTCGCTCAGGATCGAGCTGATGTTGGCCAGCAGGCCAGCGACGGTGAGCGGGGTGTCTTCGAGAACGAACTTGCCGGCTTCAATCTTGGACAGGTCGAGGATGTCGTTGATCAGGGCGAGCAGGTGTTCGCTGGCTGTGTCGATCTTGTCCAGGCGTTCGGCCTGGGCCGGGGTGACGCCGCTGCGGCGCAGCAGGTGGGCCATGCCGAGGATGGCGTTCATCGGGGTGCGGATCTCGTGGCTCATGTTTGACAGAAAGGCGCTCTTTGCCTGATTGGCGGCTTCGGCCGCGTCCCGGGCCTGGGCCAGTTCGGCAGTGCGCGAGGCGATGAGTTCCTCGAGATGATGGCGGTACTGTTCGAGTTCGTTTTCGGTCGCCTTTTGCTCGGTGAAGTCTTCGTAAACGCCCAGCACCCCGATTGCCTCGCCGTTCTGATTTTTGAGCGGAATCTTGGATGTCCTGAGCCAGATGGTCTGGCCGCCCGGTGTGGTTTGTGGTTCCTCATAAAACACTCTGGCGATACCTGATGCCATGACGGCACGGTCATCGGCACGATAGAGTTCCGCTTGCGCCGCCCATCCCATCTGGTAATCATCTTTGCCGATGAGATCCTCGGGATGATCCTTGCCCGCATCCCTGGCAAAAGCAGTATTGCATCCCAGATAGTGCAAGCCGCGATCCTTCCAGAAAATGCGTGCCGGTACGGTATCAATGACTTTCAGCAGAAGGTTCCTTGATTCGGCAAGCGACGCTTCCACCTGCTTCCGCTCGGTGATCGAACGCGCTTGCAGTATGTTCTGATAAGCCGTGGTTGATATCTGATTCGACAGAGTGAACAGGGCCAGGGCAATCTGTTCAAAGTGCTCGTGCGACATTGCCGGTACGGCCAGAAAAGCGTTCATGAAGGCCGTTTCGTCCGCACCGATCTGGTGTGCGTAGTCGCGCATGCTGTCTTCGCTCTGGGCTTCGTCGCGCACCTGCCCGATCAGCCAGTTGGCGACATGATGGCCGCCAACGGTAATGCTGGTTCCGGCATCCCAGAGTCCCCCGCTCAGGCAGCGCTGCACAATGGGGCCGTCCGGGTGGTAGCGTCCGATGGCCGCATCGGATTTAAAGCAGTTGGCGCAGCCTTTTTCGGTCTTGCGAATGATTTCATTGCACAAGCTTGTGAAGTTGCTTGGTCGGGTGTAGGGGGTACCATCCGGGCGGGTAATGATGGATGCAACGCCCGTGGCGGCCGCAAAGTTGTCCTGGATGCGCTGGATTTCATCGCGCTGGAACAGGTCTTCAAGTGCAATCACCCCGCCTGAGAGCGGCTGGGTCAGTGCCGCGATGCGTTTTTCGAGTTGCTCCGCAGCCCATTTACGGTCGGTAGTGTCGCGCAGGAATACGAGATATTCTCCGCCTGCTGCGTCACGGTAGGTAACACTGACTTCGACCTGCCAGATCGATCCGTCTTTACGACGGTGCGAGGATTCAAACAACTCGCTGCCACTCACAGTGAGGCGCTGCATGAGCCCGGCGATCTCGGCGGCGTTTCTCGTTGCGTCCAGATCGGCGATGGTCATGCCGAGCAGTTCTTTGCGGGTGTAAGCGGACAGCCGGCAGTAGGCCGGGTTGACGTCGAGCAGTCGGCCCTGGCTATCCGAGCGCAAGAAACCATCCTGCGTGGTATTCAGAATGCTTTGCAGGGCATCATGGCTGTCGAGCAGAGCCGCCTCCGCCTCCTTGCGAGCGCTGATGTCGGTTCCCATCCCCATGAAGAAAGACTGATTCTGGGCCTCGAATCTGACGCCGGACAGGGAGAAGGGCACGCGGCGACCATCTTTTGCCAGCAGTGAAGCCTCCATGGAATTCTCACCCACTCTCATCACCCGATCTATGGCGTCTAAAACGGCCTCCCTGGCTTCAGGCACATGCCAGTCCGTCACATGACGGCCTTTCATCTCCTCGGCGTTGTAGCCTAAAAGTGATTCATGCTGTTTGTTCCAGAGAACCAGACGGCAATCAGGGTAGGTGTAGAGGTAAAAGATTCCAGGGAGATTGTCGATGACGAGTTTTGAAAAGAGCTGTTCTTTCTGGAGCGCCTTTTCCGTCGCATATTTTTCAGTGACATCGCTGAACACCAGCACCACACCGACGATGTCGCCGGCGGCATTGCGGATCGGCGCGGCGCTGTCGGCAATCTGGTATTCCCGGCCGTCGCGCGCCAGCAAGACGGTGTGATTGGCCAGGCCAACCACTTCGCCTTGTGCCATCACCCCTTGTACCGGGTCGGCCACTTGTTTACGGGTGTCAGCATTGACGATGCGGAACACCTCGGTCAGTGGCTGGTTCACAGCATCGGCCAGCGGCCAGCCGGACAGGCGCTCGGCCGTCGGGTTCATGCGCGTGATGCGTCCGTGCGCATCGGTGGCGATAACGGCATCGCCGATGGAGTGCAGCGTGATGTCCAGGCTCTCCCGACTTTCGTAAAGCGCTTTTTCGGCTGCTTTACGCTCGGTGATGTCCAGAAAGATCGCCATCCCGGCGATGATGTCACCCTGTGTGTTCCTGATCGGTGCCGCCGTGGATTCGACAATGCGATCGTTATCGTCGGGTCGATGGATGATGAACTCCCGGCTACAAGCTTCGCCAAACCGGGCGGCACGGTTCAGCGGAATTTCATCAGGTTCAAGCGGCCGCCCGTCAAGATCCAGCAAGGGCCGCTTGGCGTAGTACTCGGCGAGCCTGAGTCCACCGAGGTTTGAGCTGCGCTCATCGCCGCGAATGCGCAGGCCGGCATCATTGATGTAGCGTAGCGACCCATCGGGGGCATTGGCAATGGCAATACCCGCCGGGCTTTGATCCATAAACGTCTGCAGAATCGCTTGCGCTTCCTGGAGTGCTGTTTCGCGTTGCCCGAGGGTGTCCAGAACCCGGTTAAAGCTGCCGATAAGTTCGCCGATTTCGTCTTGCCGGCTGACGGTCAGGGCTTGCATGGGCAGGTTGGAATCCGGGATTTCGGATAGTGTTTTTATGGTGTCCAGCAAGGGAGCGAACTGGCGCTTCAACAGCCACCAGCTAAGGCACACCGCCAGCAAGGTGAGGAATAGGGTGGCCAGCAGCATGCGCTTCTGCATGTTGCGGATCGGGGCAAAGGCTTCTTCGGCAGGAATCCGGACGACAAGCAACCAGCCTGCGACGGGAATCTGTTTCGCCGCCGACAATACTTCTAGACCACGAGAATCCACGATAGAACCTGAACCCTCGTAGCCTTGCACATATCGGTCAAGCAACGGATTAATCCCCGGGTCTGGCATCTTTGTCATGATGCGGCTCTTGTCGGTGCCAGTGATAGTCAACTTGTGCTGTGGTGCGATCAGCACATAGCCGCCGGTTTTGCCATAAGGGTTTTCGATGGATTGGTCGAGGAAATTATTTTTCACCAGGTTGGTTGCGCCGGAGAGCACCCCGATTACTTTGCCTTGGGAGTCGCGAATGGGCGCCGACATGAGGAAAGCCGGCGTGCGCAATCTTTTGCCAATTTCCGGCCGACTGATGCTCGATTTGCCCTCTGCGAGCGCTGTCGGTACAGAGCTGCGATCCGTGTAGCTGACGCCGACCCGGCCAATCGTGGGGAAGTCAGCGATGCCTGTGCCCTCGGTGTCGTGGACAATGGCGCCACCGTTAAACAGCGTCTGAAAAATCGGGCGATGTTCAAGCAGCGTTTGCAGCGCGGCCGGATTGCTCATCAGCGCCGGTGTGATTTCCTCGGCAATTTTTTCCAGTCCCTTGAGTCGTTGATCCAGTTCGCGGTCGAGGTGAGCGGCGACCATGGTCACCGTCGAGAACTGCTGCTCGCCGAGCAGACGCTCCATGTCCGTACGCAACATCCGGCTGGTATAGAACGATAGCGCCCACAGGCTGGCCACAAAGAGCCCCAGCGTGGCGAACGTGATTCTGGCTTTTAGCGAATGCCGGAACAGGACGGTCGATGTCATGCTGTTTCTCACCCTTTGGTTTTATTGCTGGCAAGCCAGACTCGTTTTTATCAGCGCAATATTACTCTGCTTGCGTGGCGAGGGTTGTATTTTGAGGGCTTTTTCGGGGTGTCGGCTGGTGTTTTAAGCGATGCTCCGGGAGGCGCGTCAAATGGTGATTGTGGCATGGGTACATGGATCGCCATTTGATGCGGTCTGCGGGCTGTGTGGAAAGTCTCTGAATTACCGGCAGCCGATGCCGGGGTCAGCGGCGTCGAATGCGCGCCATGTGCCGTCAATCAGTCCTTCGATCGGCCTGAATCTGGCCTTGTAGGCCATCTTGGGTGCCTGGCGAATCCAGTAGCCCAGATAGAGGTAGGGCAACTGGTTGGCGGCGCACTGGGCGATCTGCCAGAGGATGCTGAAGGTGCCGAAGCTGCTTCCTGCACAATCCGGGTCGTAGAAGGTATAGACCGAGGAGAGACCGTCGTTGAGCACATCGATGATGCTCACCATGCGCAGTACGCTGTGCTCGGTGAATTCGATCAGTCGGCTGTCGATACGGCTTTGCAGCAGGAAGTGCGAGTACTGTTCGTGACTGTCCTGGTCCATGCCGCCGCCGGCGTGCCGCGAGGCCTGATAGCGCTGGTAAAGCCGGAAATGTTCGTCGACATGGCGCAGAGGGAGTTCGCGGGCGTGCAGTGTGGCGTGTGTCTTCAGGCAACGCCGCTGACTGCGGCTGGGGGTAAAACGTTCGACCGGCAGACGAACCGGAATACAGGCATGGCATTTCTCGCAGTCGGGGCGGTAGGTAAAGATACCGCTGCGCCGGAAACCGCTGCGCAGCAGTTCGCCATAGACTTCGGTGCTGATCAGATGGGGCGGTGTGGCCACTTCCGAAAGAGCCCGTTCGCCCGGCAGGTAGCTGCACGGATAGGAAGCAGTTTTGTAGAACTGCAGCAGCGAAAAGGGGAGTTCAGAGTCGTTGAGGCGTGACATCTGGAGTGTCCAAGTAGTCAGTCATGGTGAAACAGATCGATACAAAGCGTCGTCATTCCGGGCTTGACCCGGAATCCAGTAGTGTGCCACTGGATTCCGGCCTACGCCGGAATGACGGTTTATCCATGCGTTTCAGCATGACTACCTGCTATTCCCAGTCCCGGCTTGCGCCGTCGGCGGGCCAGCAGCCGGCGAGCGGGGCAATGGCCGTCAGTTGCTGCAGGCGGACCATGAACTCGCTGCGCGCTATTTCGCGCGCGCCGAGCGAGGCGAGATGCGGCGTATTCATCTGACAGTCGATCAGGCCGAAACTCTGCGCATCCAGATAGCGCGCCAAATGGGCGATAGCGATCTTGGAGGCGTCCGGGGCATGCGAGAACATCGATTCTCCATAGAACATTTTGCCGATGGCCAGCCCATAAAGGCCACCCACCAACTGGTCATCCTTCCAGGTTTCGACCGAATGCGCGTAGCCGAGTTCGAACAATGTGCAATAGGCGGCCTGCATCTCGGCACTGATCCAGGTGCCGCTCTGACCCTTGCGCCGCGTTCTGGCACAGGCCCTGACAAGTGCCGGGAAATGGCTGTCGAGCCGGATCCGGTAGTGGCCTTGACGCAAGGTCCGGCGCAGCGAGCGCGAAATCCTGAATTCGCACGGAACGAGCACCATGCGCGGGTCGGGGCTCCACCAGAGAATGGGTTCGCCGGCCGAATACCAGGGGAAGATGCCGTGATGGTAGGCCTGGATGATGCGACGCGGAGAAAGGTCGCCGCCCGCGCAGAGCAGGCCGTTCGGTTCGCTGAGCGCGAGTTCGAGCGGTGGAAAATTATCGACGTGGTCAAGCCAGGGGATCATCGCTGTGTGCGCCGTGCAGGTTTTGCGCCGGGAAGGCTGGCGGAATAATAGCCAGTCTGTTCCATCCTGTATAGGCGAGATCCTTTCAGTTCAGGCCAGTAAAAAAGGACGCCTGAGCGTCCTTGTCGCGGGAGTGGCGCACGCTCAGCGTTCGACGACGCGCCGCGCTCCGTTGTAGCGTTTGACCCAGTAGCCCTGGCTCATATCCTCGACGCGGACTTCTGCGCCGGTACGCGGAGCGTGCAGGAAACGGTTGTCGCCCAGATAGATGCCGACGTGCGAGAAGGCACGACGCATGGTATTGAAGAAGACGAGATCACCCGGCTTGAGTTCGTTCTTGTTCACGACATCACCAACCTGGCTCTGTTCCTTGGCGGTTCTCGGCAGCAGCCGGCCAACCGCGTCCTTGAAGACCAGTTGAACAAAGCCGCTACAGTCGAGTCCGCTGTCGGGATTGGTGCCGCCACGGCGATAGTTGATGCCGACCAGCTCAAGGCCTTTAAGAATCAGATCCTGCGCGCTGCTCGTGTAACGTTCGAACAGCGAGGGCTCCTCGCTGAGCGTTTGCTGTTGCTCGCTGGCCTGGGCGGCGCCAATGCCGGAAAGGGCAATTGCGGCGGCACAGAAAACGATTGTGATGAATTTATTACACGTCATGGGCCGGCAATCTAAAAGAAAATGCGCCAGGTGTAAACCTTTGTCCGGGTTTTTTATTTGGACTAGGCTTGTGTAAGTTGTGTAACCGTTTGATTAATCGTTTTTTATAGACGGATTGTCAGATTGGTGCTGGCTAATGGGTTTTATGGGTAATATGCTTATAATCGCTTGAGTCGAATTGTGCTGGCCGGTTTCTGACTTGCCGGCATATGGAATGAGGCGGCGTGCTATTAAACAGTGTTTTGTTGCAGAGAGGAATTCCCCAATGAATCCCTTCAAGGCTTATCTGATTGAAGACGTGGACGGCAGGACGCGCAGCGGTTTTGTCAGCCTGGACGAATCCCGGCTTGACGCCGGCGAGGTGACCGTCAGGGTGGCCTATGCCAGCGTCAACTACAAGGATGCCCTGGCGGCGACCGGTGCGGGACGCATCATCCGCCGTTTCCCCTGCGTCGGCGGCATTGATTTCTCCGGGATCGTCGAAAAGAGTTCGGATCTGCGCTTCAAGTCCGGTGATCCGGTGGTGGTTACCGGCTTTGATGTCGGCGTGGCCCACCACGGCGGTTATGCCGAATTTGCCCGCGTACCTGCCGACTGGGTCATCCCTTTGCCGGATGGCTTTTCCCTGCTTGAAGCAATCGCTTTGGGTACGGCCGGTTTCACGGCGGCGCTGGCGATTGTGCGCATGGAAGAAAATGGGCTGACGCCGGGAAACGGGCCGGTCGTCGTCAGCGGGGCCACCGGTGGCGTGGGTGGACTGGCCGTGGATATGCTGGCCGGGCTGGGCTATCAGGTCACGGCGCTGACCGGCAAGGAAACCGAATCCGATTATCTCAAGCGCCTGGGCGCGGCCGACGTGATGTTCCGCTCGACGCTTGATCTGTCGCGTATCCGGCCGCTCGACAAGGCGCTGTGGGCAGGTGCCGTGGATAACCTCGGCGGCGATGTGCTGGCCTGGATGGCCAGCACGATGAAGCCCTTTGGAACGATTGCCAGCATCGGTCTGGCCGCGAGTCCTTCGTTCAATACGACGGTAATGCCCTTCATTCTGCGCGGGGTGAGCCTGCTCGGCATCGAATCCGGGCATGTTGCCGGCCATTACCGCCAACTTGTCTGGCAGCGTCTTGCCAGCGATCTGCGCCCGCGGCATCTGCTTGAAATGACGCACACGATCGGCTTTGCTGATCTGCCGGGCGTGTTCGACAGTTTCCTGAAAGGCAAGGCGCACGGTCGTGTCGTTGTTGAACTGGCCGGAGCCTAGTGGGCATGGATGAGGCGCCACCGCTCATTATGAAAGACGAAGGCTTGCCCGTTTCCCTCACCCCCGACCCCTCTCCCGGAGGGCGAGGGGAGGTTCGAGAGTCGCTCGCGCGACTTTCACGCTAAAACTGAGTGACGCATGGAAAACAAAATACCGTTGCCGCGAATTCTGATTGTCGATGAATCGCGCATGGTGCGCGCGATGATCGGCAAGCACATCCGCGAGCACTACGAGTTTCGTGAGGAAGGCGATGGCGAGTCGGCCTGGCAGGTGCTGGTCCTTGATCAGTCCATCAAACTGGTGATCTGCTCGCTGTCCCTGCCGGTACTCGACGGCGATGGCCTGCTGGTCCGCGTGCGTTCCTCTCGCCTGGCGCGGATTTGCCAGATGCCGATGCTGATGATCTCCGGCGACAACGACGAGGCCCTGGATCGGGCCAAGACGCACGGCGCGTCCGACTTCGTCAGCCGGGGTACGGCCGGAGTCGAGTTGCTGGCGCGTATTGATTCTCTACTCAGGCTTGCGCAGGCGCAGAACCAACTCAAGGAAAATCTTCAGCAGCATGTCCAGAACCCGGAAACGGGGCTGTTTACCCGTAAATACATCGAGTTGCAGGCAGTACAGGCGATGTCGAACGCGCTGCGTCACGATAGTGAAGTCAGCGCCATGGTGCTCGGTTTCGACAATGTCGGCGCCTTGCGTGAAGAGTACGGCGACGAGGTGGTGAGCCAGTTGCAGGAGCGTTTTACCCTCATGCTGGTCGGCAAGATCCGCAAGGAGGACAGTCTGGGTCATTTCGCCGGCAGCCAGTTGGCGGTCATCTCACCGGGCACGTCCTATCCCGCCTGCGAGACTTTTGGCAATCGTCTGCGCGAGGCCATCCAGGTGGCTAATATTGCGGCGCACGGTCAGCGTTTGAACTTGTCCTTGAGTATCGGTGTCAGCAACAGTCCGGTCGATGGAGTGAGTTCTGCCGGTGCGCTGATCGAACTGGCGGGTGCGCGTCTGAAACTGGCGCAGCAGTCGGGCGGCAACCGGGTCGTCGCATGCAGTGTGCCGCTGGCGACTGAAACCGTGGTGCCGGGAATCGAGCGTGCCCTCGAGCTGATCAGGTCGGGGCATGAGAGTGAAGTCGTTCCCCACCTGGCGGCACTCGGCAGTCAGATCCTGCCCTTGCTGCAATTGCTGGAACGGGATTTAAAGCTGGGTCTGCTGATCGCAGATATTGAAAAATGCATGCCTGACCTGACGCAGAAGGCAAAAGACGTCGGGCAAAGCTAACGTGAAGGTCGCGCGAGCGACTCTCGAACCTCCCCTCGCCCTTTGGGAGAGGGGTCGGGGGTGAGGGAAATGGCCATGGCTTTCATCGTTCGGGATGACTTCAACGTCATGCCCGTTAGTCTCCATCAGTGCAGGGTATTCAGTGCTTGCAGGAAATATTATGACGACAATCAAGGAGTTCCATCAGCAATCCCTCGATAACCCTGACGCTTTCTGGGCGCAAGAAGCCAAACTGATCGACTGGCACACGCCTTTTACGAAAACGCTCGATTTCTCCCGCCCTCCGTTTTCCCGCTGGTTTGTCGGTGGAAAAACCAATCTCTGCTACAACGCAGTCGATCGCCATGCCGCCAAACGCCCGGACGACAGGGCGCTGGTCTTCATCTCGAGCGAAACCGATAGCGAAATCGTCTATAGCTTCGCCGAACTGAAGCAGGAAGTCATGCGCATGGCGGCGGCCATGCAGAGCCTGGGGGTCGGCAAGGGGGACCGCGTGCTGATCTACATGCCGATGATTCCCGAGGCCACCTTTGCCATGCTCGCCTGCGCCCGCATCGGGGCCATCCATTCGGTGGTGTTCGGCGGCTTTGCTTCCGGTTCGCTGGCGACGCGCATCGATGACGCCACGCCCAGGCTGATCGTGTCTTCCGATGCCGGAATGCGCGGCGGCAAGTGCGTGCCCTACAAGCATCTTCTGGATGACGCCATTGCGCTGGCAAAGCACAAGCCGGAGCGGGTGCTGATGATCGATCGCGGCCTCGACAAGGGTTTCAGCAAGGTCGAGGGCCGCGACGTTGACTACGCGACGCTGCGTGCCCGCTTCATCGATGCCGAGGTGCCGGTGACCTGGCTGGAGTCGTCCGAACCTTCGTACATTCTGTATACCTCCGGAACCACCGGAAAACCCAAGGGCGTCCAGCGTGATACCGGTGGTTACGCCGTGGCCCTGGCCGCTTCAATGAAGTACATCTACTGCGGTGGCGAAGGCGAGACCATGTTCTCCACCTCGGATATCGGCTGGGTGGTCGGTCATTCGTACATTGTCTATGGCCCGCTGATTGCCGGCATGTGCACCATCATGTACGAAGGCACGCCTCTACGGCCGGATGCCGGCATCTGGTGGCAGATCGTCGAAAAGTATAAGGTCAATGTGATGTTCTCGTCCCCGACTGCAGCACGTGTCTTGAAAAAGCACGATACGGCGTTCATGCACAATCGCGACCTGTCGAGCCTGAAGCACCTGTTCCTGGCCGGTGAGCCACTCGACCAGCCGACGCACGAGTGGATGATGAAGGAACTCGGGCTGCCGGTGATCGACAATTACTGGCAGACGGAAACCGGCTGGCCGATTCTTTCGGCCATGCCCGGCATTGAGAAAACCGGGATCCGCTACGGCACGCCGAGTTTCCCGGTCTATGGCTACGACCTCAAGGTTTTCCGCGAGGACGGAACGGTCTGCGATGCCGATGAAAAGGGCATTGTCGGCATCGTGCCGCCGCTGCCGCCGGGTTGCCTGTCGACGGTGTGGGGCGACGACGAACGCTTTGTCTCGACCTACTTCTCGCTGTTCAGGGAGCCGCAGGTCTATTCCTCGTTCGACTGGGGCATCAGGGACAAGGACGGCTACCACTACATCCTGGGTCGTACCGACGACGTGATCAACGTGGCCGGTCACCGCCTCGGGACGCGTGAAATCGAGGAGGCGATCCAGAGACATCCGGCGATTGCCGAAGTGGCTGTCGTCGGCGTCGCCGATCCGCTGAAGGGGCAGATGCCGATGGCTTTTGCCGTCGTCAAGGACGCCGCCATGATCGCTACGCCGCAGAAGCGTGCCGAACTGGAAAAAGCCGTGCTCAAGCAGGTTGATGACAGCCTGGGGGCGATTGCCCGCCCGAGCCGCGTGCATTTTTTGACGGTGTTGCCGAAAACGCGCTCCGGGAAACTTCTGCGCCGTTCCATCCAGGCCCTGGCAGAAGGACGCGACCCGGGCGATCTGACGACCATCGAGGATCCGGCCGCGCTCGAGCAACTGCAACTGGCGCTGGGTTTCAAGCCCGCCTGATTTTAGAATCCACCGCAAAGGCGCAAAGAGGCAAAGACAACGCAAAGGAATGCAGGGATTGATCTTCTTCTTCTGTCCTTTGCGCTTCCTTCACCCCTTTGCGGTGGGTGTTGGCTTTTTAAAGAAACGCTGAAGTATTCCAAATCCGTCATTCCGGCGAAAGCCGGAATCCAGAAGAATCAACGAACTGGACCCCGGCACCCCAAGGGCACTTCTTCCTTAAGTGCGGTTGCCCTGCCGAGTTCCGAAAATCATTGATTCACAAGCCATATATCAACTATAATTGCCGGCTTTTCCACCTTGCTCCACCGTTCGCATGGCGGGGGGCTTCAACCATGAGGAGTGTGCATGCGCCATTATGAAATCGTTTTTATCGTCCATCCGGACCAGAGTGAACAGGTCCCGGCGATGGTCGAGCGCTACAAGGCGCTCGTTGCCACGCACGGCGGCCAGGTTCATCGTCTCGAGGACTGGGGCCGTCGCCAGTTGGCCTACCCGATCCAGAAACTGCACAAGGCACACTATGTGCTGATGAACATCGAGTGCAACGGCGAAGCGCTGGCTGAGCTTGAGCATGGCTTCAAGTTCAATGATGCCGTACTGCGCCACCTGACCATCAAGATGAAGCGCGCCGTGACGACGCCTTCGCCGATGATGAAGGAAGAAAAGTCGAAGTCGATGATGGAAGCCCAGGAAGACGCTGTGGCTGAAGTTGACGCCTTGCCGGTTGACTGATTGTTGAGGCTCAGCTGAATCGCATTGAACTCACTGGAATCCTGATCGAGCGCAAGGCGCAGCGTTTTACCCCGGGTGGTGTACCGGTAACGGAATGTGTGATCGGGCATCAGTCGGAGCAGGTCGAAGCGGGTAGCCCAAGGCGTGTCGAGTGTGAAATCCAGGCCATTGGTCGATACCCGGAGTCAGGGTTCGTTTGACCGGTTTCCTTGCCGCCAGGAGCCAAAGCAGCAAACAGCTGAAATTGCATGTAACTACGATTGAATTTGTAGAGGAAAATCAAAATGGGTAGGTTCTTCAAGAAGAAGGATGACAAGAACGTCAAGAAAAAAGGCAGTGGGCTGTTCAAGCGCCGCAAGTTCTGCCGCTTTAGTCTCGAGAAGATGGACGGCATCGATTACAAGGATGTCGACCTGTTCAAGGAATATATTGCTGAAAACGCCAAGATCATGCCGGCGCGTCTGACCGGTACCAAGTCGGGCTATCAGCGCCTGCTGTCGGTGGCCATCAAGCGTGCGCGCTTCCTGGCCTTGCTGCCTTATACCGACAACCATCAATAAGCGAGGACAAGACGATGCAAATTATTCTGATGGAGAAGGTCGTCAACCTCGGTGGCCTCGGCGATCTGGTCAAGGTCAAGGATGGCTATGCGCGCAATTTTCTGATCCCGCAAGGCAAGGCCAAGCGTGCCACGCCGGCGGCGAAGCAGGAATTCGAAGCCCGTCGCGTCGATCTCGAGAAACTGGCGGCTGAGAAGCTGGTTGCAGCGCAGGCCTTTGCCGCGAAACTTGAAGGGGCGCTGGTGACGGTGGTCCGCAAGGCCGGTGTTGATGGCCGCCTGTTCGGTTCGGTGACCAATCATGACGTGGCCGATGGCCTCAAGGCGCTCGGTTTTGACGTCGAGAAGGCCAGCATTCGCATGCCGATGGGCCCGCTCAAGGCGGTCGGCGAGAGCACGCTCGAAGTGGCGCTGCACACCGACGTGCTGGCGACCATCAAGGTAACCGTGGTTGGCGAACTGACAGTCTGAAGTCATACGGCGCGCTTTTTTGGCGCCAGAAAAAGAGCCTTGCCCTGGTGCAAGGCTTTTTTTATTTCAGGGCAGCGTGAAAGGCACGGCTCGGGTAGACTTACTTACTTATTCTATAAACCTCATTTAACACAGAGTGCACGGAGAAAAACACAGAGAACACAGAGAGTGACATTGAAACGACGACTTACCCAGCAGGTAAATATGATTTCTCTCTGTGTCCTCCGTGTCTCTGTGTTCTCTGTCCCCCAGGGGGATTTCCTTCGGGGCATGTTGAAAGAGGTTTGAACTGAGGTTTTCAGGTCTATGGCCAAGTCGTTCAATTCACAGAACTCGCAAAACGCGCCGATCGATCCGGCGCTTGCCCATCTGCGCATCCCCCCGCATTCGATGGAGGCCGAACAATCGGTACTCGGCGGCCTGCTGCTCGATAACGCGGCCTTCGACAAGATCGCCGATCTCGTCGGCGAGGGCGACTTCTATCGTGATGAACACAAGCGCATCTATCGCCAGATCAGCAAGCTGCTGGAACGCAACAAGCCGGTTGACGTGGTTACCGTGGCGGAGAGCCTCGATCTGGCCGGCGAAGGGAACGAGACCGGTGGCCTGGCCTATCTTGGCGAACTGGCGGCCAACACCCCGTCGGCGGCGAATATCCGGCGCTATGCCGAAATCGTCCGCGAGCGGGCCATCCTGCGCCAGTTGGTCACTGCCGGCGACGAGATCGCCGGCAGCGCCTTCAACCCGCTCGGGCGCGACCCGAAGCAACTGCTCGACGAAGCCGAGGCCAAGGTCTTTGCCATTGCCGAAGGCGGATCCCGGCACCAGTCCGGTTTTGTACACATCAACCCGCTGCTCACGCAGGTGGTCGAACGCATCCAGGAACTGCATGATCGTGACAACCCGTCGGATATCACCGGCGTGCCGACCGGCTACCACGATCTCGACGCCAAGACCTCGGGTCTGCAACCGGGCGATCTGTTGATCATCGCCGGTCGCCCGTCGATGGGCAAGACCTCGCTGGCGCTGAACATGGCCGAACACGTGTCGATCGAGGTCGGTCTGCCGGTGGCCGTGTTCTCAATGGAGATGGGCGGCACCCAGCTCGCCATGCGCATGCTCTCTTCGGTCGGCCGGCTCGACGCGCACAAGGTGCGTACCGGCCGCCTCAACGACGACGAATGGGCGCGGCTGTCCTATGCTCTGGGCAAGATGCACGAAGCGCCGCTGTACATTGATGAGACGCCGGCGCTCAACCCGATCGACCTGCGCGCGCGCGCGCGCCGGTTGCACCGGCAGTGCGGCAAGCTCGGCCTGAT
>JAIFKU010000133.1 GCA_020049495.1 Accumulibacter sp.
GCAAGACCCAGGCGGACACCGGCGACAGGAAACAGGGCTTCTGGGGCGGGAGTGGTGAAGTTTACAGGCATTGTTTTAACCTCTTTTAACGTGCCCCGCAGGAAATACCCTTGGGGTGCAGAGACCGCAGAGGCGCAGAGAACGCGGAGTTTTGATTGTTTCTCTCTGCGCCCTTTGCGCCTCTGCGAACTCTGCGTTAAATGCGTTTGGTTTTTAACTTAACTTGCCGTGGCAATGCTTGTACTTCTTTCCCGAACCGCAGGGACAGGGGTCGTTGCGCCCCACCTTCGGCCCGGCGTGGATGGGCTGAATCCCTGACGGATTCTCATCGTCGCTCGACCCAAGCACTTCGTCGTAACCGGCATGGTGATACTGCACGTTCTGCACTTCGGCACGCGGTGCGGTTTCTTCGACTTCTTCGGCACGCACCTGGACGGTCATCAGCAGACGCGTCACTTCAACGCGCACGCTGTCGAGTAGCGTCTCGAACAACTCGAAGGCTTCGCGCTTGTATTCCTGTTTCGGGTTCTTCTGCGCGTAGCCGCGCAGGTGGATGCCCTGGCGCAGGTGATCAAGTGCAGCCAGATGCTCGCGCCAATGCGTATCCAGATTCTGCAGCATGACATTGCGCTCGAACTGATGGAAGCTCTCGCTACCCACCAGCTCGACCTTGCTCGAATAGGCGGCATCGGCTTGTTCAATGATGCGTCTGAGCATCGGCTCATCGCCCAGTGTCGGCTCGGTCTTGAACCACTCGACGATCGGCAGTTGCAATTGCAGTTCGGAAGCCAGTTCCTTCTCCAGCGCCGGCAGTTCCCATTGCTCTTCGACGCTATCCTCCGGAACAAAACGCCGGAACGTATCGTACAGGACGCCCTGACGCATGGCGGTAATGGTTTCCGAAATATCATCGGTTTCCAGCAGTTCGTTGCGCTGCGAATAAATGACCTTGCGCTGGTCGTTGGCCACGTCGTCGTATTCAAGCAGTTGCTTGCGGATATCGAAGTTGCGGCTTTCGACCTTGCGTTGCGCCGATTCAAGCGAGCGCGAGACGAGCGGATGCTCGATCGCTTCGCCTTCCGGCATCTTCAGGCGCTCCATGATCGACTTCAGACGCTCGCCGGCAAATATGCGCAGCAGCGAATCGTCCAGCGCCAGATAGAATCGCGATGAACCGGGGTCGCCCTGACGACCGGAACGGCCGCGCAACTGGTTGTCGATGCGCCGCGATTCATGGCGCTCGGAACCGATGATATGCAGGCCACCGGACGCCACCACCTGGTTGTGCAATTTCTGCCAGTCGTCGCGCATGGACGCAATACGCGCTTCCCTATCGGCCGTTGCCATCGCTTCGTCGTTGCTAACGGCTGAAATGGCTTTGTCCGGATTGCCGCCGAGCACGATATCGGTACCGCGACCGGCCATGTTGGTGGCAATGGTGATCATCCCCGGGCGACCGGCCTGAATCACGATCTCGGCTTCGCGCGCGTGCTGCTTGGCGTTGAGCACCTGGTGCGGCAACTTCTCCTTGTCGAGCAACGTCGACAGGATTTCCGAGTTCTCGATCGACGTGGTGCCGACCAGTACCGGCTGCCCGCGCTCGCGGCAGGCACGAATGTCGGTAATGATGGCCGCGTATTTTTCCTCGGCGGTACGGAAGATCTGGTCGTTGTTATCGACCCGGATCATCGGCACATTGGTCGGAATGACCACCGTCTCAAGGCCGTAGATCT
Organism: Accumulibacter sp.; assembly: GCA_020049495.1. Lineage (GTDB taxonomy): Bacteria > Pseudomonadota > Gammaproteobacteria > Burkholderiales > Rhodocyclaceae > Propionivibrio. Next base: position 1,734 of record JAIFKU010000133.1, read on the forward strand.
GCTGGAATTCGTAAGCTTCGGTATCGGCCGTACCGGTCATCCCGGCCAGTTTGCCGTACATGCGGAAATAATTCTGGAAGGTGATCGAGGCCAGGGTCTGGTTCTCGTTCTGGATGGCCACACCTTCCTTGGCTTCGACCGCCTGGTGCAGGCCATCCGACCAGCGGCGACCGGACATCAGGCGCCCGGTAAATTCATCGACGATGATCACTTCGCCGTTCTGCACCACGTACTGCTGATCCTTGAGGAACAGGGTATGCGCACGCAGGGCGGCATAGAGGTGATGGATGAGCAGGATGTTAGAGGCGTCGTACAGACTGCCACCGGCGGGAAGCAGGCCGACGCGGGCGAGAATCTCTTCGGCGTGTTCGTGCCCGGCCTCGCTCATCAGAACCTGATGGCCCTTTTCGTCAACCCAGTAATCGCCCGGGCCGTCTTCTTCCAGGCAGCGCTCAAGCATCGGCGCGACCTGGTTCATGCGCACGTAAAGGTCGGTGTGATCCTCGGCCTGACCGGAAATGATCAGCGGCGTCCGCGCTTCGTCGATCAGGATCGAATCGACCTCATCGACAATGGCGTAGGAGAGCTTGCGCTGTACGCGTTCACTCGACGCATACACCATGTTGTCGCGCAGGTAGTCGAAACCGAACTCGTTGTTAGTACCGTAGGTGATATCGGCCGCATAGGCAGCCTGCTTGGCGTCGTGCTCCATCTGCGACAGATTGACGCCGACCGAAAGCCCGAGAAAACGGTGCAGACGCCCCATCCACTCGGCATCGCGACTGGCCAGATAATCGTTGACGGTGATGATATGCACCCCGTTGCCAGCCAGTGCATTGAGGTAGGCAGGCAGCGTGGCCACCAGCGTCTTGCCTTCACCCGTGCGCATTTCGGCAATCTTGCCGTTGTGCAGCACCATGCCGCCAACCAGTTGCACGTCGAAGTGGCGCATGCCCAGCGCCCGGATTCCGGCCTCGCGGACTACCGCAAAGGCTTCCGGCAACAGCGCATCGAGCGTTTCCCCCTGGGCTACGCGCGTCTTGAACTCATCGGTCTTAGCCCGCAGTTCAGCGTCGGAAAGCGCATGGATGCCGGCCTCCAGTGCATTGATCTGGCGCACAACCAGCGAGTACTGTTTAATCAGCCGATCATTTCGACTGCCGAAAATCTTCTTGAGTAGGCCGGAAATCATTATAAGAATAGTTGGAGCGCGTAAAAGGAAGCGATTCTATCACGCGCCGGCAGCGCGACGCTTCTTCCTCAGAGTCACCTCGGCAATTGCACCGGGATTTCTTAACGCGGCGCCTTGAACGTTGCCGTGGCCCGCGAGTTCCTCGGAGCAGCCACTGTCCGGGCAGGCGGCATAGCCGGTTTCGTCACGCCTGGAGCATTCAGTGCCAGTTGGGTTCCCTGCTGCAAAAACCGCGCCGGATTCTGCGCTACGCCCTTGAAGCGCACTTCAAAGTGCAGGTGCGGTCCGGTCGATCGACCGGTATTGCCACTGGCGGCTATCTCCTGTCCACGCTTGACGATCTGCCCGAGCTTGACATTGATCTTCGAGAGATGTGCATAACGCGAGGAGAAGTCGTTACCATGATCGATTTCGATCATGTTGCCGTATTGCGGATGATGTTCGGCAATCATCACCACCCCGCCGGCAGAGGCAATGACCCGCGTTCCCGTATCGGCGACAAAGTCGATGCCTTCATGCATGGCGCCGACACCGGCGATCGGGTCGAGCCGGCGGCCAAAGGTCGAACCCACATGATTGGCAGTGATCGGCACAATCGTCGGCAACAGGGTGGTTTTGATGCGCCGCTCCATGAGCTGCGACTCAAGCGCAGTCAGGCTGTCGCTGCGTTGCTCGACAATCTCGGACAGCCGGTCAATTTCGCGTTGCAATTCATTGACCGAAAACGGCTGCGACGGATTGATCAGCGGCCCGCCCTGCCCGCCCTTGCCGATACCCTCGTTTTTGGGAATAGTGATGCCGGTGTGCTTTGAAACCCGGTCACCGAGCGAATCCAGACGCATCAGTTGCGCCTGCATCTCGCCCAGCTTGACGGCCATCAATGAAACGTTATCGCGTACATACTCTTCGGTCTTGCGATTCTGGATCTGCTGCACCGACGCCACCAGCTCTGCGGCAAAAGGCATGTTGAAACGCACGCCAATCCAGGAAAACAGGAACGAGGTGGCAAAAGCCAGAAAAACGAAACCGCCCACGACCGCCATCAGCAGCCGCGGCGTGATATTCATTGTCTTGGCGGTTGCCAGACGATTGGATACGAGAATAATATGCAAGATATCTCTCCTTGACCTTCCCGATGCAAAATTCCCTCGAAACCTATCTTGAAGCCGCCGATGGTGCCGGCAAGGTGCTGGCACACGCCCGGCTGCTGATCAAACTGACGCATCTCTATCAGAAGATTGCGCCGGCCCATCTGGGCCAGGCCAGCCATCTGGCCAATTACAAATCAGGAATTATTGTTATTCACGCCGTCAATGCTGCAGTCGCGGCCAAGTTGCGCCAGTTGGCGCCGACGCTGGCCGCCGGTTTTTCTAAAAGGGGAATTGAGTGTAACGGTGTTCAGGTCAAAGTGCAAGCCCGTGAAAGCGGAACGCAATCAAGCACTTCCACGCCAAAGCCCTTGAGTTCAAGAACCAGCCGGGAACTCGAAGGGCTGCGCGACTCACTGCCCTGCTCGCCGTTGCGCGCGGCGCTGGAGACCTTGCTGACGCGCGCGGCTAAACAGGAATGATGGCCACCCGCTCAAGAATCAGCAGGGCAAAAACGATGAGCGCGACAATCAGCGACAATCAGCGCGTAGCGGAAAAGACGCCACGAGAACTGCAGATACTTCGCATTCCGGGTCAGCAGAAAGGCCGCCACACCGCCGGCGACGGAAATTCCCGTCAATACAGCCAATAAACGTAATAACCACATCGCTTGGCCCTCATCCCCGGCCCCTCTCCCGCGGGGAGAGGGGAGGTTTCAGCGTCGCTCGCACGACTTCCACATTTAAGTAGCCGGCAAGGCCAGCCAGAGGGAAATAGCCTGCGGCGCCAGGGCCTGATCTTCGAACGAGACATATTCCCAGGCCTCCGGGCTGGCCAGCAACTCACGCGCCAGCGCATTGTTCAGCGCATGACCCGACTTGTGTGCCGTAAAGGAAGCCAGCAGCGGATGGCCGAGCAGATAGAGATCGCCGATCGCGTCGAGCACCTTGTGCTTGACGAACTCGTCGCTGTAGCGCAAGCCATCGCCGTTCAGCACCCGGTACTCGTCAAGGACTACGGCGTTATCCAGCCCGCCGCCCTGCGCCAGGCCATTCTCGCGCAGCCACTCGACTTCCTGCATGAAACCAAAGGTACGCGCACGCGCCACTTCGCGGGCATAGGAATGCTCGGCAAAATCGATGGTCACCTGCTGCCCGGTCCGGTCAATCGCCGGATGATTGAAAACAATGGAAAAGCTCAGGCGAAAACCTTCGTAGGGCTCGAAACGCGCCCATTTGTCGCTCTCGCGGACTTCAATCAGACGCTTGACACGGATGAACTTTTTGGCCACCGGCTGCTCTTCAATGCCGGCAGATTGAATCAGAAAGACGAAAGGAGAAGCCGAACCATCAAGGATTGGCAGTTCGGCGGCGTCCAGGTCAACAAAAGCGTTATCTATGCCCAGACCGGCAAAGGCCGACATCAGGTGTTCAATCGTCCCCACCTTGACGCCATTGCGCTCAAGACACGAGCACATGCGCGTATCACCGATCATCAGCGCTGACGCCGGCAGATCGACGACCGGATCAAGATCGACACGGCGGAAGACGATTCCCGTATCGGGTGCCGCCGGACGCATGGCCATATTGACCTTGACCCCCGAATGCAAGCCAACACCGGAAGCGCGGATCAGCGATTTGAGCGTACGCTGTTTGAGCATGTGACTGAAAAAATAGGGAATTGACGAATTGTAGCACAACAGATGCCGGCCACAATCCGACCAATTCCCCCGAACAGAGGAATTACTGCAAAATCACCAGCGTTACGGCGCAGCTCATGTTTGCCGCATGAGCCAGCGCCACCGGCTATCAGTCCGCCTGCTTTCTCAGGAAAGCCGGTATGTCATAGCGATCGACGCCGCTATTGGCCAAGGCCTCGACGGTCGCACTGCGCCCTTTGCGGACAACAGCCGGAATTGCGTCAAGCTGGCTGTAGTCGATGCCCGGGTTGCTCCCCTGGGCATAACCGCCATCGGTACCGGTGGCCTGCATGACCGGGGTATTGATCACCTCGAACGGTTGCCGTCTGGCCTGCGCCTGACCGAGACCGGTGGCCACCACGGTAACGCGGATTTCTTCGCCCATGCTTTCGTCGTAGACCGCGCCGAAGATGATATGCGCGTCCTCGGCAGCGAATTCGCGGACGGTATTCATCACTTCGTTCACTTCCTTCATCTTCAGGCCGCGCGTCGAGGTGATGTTCACCAGCACGCCCTTGGCGCCGGAAAGATTGATGCCTTCGAGTAATGGCGAAGCCACCGCCTGCTCGGCGGCGATGCGCGCACGATCAACGCCGGAGGCATTGGCCGAACCCATCATGGCCATGCCCATTTCACCCATCACGGTACGCACGTCTTCGAAGTCGACGTTGACCAGACCCGGGAAATTGATGATCTCGGCGATGCCGCCGACGGCGTTGCGCAGAACGTTATCCGCCGCCTTGAACGCCTCGTCCATCGAAATATCGTCACCGAGAACGTCCATCAGCTTGTCGTTGAGAATGACGATCAGCGAATCGACATGTTTCTGCAACTCGGCAATTCCGGTCTCGGCCACCTTCAGCCGCTTGCCTTCGAAGCCGAAGGGTTTGGTCACCACGGCCACGGTCAGGATGCCGAGTTCGCGAGCCACTTCGGCAACGATAGGCGCCGCACCGGTACCCGTGCCGCCGCCCATACCGGCGGTGATGAAGACCATATGTGCGCCTTTCAGCGCTTCGGCAATATGCTCGCGCTCCTCGACCGCCGCATTGCGCCCGACCTCCGGCTTGGCACCTGCGCCCAGACCGGTCTTGCCCAGACGCACCTTCTTGTGGGCAACGGAGCGCTTGAGCGCCTGAGCGTCGGTGTTCGCGGCAACGAACTCGACCCCCATCACACCCTCGCGAATCATGTGATCAACCGCATTGCCTCCGGCTCCGCCAACGCCGATCACCTTGATGACCGTACCCCAGTCGCTGCCCGTTTCTTCCTTCTCGATGATTTCAAACATTGCTCTCTCCTCTGCTAAAAACCGGTTAAATTGATCAGAAATTCTTTTCAAACCAGGACTTCATGCGCCCGAACAGTTGCTTGACATCGCGTGTTTCGCGCACTTTCAGGCCACGTTTTCTTTGCGTCTGCGCTTCCAGCAGCAGACCGCAAGCCGTCGCGAATCGCGGGTTCTGCACCACATCGGCCAGGGCTCCCGTGTATTTCGGTATGCCCAGCCGCACCGGCATATGAAAAACTTCCTCGCCAAGCTCGATCATTCCCGGCATCACCGACGAACCGCCGGTCAGCACGATGCCGGAAGACAGCACTTCCTCGAAACCGGAGCGGCGCAGTTCGGCCTGGATCAGCTCGAACAGCTCTTCGACACGCGGCTGGATCACGTCGGCCAGCGCCCGGCGCGACAGCTTGCGCGTCGGCCGGTCATCGACGCCGGCGACATCGAGCACGTCCTCGGGATCAGCCAGCTCGGACAGGGCGCAACCGAACTTGCGCTTGATGTCTTCCGCTTCGCGCGTCGGCGTGCGCAGCGCCATGGCAATGTCATTGGTAATCTGATCGCCGGCAATCGGAATCACCGACGTATGGCGAATCGCGCCCTGTGTCCAGATCGCCAGATCTGTCGTGCCGCCACCGATGTCGATGAGGCAGATGCCGAGATCCTTCTCGTCCTCCGAAAGGACGGCATAGCTCGAGGCCAGTGGCTGCAGCACCAGATCATTCACTTCCAGGCCACAGCGGCGTACGCATTTGACGATGTTTTGCGCCGCCGAAACCGCGCCGGTGACGATATGCACCTTGACCTCGAGGCGGAAACCGCTCATTCCGATCGGCTCGCGAATTCCATCCTGATCGTCGATGATGAATTCCTGCGTCAGGATGTGCAGGATCTCCTGATCGGCCGGAATCGGCATGGCGCGCGCCGTTTCAATGACGCGCTCGACGTCCATCGGCGTGACTTCTTTTTCCTTGATCGCCACCATGCCGTTCGAATTAAAGCTCTTGATGTGACTGCCGGCGATCCCGGTATATACATCCCTGACCTTGCAGTCGGCCATCAGCTCGACTTCCTGCAGCACGCGCGAAATGGTCGCTACGGTGTCCTCGATATTGACGACGACGCCTTTCTTCAGCCCCCTGGAATCCTGCGACCCCATGCCGATGATGTTCAACCGACCCTCCGGACTCACTTCGGCCACCAGCGCCACGACCTTTGTCGTGCCGATATCGAGCCCGACGATGATTTCCTTGTTATCCCTGCTCATGGTTTCCCTTTGCTCTCAGTTGCAGTTACTGCGGCCAGCGCATTGACACGCAGTGCAAAACCATTCGGATAGCGCATATCCACAACACCGGGTCGCTGTCTGGCGGCCGTCAGCACGCTCGGGTAATACTCGACGAAACGTTCCAGTCTCTGACGTACCGGTGCTTTCGCTTGCTGCCGCCCGAGTTCGACGATCATTCCGTCGTCCAGGCGGAACTGCACGGCCAGACGCGGCGAAACATTGAGTACGCGGGGTATCCGGCCGAGCGGCCTGAGTATTTCCTCGGCCTGCTGGTAGTAGGCGAGCATTTCCGGCGCTAGTCCCGGCGGGCCGAGAAGTACGGGCATTGGCGCGCTCGGCTGCACACTCATGACAGCGGGGAAAACCTCGCCGTAGGAATTCACCAGATGACCCGTCGCCTGCCCCCAGAAGGCCACCGGCACATGCTCTTCGAGACTCACTTCGATGCGGGATGGCCACTGCCGCCGCACTTCGGCACGGCGCACCCAGGGCAACTTTTCCAGCGACTGGCGCAAGGCATCCAGGTTGACACTGAAAAAATTTCCGCGCAGCCGGCCGGCGAGCGAGCGCTCCAGCTCGCCGCGCCGGACTTCCCGCAACTCGTGGGTAACGACCACTTCGCGCAATGGAAACAGGGGCAGGCGCGCGCCCCATACCACACCCGCCACAAGCAATGCGGCTACCGCTGCCACAAGGAGCAGGTCGGAAACGGCCGTCATCAACTGCGGTTTGTTCCACATTGTTCATCCCAGCGTAGCCAGTGCCAGTACGCGCAGCACCAGTTCGTCGTAGGAAATTCCGGCCACTCGAGCCGACATCGGCACCAGCGAGTGATCGGTCATCCCCGGCGAGGTATTTACTTCGAGAAAATAGGCCTCACCCTGCTTGTCCATCAGGAAATCGACCCGCCCCCAGCCACGGCAACCCAGCACGCGGAACGCTTCGAGCGCCTGCGCGCGCAGTTCCTGTTCGCGCGCTTCGGGCAAGCCGCAGGGGCAGTGGTAGGCCGTGTCATTGCGCAGATACTTCGCTTCGTAGTCATAGAATTCAGTCGCCGGTTCAATCCTGATGATCGGCAGCGCCTGCTCACCAAGAATGGCGACGGTGTATTCGCCACCGAGAATGCCGCGCTCGGCAAGTACCAGCGCATCGTGCTTCACCGCCATGTGATAAGCCGATTTCAATTCACCGGCCCGCTTGACCATCGAAATGCCAATCGATGAGCCTTCGCAGTCCGGTTTGACGAAAAGCGGCAGTCCAAGCTGTTTTTCAACCGCGTCGAAATCGCTGTCCGCATCGAGCATGACAAACTCGGGGATAGGAAGGCCAACCGCGCGCCACAACAGTTTGGTGCGCCACTTGTCCATACCCACAGCCGAGGCCATCACCCCGCTCCCCGTATAAGGGATACCCATCAGCTCAAGCGCGCCCTGAATCGTTCCATCCTCGCCATGACGGCCATGCAGGGCAATGAAGGCCCGATCGAAACCGGCCAGTTCATCGAGTTTGCACTCGGCCGGATCAAAGGGATGGGCGTCGACATCCTGCCGCCGCAGAGCCGCCAGGACGCGCGTCCCGCTGTTCAGCGACACTTCGCGTTCGGCGGATTTTCCGCCGAGGAGAACCGCCACTTTTCCGAAATCATTCATTGTCATAACCCTATAACCGCTCTCAACGCAGAGAGCGCAGAAGCGCAGAGAACACCGAGATTTATGAATGGTTTTCTCTGCGCCCTCTGCGCCTCAGCGTACTCTGCGTCGAAAGAGGTTCTGCTCATTTCAAACCTGCACCAGTTTGCCGGGAACGCCGCCGATCGAGCCGGCCCCCATCGTGATCACCACGTCGCCGTCACACGCCGTATCCAGAATGGCTTGCGCCATGTCGGCGATGTTTTCTACAAAAACCGGTTCGATCCTGCCTGCCACACGCAGTGCCCGCGCCAGCGAACGGCCATCGGCGGCAACAATCGGCGCTTCACCGGCGGCATACACTTCGGCCAGTACCAGCGCATCGACACCGCTTAACACGCTGACAAAATCTTCGAAACAGTCGCGCGTACGCGTGTAACGGTGCGGCTGGAAGGCCAGCATCAGGCGTCGCCCAGGGAAAGCCCCACGGGCAGCGGCAATGGTCGCCTTCATTTCAGCCGGATGATGGCCGTAGTCGTCGACCAGTGTGAACTGCCCGCCACCGGCAATCGGCACCTCGCCGCAGCGCTGAAAACGCCGTCCAACGCCCTTGAATTCGGCTAACGCCTTGATGATGGAGGCGTCGGAGACACCCACTTCGCTGGCCACGGCAATGGCCGCCAGCGCGTTCAGCACATTGTGCAGGCCCGGCAGGTTGAGCGTCACCGGAAATCGGCTGATGCAGCCGTTGACCCGTACACAGTCGAAACGCATTAGTCCATCCGCCGCCACGACGTTCTCGGCGCGAACATTGGCCGCTGCATCAAGGCCATAGCTCACAATCTGCTTGCTAACCTGCGGCATGATTTCGCGCACATTGGCATCGTCGGCGCACAACACGGCGACACCGTAAAACGGCAGACGCTGCAGGAAATCGACGAAAGCCTGCTTGAGGCGACCGAAGTCATGGCCGTAGGTTTCCATGTGATCGGCGTCAATGTTGGTCACGATCGAAATGACCGGCGACAGGAACAGGAAAGAGGCATCCGATTCGTCGGCCTCGGCCACGAGAAAATCGCCCGAACCAAGGCGGGCATTGGCACCGGCGGCATTAAGCCGGCCCCCGATGACGAAGGTCGGATCCATGCCGCCTTCCGCCAGAATCGAGGCCACCAGGCTGGTCGTCGTCGTCTTGCCGTGGGTACCGGCGATGGCGATGCCCTGCTTGAGCCGCATCAGTTCAGCCAGCATCTGCGCCCGCGGGACGATCGGCACCTTGCGCGCACGCGCCGCAACGACTTCCGGGTTATCGGCCTTGACCGCCGTTGACACCACCACCGCATCGGCAGCGCCCACATTCTCGCCGGCATGCCCGGTCGTGATTTTTATTCCCAGCCCGGCCAGACGCCTGGTCGTCGCGTTATCGGCGAGATCGGAACCGCTGACGCCGAAGCCCAGATTGGACAGTACCTCGGCAATCCCGCTCATTCCCGAACCGCCGATACCGACGAAATGGATGTTTTTGACTTTATGTTTCATGGCACAAGTTCCTCGCATACCCGGGCGACCTCGGCGGCCGCATCCGGCTTGGCCAGGGCGCGCGCCCTCTCGGCCATCTGCAGCAGCTGACCGCGGGTGTAATTGCGCATCAGGCTGATTGATTCGGGAGTCATTTCGTTCTGCGGCAGCAGAATCGCCCCGCCGGCAGAAGATAGAAACTTCGCATTGAATGTCTGATGATCATCGACCGCATGCGGGAAAGGCACCAGAATGCTCGCCACACCAGCCGCCGCCAGTTCGGCTACAGTCAATGCGCCGGCCCGGCACAGGACCAGATCGGCCCATTCGTACGCCCCGGCCATATCGTCGATGAAAGCCACGCAGTTCGCCTGCACCCCTGCAGCGGCATAGTTTGCTTCAAGTTGCTCAAGGTGCTTCTCGCCGGCCTGATGCACCACCAGAGGGCGTTCCTCCTCGGCGAGAAGACCCAGACCCTTCGGTACCATCTCGTTGATCGCCGCCGCACCCAGGCTCCCGCCAAGGATCAGCAGGCGGAGTGGCGGCTGGCGGTCGGCGAAGCGTTCCGCGGGCACGGCCATCTGGGCTATCTCCGGACGCACCGGATTGCCCACCCATTTACTTTTCGCCAGGGCATTCGGAAAACCGCAGACGACCCGGTTGGCGACTTTGGCCAGCACCCGGTTGGCCAGACCGGCAATCGAATTCTGTTCGTGAATGACCAGCGGACAGCCCAGCAGAACAGCCATCATTCCACCCGGGAAACTGATATAGCCGCCCATTCCCAGGACAACATCCGGTTTGACGCGACGAATCTCGCGCAAGGCTTGCCAGAAGCCGGCAAGCAAGGAAAGGGGAAGCAGCAGCTTGCGCAGCAGCCCCTTGCCGCGCAGGGCACCAAAACGTACCCAGGCCATTTCATAGCCACGCGCCGGAACAAGTCTGGCTTCCATGCCGCTCGGATTTCCCATCCAGACCACCTTCCAGCCCCGGCTTTTCAGCAGATCAGCCACGGCCAGACCGGGGAACACGTGGCCACCGGTACCGCCGGCCATGACGAGGAGAGTTTTGCTCATAATTTTCCACCTCGCATGAGCTGCCTATTTTGGCTACGGCCGCGCTGCGCGCTTAACACCGGCTGCGCCGGGTTAGCCTTCGCCGAGACCGCCAATTGATGGATAAGCGTTATCGACATTACAGTTTGCCTCCGCGCATCAATTGGCGGTTTTCCCAATCCACTCTGAGCAGGATGGCCAGGGCCACACAGTTGGCGAGGATTCCCGAGCCGCCAAAGCTCATCAGCGGCAGGGTCAGGCCCTTGGTCGGCAGCAACCCCATATTGACGCCCATGTTGATGAAGCCCTGAATACCGATCCAAATGCCGATCCCTTGCGCCACTAGTGCCGGGTAAAGACGTTCCAGGGCAACGGCCTGGCGGCCGATGACGAAGGCCCGCTGGATGAGCAGGCCAAACAGGATGATGACCACCACGACACCGGTAAAACCCAGTTCTTCGGCAATCACGGCGAGCAGAAAATCGGTATGCGCTTCGGGCAGGTAGAACAGCTTTTCGACGCTGGCGCCCAGACCGACACCGAGCAACTCGCCACGGCCGAAGGCGATCAGCGCATGCGAAAGCTGATAGCCGCGGCCGAAGGCATCGGACCATGGATCCATGAATCCGAAGATGCGATCACGCCGGTAGGGAGAAACGATGATCAGCACGGCAAAGGCGACCACCAGCACGGCGATCAGGATGGCGAACAGACGCGCGCGCATGCCGCCGAGAAAGAGAATGCCGATGGCGATCGAAATGATCACCACGAAAGCACCGAAATCCGGTTCCTTCAACAGCAGCACACCGACAGCTACCATGGCACCGGCCATCGGCAAAAAGGCCTTTTTCAGGTCGTGCATGTGCGGCATCTTGCGTATCGTATAGTCGGCCGCGTAAAGCACGGCGAACAGCTTCATCAGCTCCGACGGCTGCAGATTGGCCACCCCGAGCGACAGCCAGCGCCGCGCGCCATTGACATCGCGACCGACCCCCGGGATCAGCACCAGTGCCAGCAGGACGAAGCCGGCAACAAAAAGCCAGGGCGCCAGCTTCTGCCAGGTGGATAAGGGCACCTGGAAAGTCACTCCGGCAGCGACCAGTCCGATGGTCAGGAATACACCGTGGCGAACCAGGAAATACGCCGGATGATTGCCGGTAAAGCGTCCGGCTTCGGCAATGGCAATCGATGCCGAATAGACCATCACCATGCCGATCAGCAGCAGGATCAGGCTGCTCCACAGGAGGGCCATATCCACTTCGGCAGGCATCCGGCGCGAGGGATCAGACGCGGGTAGCATCAGGCGCCCCCCTGCTCGCCATGGCACGCACGGCGTCGATGAACACCTGCGCCCGATGGCCGTAATTGCGGAACATGTCGAAACTGGCACAGGCCGGCGAAAGCAGGACAGCATCGCCCGGCTGCGTCTGCGCCGCACACCAGCGCACCGCCGCGTCCAGGTCGGTATGGAACTGCGTGTGAACGCCACAGCCTTCGATCGCCGCAGCAATCAGTCCGGCGTCACGTCCGATCAGGGCCACGGCCCGCGCATGCGCGGCCAGAGCGGCCTTGAGCGGGGAAAAATCCTGCGCCTTGCCTTCTCCGCCGAGAATGATCGCCACTTTGCGTCCCATCCCCTGAACCGCCGCCAGCGTTGCGCCAACGTTGGTGCCCTTGGAGTCGTCGTAATAGGCGACCGCGTTGATTTCGGCGACAAACTCGACGCGATGGGCCAGCCCGGTGAATTCGGCCAGTGCCGGCAGCACGCGGCGTGGTGCGACGCCCACAGCTTCGCATAGCGCCAGCGCGGCCATGGCGTTGGCGGCATTGTGCAGGCCCACCAGTTTGAGCGCATTCAGCGCCATCAGTCTTTCGCTACCGCGCACGATCCAGCCGGCGTCAAGGCCAAAATCGGTGATGCGCGGCGGCGCATCAAGACCGAAGCTAAACACTTTGCCAGCGCTTTGTAACCATGCCGAACTGCGCTCGTTATCCCGGTTCAGTACCCTGGCCGCGCAGCCTTCAAAAACGCGCGCCTTGGCTGCAGCGTAATCATCGATCCCGCTGTAACGGTCCAGATGATCTTCACAGATATTGAGCACGGTCGCGACATCCGCCTTGAGTGTATAGGTCGTCTCGAGCTGGAAACTGGAGAGTTCGAGGACCCAGATTTCCGGCAGTGTTCCTGAATCGAGGGCCTGCATCAGAGCATCGAGCGCCGCCGGAGAAATGTTCCCGCAGGCGGTCGCAGGGACACCTGCAGCATTGAGCAGATGGGCCGTCAACGCCGTCGTCGTCGTCTTGCCGTTGCTGCCGGTGATGGCCATCACCCTGGCCGGCGGCTTGAGTTGGCGAACGCCCCAGGCAAACAGCTCGATTTCCGAAACGACCGGCACGCCACCGGCCAGCGCCTGCTGCACCAGGGGTTCCTGCACCGGCACTCCGGGCGAGAGGGCAATCAGTTCGATACCGGCAAAGGTCTTCGCCACGAAAGGACCGGCCATCAGTTCGGCCTGCGGCACAGCGGCACGCAGGGCGTCCACGTTGGGCGGCGACAGACGGCTGTCGGCAACGCGCACCACCGCACCCTGGCGTGCGAGCCATCGGGCCATGGCCAGACCGCTCTCGCCGAGACCGATGACCAGTACGTGTTTGCCGGGAAGATTCATATCAACGGATCTTCAGCGTGGACAGACCGACCAGCACCAGCATGATGGTGATGATCCAGAAACGGATTTTTAGGTTTGGTGTCGCCATAACATTCCGGCCATAGGCCTCCATGTGAGTCTCCCCCAACGCCAAAATCGTCCGTTTTGTTCGCACTGTGCTCATCTGATTTTCAAGGTTGACAGTCCGATCAGCACCAGCATGATGGTGATGATCCAGAAACGGACGACGACCTGGGTTTCTTTCCAGCCGCTGAGTTCGTAATGGTGATGCAGGGGTGCCATGCGGAAAATCCGCTTGCCACCTGTAAACTTGAAGTAGAGCACCTGCGCCGCGACCGACAGCGTCTCGGCAACGAAGACACCGCCCATGATCGCCAGAACAATTTCCTGGCGCACGATCACGGCTACGGTGCCGAGCGCCGCTCCGAGTGCCAGTGCGCCGACGTCGCCCATGAATACTTCGGCCGGGTAGGCGTTGAACCACAGAAAACCAAGCCCGGCGCCGGCCAGCGCGCCTAGAAAAACAGCCAGTTCTCCGGCTCCCGGGATATACGGCATGAGCAGATATTTTGAAAAAACCGCGCTGCCGGCGACGTAGGCAAAGATTGCCAGCGCGCCGGCAATCATCACCGTCGGCATGATCGCCAGTCCATCGAGACCATCGGTCAAATTAACTGCGTTGCTGGTGCCGACGATGACGAGGTAGGTCAGCGTGATGAATCCGACCACACCCAGCGGATAGGTGACAGTCTTGAAAAAGGGAACGATCAGTTCCATCTGCGCCGGGACCGTAGCCGAAAGCGCAAGGTAGATCGCCACCACCAGACCCAGAACGGATTGCCAGAAATATTTCCAGCGACTGGCCAGCCCTTTCGGGTCGCGGTAGACCACCTTCTTCCAGTCGTCGTACCAACCGATGGCGCCAAAACCCAGAGTGACGATCAGTACCACCCACACGTAGCGGTTGGCCAGATCGCCCCAGAGCAGTGTCGTGATGCCGATGGCGATCAGGATCAGTGCGCCGCCCATGGTCGGCGTACCGGACTTGACCAGATGGGTCTGCGGGCCATCCTGGCGGACCGCCTGGCCGATCTTTTTTTCCGTCAGCCAGCGGATGACACGCGGTCCGGCGACAAAGGAAATGATCAGCGCCGTCATGGCAGCCAGCACGGCACGCAGGGTAATGTAGTTGAATACATTAAAGCCGCGGATATCCTGCGACAGCCATTGCGCCAGAATCAGCAGCATTATGTGCCCCCTTCCACTGGCGCCGTGTTACCAGCCCCGGCAACGGCATCGGCCACCCGCTCCATGCGCATGAAGCGCGAGCCCTTGATCAGCACCGTTGTCTCCGGGGTCAGTTCGCGGGTCAAGGCCTCGATCAGGTCCTCGATCTTCTTGAAGTGCTGTCCGCCCGTGCCGAAGTTGCTGGCCGCCAGCGGGCTCGAATCACCCAGGGCCAGCAGCAGATCGACGCCCTGACTCTTGGCATAACCACCAACCTCGTCATGGAACTGGCCGGTCATGTCACCGATTTCGCCCATGTCACCAAGAACGAGAATTTTCTTGCCGATCGTCGCCGCCAGCACATCGATACCGGCGCGCACCGAATCCGGATTGGCGTTGTAGGTGTCGTCGAGCACGACCGAGCCGTTCAGGCCCGTACGCCGCTGCAGGCGACCCTTTATTCCGCGAAAGGCTGCCAGGCCATCGCGCACCGCCGCCAGCGACACGCCTGCGGCCAAGGCGGCGGTTGCCGCGCCGAGGGCATTGCGGGCGTTGTGGGCTCCCGGCAGCGCCAGCGAGACTTCAACCTGTTCGCCCTGGGCCGAGATGATGAGCTGGTTTTCCAGCCCATGCGCCAGGTAGCGTCCGGTGACCTCGGCCGCACGTTCAAACGAAAAACACATCACCGGCCTGTTGACACTCTGGGAACGCCATAAGGCGGCCCACGGGTCGTCGGCGTTGAACACCGCCACGCCTTCTCGGGCCAGACCCGTGAAGATGTTGCCTTTTTCCACGGCAACCGTCTCGATGCTGCCCATTCCAGCCAGATGCGCACGCTGGGCGTTGGTCACCAGAGCCACCGTTGGCCGGGCGATGCACGTCAGGGCGGCGATCTCGCCCGGATGATTCATGCCCATTTCGACCACGGCAGCGCGATACCCGGCATTGAGCGCGAGCAGGGTCAGCGGCAGACCAATGTCGTTATTGCGGTTGCCCCGGGTCGCCAGCACGGCCTCGCCAAAAGCCGCTTTCAGGATGCTGGTGAGCATTTCCTTGCTTGTCGTCTTGCCATTGCTGCCGGTCACGGCGATCAGCGGCAGCGTGAAGCGGAGGCGCCACTTGGCCGCCAGAGCACCGAGCGCGAGACGCGTATCGGCAACTTCGATCAGCGGCAGATCAACTTCCCTCAGGCTGTCGACGGCAGAAGACGCAACCACCGAAGCGACGGCCCCGCGCGCTTGTGCAGCAGCGACGAAGCCATGGCCATCGAAATTCTCGCCACGTAGCGCAACAAAAAGTTCTCCGGCAGCAATGCTACGGCTGTCTGTCGACACGCCGGAGAAAGACCGGTTTTCTCCCCATGGCGTCCCCGCCATGGCCGCCGCGGCCTCCTGGATAGTCATCATGACCTTCATTGGCTCATCTCCTGACGGGCGGCAAGTGCCGCACGCGCTTCGGCAACATCCGAGAACGGGCGGCGCACGCCGGCGATTTCCTGATAGGGTTCGTGCCCCTTGCCGGCAAGCAGAATCACATCGGCCGGATGCGCGGCAAGAATCGTCCGGCGAATGGCCTCGGCGCGATCAATGATGACCTCGGCGCCCGGTGCCGCGATGCTGATTTCGGCGAGAATCGCTGCTGGCTCCTCGCTGCGCGGGTTATCGCTGGCCAGCACCACCCGGTCGGCGAGTTGTATGGCGATTCCACCCATCAACGCCCGCTTGCCGCGATCGCGATCACCGCCGCAGCCGAAGATGGCAACCAGACTGGCACCGCGCGCCTCGGCCACGGCGCGCAGAGCACGTAGGGCATTTTCCAGGGCGTCGGGAGTGTGGGCATAATCGACAACGATCAGGGGTTCGTTGTGTCCACCCACTTTTTCCAGCCGCCCCGGTGGCGAAGACAATTGTGCGAAACCGGTGGCAATCTCGGCCGGTGTCAGACCGGCATCGACCAGAACTGCGGCCACGGCGAGCAGGTTGGAGACGTTGTAACGACCGAGCAATCCGGTCTCGACCAGTGCCCGTCCATTCGGAGCACACAGCCGGAAGTTAAGACCGTTGATCGTTTCCCTGACGTTTTCGGCGCTGATCACGCCCTGTCGATTGCATGGCGCTTCGCTCTGCGTATATGCGAGAACCTTGGTTGCCGTCGTGCGCTCCGCCAGTTCGCGACCGAACGGGTCATCCAGATTGATCACGGCCAGACGCAGGCGCGGCCAGGTGAACAGCTTTTCCTTGGCAGCGGCATATTTTTCCATCGTGCCGTGATAGTCGAGATGGTCACGTGTCAGATTGGTAAATACCGCCACATCGACTCGCGCGCCACCCAGACGCCCTTCTTCGATGCCGATTGAACTGGCCTCCAGGGCACAGGCCTGTGCTCCGGCACCTGCAAATTCGCTGAGATAGCGCGTCAACGTCGCCGCCTCGGGCGTGGTAAAACCGGTTTCAACAAGGGTCTGCGCAAACCCGGCACCGAGCGTGCCGATGATGGCGCAAGGCCGTGGATGGGCGTGGCCCAGCCATTGACTGATGGTCGTCTTGCCGTTGGTACCGGTAATCGCAATCAGCGACAGACGCTCGCTCGGCTGGCCGAAAATCGCATGCGCCAGCGGTCCGCACAGTTGCCGCAAGCCGTTGGCCGGAAGATTGGCAATACGCCAGTCGGCGTTCCAGACAAAACCGTCTGTGGCTTCCCAGAGCACCGCCGAAGCACCGCGCGCAATGGCGTCGGCAATGTACTGGCGTCCGTCGGCCAGATCGCCGGGATAGGCAACAAAAAGATCGCCGGGACGTACCCGACGGCTGTCGTCAGCCACCCCGCCCGGCTGCACACCCAGCGCTTCCAGAAGCTGGATGACGGCCGCCGGAGATTCGGCCAGAAGCGGGGTCATCCTGCTCACAGTTTCTCCTTGGCGACCGGGACATCCGCAGCGCCGGGAACATTGTGCACCTGACTGCTGTGCGCCACCTGAACCCCGGCAGGAGCTGTTTCGGGGCGCAGTGCCGCATCCGGCGCGATACCCAGCGTACGCAAGGCACCGCTCATCACCCCGGCAAACACCGGGCCGGCGACATCGCCGCCGTAGTGCTGGGTACCGCCGGGTTCGTCGATCATGACGGCCACGATCAGGCGCGGATCCGACGCCGGGGCAAAGCCGACGAAGGACGCCACATATTTTTTGGCATACAAGCCGCCTTCCAGTTTGTAGGCGGTACCCGTCTTGCCGGCAACGCGATAGCCGGGAATCTGCGCCTTGGGCGCGGTACCCCCAGGCTGCACGGCCATCTCGAGCATGGCCCGCACCTCGCGCGCCGTCTGCTGGCTGAACACTGGTGTCGTACCGAGGGGCAGCGAATCGAGTTTGGTCAGCGTCAGCGGAATCATGTCGCCTTCGCGCGCAAACACGGAGTAGGCGCGCGCCAGTTGCATCAGCGAAACCGAAATGCCGTGGCCGTAGGACATCGTGGCCTGTTCGATCGGACGCCAGGTCTTCCAGGGACGCAGGCGACCGCCTACCTCGCCGGGAAAACCCAACCGTGATACCTGGCCGAAACCGACGGCGTCAAACATGTCCCACATCTGTTGCGGCAACAGCGTGCCGGCAATTTTGGCGGCGCCGACGTTGGACGACTTCTGGATCACCTGCGCCACCGTCAATGCACCGTGCGGATGCGCATCGGAAATCGTCGCACTGCCGATGGTCAGTTTGCCCGGCGCACAATTGATGATCGAATCGAAACGAACCTTGCCACTCTCCAGGGCCAGGGCAATGGTGAACGGTTTCAGCGTTGATCCCGGCTCGAAGGTGTCGGTCACGGCGCGGTTGCGCAGTTGCGCACCCGTCAGACGTTCGCGATTGTTCGGGTTGTAGGTCGGCCAGTTGGCCAGCGCGAGGATTTCACCGCTCTTGGCATCAATAACCACGGCACCGCCGGCCTTGGCCTTGTAGTCGACAATGGCCTGTTTCAACTGGCTGTAGGCGAGGTACTGAATCTTGGAGTCGAGCGCCAGACGGATATCCCTGCCGTCCTGCGGTGGCTTGATCGAGCCCACATCCTCGACAATCTGACCGCGCCGATCCTTGATCACGCTGCGACTGCCGGAATGGCCCAGCAACTGTCCCTGAAAGGCCAGTTCGACGCCTTCAAGACCCTTGTTGTCAACGCCGGTAAATCCGACGAGATGCGCGGTCATTTCGCCGCTCGGATAGAAACGGCGATACTCCTTGTCCTGGCCGATACCGGGCAGTTTCAGCGCCGCCACCTGTTCGCCGACATCCGGTGGCAACTGCCGCTGCAGAAACACGAAGGGCTTGTCGCTGGCCAGCTTGCGCGACAGCTCCTTGGTATCCATTTCGAGCAGGGCGGCCAACTGTCTGGCCTGTTGCGGTGTCAGACGGGCATCGGCAGGAATTGCCCAGACCGACTTCATCGGCGTCGAGACGGCCAGTACGTCGCCATTACGGTCGGCGATGCGGCCACGCGAAGCGGAGATTTCTAGATCACGCCGGTAGCGCGAATCGCCCTTCTCCTGCAGGAAATCGTTGTTGAGCACCTGCAAATAGAACGAACGACCGATGAGCACAGCAAAGCAGCTCAGAATAAGTAAAGCCATCAGGCGCGAACGCCAGGCCGGCAAACGCAGCTTGAGCACCGGACTTTCGGCGAATTTGTGCGCCCGCGCGCCTCTGAAGCTCATCATCGCGGCAGCCCTCCCGAACTGGCGGTAACCACTTTCGACGCTTCCGGTGTGCGCATCCTGAGCTTGTCGCGGGCGATTTTCTCGATCCGTGGCGAGGTCGCCCAGGTTGACAGCTCGAGTTGCAACTGGCCGTACTCGACTTCAAGCTGCCTGGCGCGATCCTGCTCACTCTCGAGCGCCTGAAAGAGCTTGCGGGCCTTGTGCTGCGAGGTCACCACACTGAGCGCGCAAAACACCGCAACAAGGAGCAGGAACATGTTCAGGCGCACCATTTCAGGCCGCCTCCGGTTTCTCTGCGAGTTGTTCAGCGCATTTCTCAGCCACCCGCATCACCGCGCTGCGCGCCCTGGGATTGGCCGCAATTTCGGCCGCGCCGGCCCTGACCGGCTTGCCGACCAGACGCAGCCTGGGTTGAGGAAGATCGACTGAACGCAAGGGGAGGTTCTTCGGCAAGTTATCCGTACTCGCCTGTTCGCGCATGAAGCGCTTGACGATGCGATCTTCCAGCGAATGGAAGCTGATCACCACCAGCCGTCCGCCACGCGTCAGAACGTTCATCGCCTGAGGCAGGACTAGAGCCAACTGCTCGAGTTCCTGATTGACATGAATCCGTAAAGCCTGAAAGGTACGCGTCGCCGGATCCTGGCCGGGCTCACGGGTCCGCACGGCCGCGCGTACAAGCGTGGCGAGTTCACCCGTGGTTGCAACAGGCCGCTCGCTCCGAGCAGCCACAATCTTCTTTGCAATCTGGAAAGCAAACCGTTCTTCGCCATAGTTTCTAATGA
>JAIFKU010000111.1 GCA_020049495.1 Accumulibacter sp.
GCATGGCGATCCCGGCTGCCGACAGATTGGCCGAAACGCGTGAGCCGAGGACGAAACCGACATTCTGTACCTGATTCGAACCATCACGGGCCACGAAGACAACGTCGTCTTCATCGAGTACGGCAAAATAGGTGGCACCGCCGAGAGCCACACTGATCCGTTGCAGGTAGGGCTGGGCGGCCCGGGGAAGCTTGGCTGAGTCGAAATACGACCAGCCCAGCCGCAGCACTCGCGGCGTCAGCCAGAACAGATGTCCATCGCTATCGACATAGCCAAGGTGCTGCAGGGTAAGCAGATAACGACGCGCTGCCGTACGGGTAATTCCGGTTCGGCGGGCAGCGGTTGACGGCGTGAGCCGGGGATGGGCGTCGTTGAAGGCTTCGATGACGCGAATGCCTTTCTCCAGACCGGCGATCCAGTCACGTTTTTCCAACTTGGGTTTGCTGATCATGGAAACTTGGGTTTGCTGATCATGGAATCTCCGGAAGTGCGCTATTGGCGCTCAGGTCGCTGCGAATAGGGCGTAAAAGGACTGGCCGGTCAAGACGCTCAGGTGTGTGCAGAACTTTCCCGGGCAAACGGGGTGGGTTCCAGACTGGAGCGCGCCTGTCTGGTGCAAACGGATCGTAACCACTGGTTACCCGGGTCGCGATGAAAACGGGAGTGCCAGTATTGCTTGACCACGATAACGGGCATAGTAACCGGGCAGGGAAAGAGTCGTACCGAACCGCTACGCGCCAGCGTCACCGCGATTTGACCGGGAAGTGTCGTGATCATGTCGGTACTGGAGACAATCCTCGAGACGCCGAGAACACCCTGCAGCGAAGCCATGACCCGTCTTTCGATCTTCTGGCGCTTCAACTCGGTCTCGATGACGGTATTGGCGCTGCCATAGCCGACCGCGACGTGAGCCTCGCGCTGAAAGTCATCCAGAGTCAGTTGGTCCCTGATACGCGGATGTACATTGCTGACGAGACATACGAAATCCTGTTCGAACAGGGTTTGCTCGTAAAAACCCGCTTCGATACCGGGAACGAAACCGCCAAAAGCCAGATCGGCCTCGCCGCTTTCCAGCAGGTATGGCGTCTGTTTATCAACGGGCAAGGCCTCCAGTTGCAGATGGGGCGCAGCACTGCGGATGTACTCCAGCATCGCCGGGAGCAAGGTGATTTGTGCCGCATCCGGCACGCACATGCGGAAGACACGGGTTGATGTTGAAGCATCAAAGCGCGGAACTCCTTCAGTGATCTGGTGCATGGCCTCGAGAATTTCCCTTGCCTTGTTCACCACGATCTCGGCGCGGGGCGTCGGGCTCATGCCTCCGGAGGTGCGCACGAAGAGTGGGTCCTTGAGCTGTTCACGAATTCTTTTTAGCCAGGAGCTGACCGTCGGCTGGGTCTGCCCCATGAATTCGGCGGCTTTACTCACACTGCGCGTGGTGTAAATGAGATCAAGCATTTTCAGATCCCTGACGTTGGGATAATTGTCGATCTCCTGGTTTCCATCCATCGGCGGATTTTCCTTTCTCAATGCGTCAGCAAGCTATCCAGCCATTCCAGTCATGCACGGATTGACTACCACTATTAGATTATAGCCATACCAAATATTGAAATTGATGACTATACATGATAACGATGGGGTTCTATATTGCCTCATCGAAAGTTGAGAAGTGCTGATTTTCCCCACCTCGTCTACGTTTTTGCGAGGATTGTGGGTTATTCAGCCCGGCTCAAGTGTCCGGGCCAGCGCCGTAAAGTGTCCCGTTCGCAACGCAAGGAGAGACGCATGATTCGCGGCAGCACGAACCTGTTACCCCTTTTGGGTTATCCGACCAAGGCGTTCAAGGCACCACTCATTTACAACCCCTGGTTCGAAAAGAACGGGATCGACGCGGTGGTCGTTCCGATGGGCGTGAAACCCGAGGATTTCCCGGCAGTACTGAGGTCGATATTCAAGCTGACCAATATTCCCGGCGCTCTGGTCACCATGCCGCACAAGGTCGCGACGGCGGAACTGGTCGACGATATCTCGACGGCGGCAAGGATCGCCGGATCGTGCAACGCCATCCTGAAACGGCCCGATGGCAGCCTGCTCGGCGACATATTCGACGGTACGGGATTCACGCGGGGCCTGCGCCGCAAGGGCTTCGTCTTTGCCGGTGCAAAATGCCTGGTAGTGGGATCCGGTGGCGTCGGCTCGGCGATCGCAGCCTCGCTTGCCGCCGAGGGAGTAAAGCAAGTTTCGATCTTCGACACCCAGGCCGAATCGGCAGAAGGCCTGGCCTCACGGCTCCGGCAGCATTATCCGGAATTGCTTGTCCGCACCGGTTCGAGGGACACCGAGGGTTACGATCTGGTGGTCAACGCCACACCGCTGGGGTTGCCCGGAGATCCCCTGCCCATGGACATTACACGCCTTGCCCGAGCAAGCTTCGTCGGCGAGGTAGTAATGAAGACCGAGATGACACCGCTGCTGCAGGTCGCGCAGGAGCGCGGATGCCGCTTCCAGATCGGTACCGACATGCTGTTCGAGATGATTCCCGCCTATCTCGAGTTTTTTGGTTACGGAACCACGACAGCGGAAGAACTTCGTGATCTGTCGAAAATCGAGTACTGAAGTACCGGGTCTCGGCGCTACTCGCCTTGTTTTTGCTGGGTAATTGTTTTAGCCTCAACTGGTGTATTTTTTTACCGAAGTTCTCGAAGACAAGCCAATCGATGACACAGGATGGGCAAAGGAGTCTCGCGAGAAACCGCGAATGGAAAGATCCGCAGTTCTGTAAGAGATTGGTCATTGCAGGGAGGCGACCCCTCTTTGCAGCAATTTTACAAGTGGAGGTAGGACATGTCGGAAAATGTAAAGGATGGAACAGCAATAACGGAACAACCCATAGTGCAGCTGCCCGCCAGGGGCGAATACAAGATGCTACTGCTTCTGCTCATTATCTGTGGTGGCTTGTTCATTGATACTTTGAACAGCCCGGGAATTTTCCAGGGAATCACCAGCGGGCCGGGAAGCATACCGCAACTGGTTGCCGGAGCTCTGATCCTGATGATCTTTGCCCTGGCCATTCAATGCCTCGGCAGAGGATACAAAGAAGGCTCGATCGCAGAGTTCTTGCATTACCTGTTTGACAAGGACGTGGTCATCTTGATTGCGATGGTATTGATTTACGGCTTTATCGTCGAAACGATACATTTTGTTCCAGCAACCTTCCTCTTTCTGGTCACCACGATGTATCTGCTCGAAAGAAAGCATCTGCTGCTAAAAATCGCCGTATCGGCCGGAACGGTCGGCGGACTGTATCTGATTTTCTCCACCCTGTTTCAAGTCGTCCTGCCGTAAATCTTGCCGGAGGTATAAATATGTATACAGGTTTGGAGGGCTTTCTAGTCCCTTTCATGAGTATTACGCTGGTCTGGTGGATCGGCGTCGGTACCTTTGTCGGACTGTATGTGGGCGCCATTCCCGGTCTGTCGGTGACGATGGCCGTGTCGCTGCTGATCTCGTTCACCTTTACCTGGGACGTATTGCCGGCGCTGGCAATCATGGTCGGCATCTATACCGGCGGCGTCTATGGCGGCGCACGTTCGGGCATCCTGCTCAACATCCCCGGTGCGCCGGCAGCGGTCGCATCCGGATTTGACGGCTACCCGCTGGCCAAGATGGGTCTGGCCGGCGAAGCCATGGGGCTGAGCACGACCCAGTCGGTGATCGGCGATTTCTTCGGCATCATCATTCTTGCCCTGTTCGCGCCGCTGATCGCGCAACTCGCGCTTTCGTTCATGCCTCGCGATTACTTCCTACTGGCCTTCATGGGCTTGTTCCTGGTCGGCAGCCTGTCCGAAGGCAACATGATCAAGGCGCTGGTCACGGCGTTCATCGGCATTCTGGTTGGTCTGATCGGAATGGATCCGGAAACCGGGCAGGGGCGAATGACATTTGGCTCTCTTCCCATGCTCGGCGGCATCCACTTCGTGATCGTGATGATCGGCACTTTCGGCATTTCGGAAGCGCTGGTCCAGTTGCAGACCAAGGTGCATCCGGTAAAACAGCAGATTACCCGCGTAACGCCCAGATGGGATGTCATCTGGGACAACATGTGGCTGACCTTTCGTGCCTCGACAATAGGTGTGGTCGTCGGAGCGCTACCCGGCACCGGCGGCGATATCGCTGCGCTGATGGCTTACGACCACGCCAAACGCACGGTCAAGAACCCCTACCCCAAGCCCTTCGGGCAAGGTGCCTATCAGGGTCTGATCGCTCCTGAGTGCGCGTGTAATGCGGCGATCGGCGGTGCCTTCGTGCCGATGATGACGCTCGGGATCCCAGGGGATTCGGTGACGGCGGTGCTCATCGGCGCACTGATCATTCACGGCTTGCGCCCCGGCCCCATGCTGATGCGCGAACAACCCGAGTTTTTCTGGTTCGTCGTCGGTTCGCTGGTTCTGGCCAACATCTTCCTCTATATCTGCGGCATGACCGGCATCCGCATGTTCAGCAAGATCGTCGAGGTTCCCAAGCCGATCATCATCCCGATTATCATCGTGCTGACCTTTGTCGGCGGCTATTCGATCCAGAACAGCATTGCCGATATCTACTGGATGATCGGCTTCGGAATTGTCGGCTATTTCATGAAGCGTTACGCCTATCCGGTTGCTCCCCTGGTACTCGGGGTCATCCTGAGCCCGATTATCGACTCCAATTTCCGGCGCGGCGTGCAGATGACGCATGGCAGCGTCATGGGATTCTTTCATGAGATGACAACCAACGCGATTCCTCTCGTCCTGCTGGCGATGATGTTCCTGACTCTCGTTGTCGCCAACGCAAAAGTGAGTGCCTGGGTTAAACAGTTGTTAGGCAAGAAACCTTGAAGGGTAAGTGCATGAAAGGAAACAGAGGATGAGGGTGGCGTGGTATCTCGGTTTTGGCTGGGCGGCGATGGTTACACTGGTAGCCAGTGGCGTAGCCATCAATCGTCTGGACGGCTGGGCACGCTGGGCGTTCTATGTTCCCTTCCTGCTCGCCGGTCTGCACATGTCGATTCGCTTCCGGTCGTTCAGCACTCAGCCATGGCGGCGTGTGCACAGCAAAGCCATGTTGACCTACGGCGAACTGGCGACGCGCGAGTATGTCGCCGCCAAGAAGGAAAACCGCGACTTCGATGTCAGTATCCCGTGCCGGACACTGGCCGAACAGATATTCGGCCAGAACAGGGCTGATGAATTTGGCAGCTTGCTGGGAGATGAAAGAAAGACCTATTACAACAACCTTGCTGCATCTTATCCGCAGGTATTTGTGGACAGCGTCAAAGCCGAACGTCACAGCATCGTCCTCGAAGGTGTACAACGGGATATTGAGGCCAGCCAGCTTGGCCCGGACATCGTGATCGCCAAGGCCATTGAACTCAGGCATAACGGGCTGGAAGCTGCACGTTATCTGCACGCCTTGCTTCTGGGCAGAGTGCGCTAGGCTGGAACCGCATTCAAGCCGGGAATTTCGCAGAGTAGCTTTTCGGAGTTGAAAATGTTCTACCCGGTTTTTTTAGATCGCAGAAAACGTGACAAGAAAGTAACCCTGGAAATATCGGTTGATCACTCCCGTTCACATGACTTGTGTCAGGAGTGATTATTGGTGGCAGGATCCAATCACCAGAAACAAGTTCCGGATGATTGGTTTTTTAACTAAGGAGAAACGCATGAAATTATTCAAATGGTCAAAACTGGTTCTGGCTGCCAGTCTTTTGGTAGTTGGCTTCGCTAACGCTGCTGACTATCCCGAACGTCCGATAACCGGCATCATTGCCTGGGGTGCTGGCGGTGGTACGGATACCGTTTCTCGCCTGACGACTCCGATTGCCGAAAAGATTCTGAAACAATCCATCGTTCTGGCCAACAGGACTGGTGCAACCGGCGCCATTGCAGCGCAAGCGGTTTATTCCGCCAAGGCCGACGGGTACACGGTGATGTTTCACGCGGAAAATCCGCAGTTGTATCAAGTGCTCGGTCTTTCACCCCTCAGCTATGACGAATTTGAACCCGTCATCCTTTCGGTCCAGGGATCAACGGTGATTGTGGTGCACAAAGATTCACCGCTCAAGACCTATGATGATCTGATCAAGGCTGCCAAGGCCAGTCCGGGCAAGCTTTCAATCGGCATCAGCGGTGTCGGCGGTCAGCCCTGGGTTACTGGAACATTGCTCAAGAAAGTCGAGGGCGTGACTTTCAACCCGGTTGCCTACGACGGTGACGGCCCGCTAGTTACGGCCATGCTCGGCAAGCAACTCGATGTCAGTGGTCTGGCGGTCGGCGCAGCGACTCAGTACATCAAGAATGGCGACTTGCGGGCGCTGGCGATCATGAAGAATTCGCCAAACTCCTCATTGCCTGAGATTCCTTACATTACCAAGCTAAATCCTGCATTTAACGATGTTATGAAAGCGTCAGGATTCTTCTATGGTGTGTATGTGAAGAAAGGAACCCCCCAGCCGATCATTGACAAACTCACTGCCGCCTACAAGTACGCGCTGAACGACGCCAAATTCGTCGACTATGCCAAGACCAATGGTCTCGATGTCCTGGGGTTGACCGGCAAGGATGCCAGGACCTTCATCAATACCTGGCGCTCGCAGATGTCGTGGCTGATCTACGACGCAGGTGCAGGAAAAGAATCGCCTGAGAAATTCGGAATCCCCAAACCTGCCAGCAAGTAACGGTGTCAATTTACTGACCGATTGCCGGGCTTTGGGGCAAGACGTCGATCTGATGGGCGGTCGATACCGCCCATCAGTTTTTCCGGCTATCCGGTTCTGCCGGGCAAATGTGGAAACATTCGGTCCGCAAATGGTTGAGCCCAGAACCCCGTTGCATTCGGGGCTTGGAATCTTCAAATTTGCGCGAATATCGCTCCTACCTGAGCGGTATTCGCGCAAAAGCAGGCTCAAGTCCGTAAATCTAGCAGCGCGCGTGAACTAAGATAAGAAAAAAAGACGCGCTGAGGAGCAGTGACGTTGCCACAGGAGGCGTTGATGGAAGTGATCGCAGTCCGCGAAAAAACCGCCAGGCGCAAGTCCAGCCCAGAGCCGCTTGCGGTAGCCCGTGCCGGAAAAACGAAGGCGGCAAGGAATGCTGCTTCAGTGAATTTGATCCATCTGCATGGCCAGCCGCTTGGTGACGGTACATCTCCGCTCATCTGCACGCCCCTGGTGGGCAGGACGCGCGAGGCCCTGCTCGGTGAACTGGCAATCGTTCTGGCGAAAAAACCCGACCTTATCGAATGGCGCGTTGACTTTTTCGAGGGCATCGGAAATACCCCGATGGTCATCGAGCTTGCCGGCAGCCTCAAGCAGGCCGCTGGAGACATCCCGATCATTTTCACGCGGCGGTCGATGAACGAAGGGGGAGAACGTATCGCCCTCGACGAAGATGACGTCGTCAAACTCTATGTCGCCGCTTGCGCCAGCGGCTGCGTGGATATTATCGACTACGAACTGAGCAACCCGGCCGAGAACCTTGCCCGTCTGCGCAATACCTCGCGCGACAACGACGTGGCCATGATCATGTCGTACCACAATTTCCAGTCCACCCCCGATGCGGCGGCTGTTGCTGCCAAATTCACGGAAGCCGCACGGCAAGGTGCCGATATCGCCAAGGTGGCGGTCATGCCCAAAACCCCGGAAGACGTGCTGACGCTACTGGGCGCGACCCTGCAGGCCAGCGGGACATGTGGCATCCCGGTCATCGGCATGGCGATGGGTGGCCTTGGTTCGTTGTCACGGATGGTTGGCGGGGTCTATGGCTCGGCAGTCACCTTTGCCGTTGGCAAGAGCAGTTCAGCGCCAGGCCAGGTTTCAATTGAAGAACTGCGCGTCGTGCTGGCGCTGCTTCGCCAGACGGTTGCAGGCCGTCAAGATGGCTGACCCGGACAGGAATTCATAAACAATTTCGCCGCATGGCGAAAGCCCATTTTTCATCGCGATTATAGGAGCGTCAAATGAAAGACCTGATTTCAAACCAGTTGATCAAGTATCTTGAGGCACGCGGCGTCGAACATATTTTTGGCCTGTGCGGTCACACCAACATCGCGGTGCTCGCCGCGCTGTCGAAAAGCAAGAAAATAAAGTTCATCAACACCCGCCACGAGCAGATCGCCGCCCACGCCGCCGACGGTTATGCGCGGGCAACCAAGAAGGCCGCAGTCGTTCTCTCGCACCTCAGCCCCGGACTGACCAACGCCGCCACCGGCGTAGCCAACGCCTCGCTCGACTCGATTCCGCTGGTAGTCATCGCCGGCGATGTGCCGACCCACTACTTCGGCAAGCATCCGCATCAGGAAGTGAACCTGCATGCCGACGCCTCGCAGTGCGAAATTTACCGCCCCTTCTGCAAGCGCGTGTGGCGTGTCGATTCGCCCCACCTGTTCCCGGAAATTCTCGAAAAGGCGTTTACCCTGGCCGAAAGCGGCCGTCCCGGCCCGGTGCTGATC
Organism: Accumulibacter sp.; assembly: GCA_020049495.1. GTDB lineage: Bacteria > Pseudomonadota > Gammaproteobacteria > Burkholderiales > Rhodocyclaceae > Propionivibrio. The sequence goes on from JAIFKU010000111.1 coordinate 8,485, forward strand.
GACGTGCCGATGGACATCTTCTCCAAGGAGATCGATGTCGCACTGTTCAAGCGCGTGCAGGCCAATGCACGCAAACTGGCCAAGCCTTCGCTCGACGACGAAACGGCAACCCGGATCGTCACGCAATTGCTTGCCGCAAAGAAGCCCCTGCTCTATGTCGGCGGCGGCATCCTGCTTGCCGACTGCGCGCAGGAGATGCGCGAATTCGCCGAACACCTGCAATTGCCCGTCGCCCACTCGCTGATGGGCAAGGGCGCCCTGCCCGACGACCATCCGCTGATCCTCGGCATGACCGGCTTCTGGGGCACCAAGTTCATCAACGACAAGTGTAAAGGCGCCGACTGGATCCTCGGACTTGGAACGCGCTTCTCCGAAGCCGACTGCAGTTCGTGGGAAGCCGAATACACCTTCAACTTCCCGCCGACCAAACTGATTCACATCGACATCGACCCGGCCGAAATCGGCCGTAACTACCCGGTGGCCATCGGTGCGGTGGCCGATCTGAAATCGGCACTGACCGTACTCCTGCGCATTGCGCGAAAACTGGCACCGAAAGGTGTCCAGCGGCCCAAACTGCTGGCTGAAATAACCAAGAACCGCAAAACTTTCGTTACCGGCAACAAGAAGGCAATGGAGAGCAATGCCTGGCCGATGCGTCCGGAACGCATTCTTGCCGACCTGCGCAGCGCGCTGCCACGTGACGCGATCATCTGTACCGATGTCGGCTGGAACAAGAACGGTCTGGCGCAACAGTTTCCGATTCTCGAGCCAGGCACCGTATTCACCCCGGGCGGTTTCGCCACCATGGGCTTCGGTTCGCCGGCGGCGCTCGGCGCCAAGGTGGCGCTGCCTGGCCGCGTCGTGGTGGCGCTGATCGGTGACGGTGGTTTTGGCCAGAACCCGGCAGCGCTGGCCACCGCCTTCGAAGAAGACATCGCGGTGATCTGGCTGATCATGAACAACCACGCTTTCGGCACCATCGCCGGACTCGAGTTGGCGCACTACGGCACTACCTTCGGTACGGTGTTCGAGAAGAACGGCGAGAGCTACTCGCCGGACTTTGCGGCCATTGCCCGCGCCTATGGCATCGAGGGCATCAAGATCGAATCTGCGGCCGAACTCAAGCCGGCCCTCGAACGCGCCATCAAACTCAAGAAACCGGTGGTGATCGATGCCTACATGAAGAACGTACCCACCCCGACGGCAGGCCACTGGAACATCATGGACATTTACTCGCCGGGCAAGAAGGTCCATCACGTGTCGACGGACAAGTAAGTTCGCATATCGATTTTCAAGTTGGCTGACGGATTGCGTGGTATGGAGACGCAATCCTGTCAATTTCTGGGAGGGAAGCATGGCTTATCAGTATTCACTGGCACACCTGACGGTACTCGGTTGTCCGCCGCCGGAGATGACCTACGTCGCCGCGCGCGCCGGCTACGATTTCGTCAGCATCCGCCCGATCTACATGGGTTTGCCTGGAGAACCCAACTACGCGCTCGCCGAAAATCCGGAGATGCTCAGGCAAACCAAGCGCGCGCTCGCCGACACCGGCGTCAAGGTGCACGACATCGAACTGGCGCGCATCTACGACGACATGCACCCCACCAAATACCTTCCGGCCATGGAAGTGGCAGCCGAACTGGGAGCCAGGGCCGTGCTGTCGAGCATCTGGACGCCGAAGCGCGAGTACGCCATCGAGAAATTCGGCGAAGTCTGTGATCTGGCCAAGCAGTTCGGCATGACGGTTGACCTGGAATACGTGCCGATTGCCAGCGTCAATACCCTGGCCGGGGCCGTTGATGTGCTACGCATGGTCAAGCGCGACAACGCCGGACTGATGATTGACGTGCATCACTTCCATCGCGCACTCGACAAGCCTGAGGATCTAGCCGGTCTGCCGAGTGAGTGGTTCCACTTTGCTCACCTGTGCGATGCACAGGGAGAAATTCCTGCGGATCGCGCGGAGATGACGCGTATCCTGCGCGAGGAACGTCTGTACGTGGGCGAAGGCGGCATTGACGTCGCCGACATCCTCAATCGGCTGCCCAAGATGGTCTATTCGATCGAACTGCCGCATCTGGCCCGCGCCAAAGAATTCGGCTATGCCGAACATGCCTTCCGCTGCCTGGAATCGGCCAAGGCGTACGAACAGAAGATGATGCACACATAACGAGACCTGCAACACTACAAAAGGACGGCAATGAAAAAGTTTCTCGATGGGTTGTTTCACGCGCTGAAGGTATTCGCCGCGCTCTGTCTGGCGGCGATGATCGTGATGGTATTCGGTAACGTGGTCTTGCGTTACGCCTTCAACTCGGGGATTTCGGTCTCCGATGAGCTGTCCTCCTGGGGCCTGACCTGGATGACCTATTCGGCCGGTCTGGTTGCCTTGCGCGACCACGGGCACCTTGGCTTTGACGGTATACTCACCAAGTTTCCGGCGGGCGTACAGCGCGTGCTTCTGGTCATCGCGCATGTGCTGATGATAGCCATCATGGGCCTGTTCCTGCACGGTAGCTGGCAACAGACCGTGATCAACTGGAGCAACGCGGCGCCGGCCTCAGGGCTCTCGATGGCCGCCCTGTACGGGATCGGTATCGTCTTCAGCGTCATCGCCATCCTGGTCCTGCTCGGCGACATGATCGCCATCATTACCGGCAAGCTCAGCCACACCATCAGTTCGGAAGCCGAGGAAGCGCTGGCCGAAGCCGCCGAAACGGCCAAACAGATCGACGGCACCCATACCTCTGCCTGAAGGACACAAACAAAATGACCATATTAATCTTTCTCGCGGCGCTCGCCGCCGGCATGACCATCGGCATGCCGATCGCTTTTGCCCTGCTGGCGTCGGCCGTGGCCCTGATGTTCCAGCAAGACATGTTCGACTCGCAAATCATTGCGCAGAACCTGATCAACGGAACAACCTCGTTCACCCTGATGGCGGTACCCTTCTTCCTGCTGGCCGGTGAAGTGATGAATGTCGGCGGTTTGTCCAAGCGCATCGTCAAGGTGGCCCTGGTCCTCGTCGGGCACGTCCGGGGCGGGCTCGGCTACGTAACCATCATTGCCGCCTGTCTGCTCGCCAGCCTGTCCGGTTCGGCGGTGGCCGACGCGGCCGCACTGGCCACCCTGCTGGTGCCCATGATGCAGGCGGCCGGCCACTCGCGCGGACAGGCCTGCGGCCTGGTCGCCGCCGGCGGCATTATCGGACCGATCATCCCGCCGAGCATCCCCTTCATCCTGTTCGGCGTCGCCGGCGGCGTTTCCATCTCCAAGCTCTTCCTCGCCGGCATTGCCCCCGGCCTGTATATGGGCGCGGGCCTGGCCTTCACCTGGTGGTACATCACGCGCCATGACGAAGTGAAGGTACACGAAAGGCAGTCCGCGAAGGTTTTCATGGCGGCACTCTTTGAAGGGGCCTGGGCGCTGGGTTTGCCGGCGATCATTATCTTCGGCCTGAAATTCGGCGTGTTTACCCCGACCGAGGCGGCGGTCGTGGCGGCGGTCTACGCCATGTTCGTGGCCATCTTCATCTACAAGGAGCTTAAGATCTCGCAGATCTTCGAGGTCCTGGTCGCCGCCACGCGCAGTACCGGTGTCGTGATGTTCCTAGTCGCCGCGGCGCTGGTCGCCGCCTGGATGATCACCATTGCCGACCTGCCGGGGCAGATGGTGACGTTGCTCCAGCCGCTGATGGGCAACCAGACGTTGCTGCTGCTGGCGATCGTGGCCATCCTCTTTGCCGTCGGCTGCGTCATGGACCTGTCGCCGATCATCCTGATCCTGACGCCGGTGCTGCTGCCGGTGGTCAAGCAGGCCGGGATCAACGAGATCTACTTCGGCGTGATCTTCATTGTCTGCGGCTCGATCGGCCTGATCACGCCGCCGGTAGGAACGGTGCTCAACGTCGTAGCCGGGGCGACCAAGAGCAACATGATGCAGGTGGTCAAGGGGGTCAGCCCCTTCCTGATTTCGCACAGCATCGTCTTGCTGATCATGATTTTCTTCCCGGCTGTGGTCATCGTTCCCGCCAAGTGGCTTGGCGGGTACTAGGGACGCCCGGGCTCATGAGTTTTTTGCGCTAAAGTCGCGCGCGACTCTCGATTCTCCCCTCGCCCTCTGGGAGAGGGGTCGGGGGTGAGGGGAGTATTGGGTGGCAGGTAGTAGACAAGGAGTTGTAAGTTGTTTGTGTACGGGTGGCTTCGCCGATTCGGGGCTGACTTAACAAGGAGTTCTACATGAAAATCAAGCAGATGATTGGATGTGCAGCGCTGGGGCTGTGCGGACTGGTGCTTTCCTCGACCGCTCCGGCACAGATAAACGAACACACGTTCAGGATTGCCATCAATGGGGCGCCTGGACACCCGGTGGTTGTCGGCTCGGAGAAATGGGCCGAGCTGATCAACAAGAAGAGCGGTGGCAAGATGACCCTCAAGGTCTTCCCGAGCACGCTCGGCGGTGACGTGCAGGTGCTCTCGGCGGTACAGGGCGGAACCATCGATTTCGCGTCGATGAACTCCGGCATCCTGCAGGGTATCCAGAAGGAATACGCCATTTTCGACTTCCCGTTCATGTTCGCAAGTCCCAAGGAAGCCGACACCGTTCTCGATGGCCCCTTCGGCAAGAAACTCGCCGACCTGTTGCCGTCCAAGGGACTGTACAACGTGATCTTCTGGGAACTGGGCTTCCGCCAGATGACCAACAGCAAGCGTCCGATCGCCAAGGCGGATGACATCGTCGGTCTCAAGTTGCGCGTGATCCAGTCGCCGATCTACGTCGACACCTTCAGCGCGCTCGGCGCCAATGCAGTTCCGATGAATTTTTCAGAACTTTATACGGCGCTTGAACAGAAGATCATCGACGGGCAGGAAAACCCCTTCTCGGTAATCGAGACCAGCAAGTTCTTCGAAGTCCAGAAGTACCTGACGGTCAGCAACCATATGTACAACCCGCAGTCGCTGATCGCCAGCAAGAAGAAATGGGACGCACTGACCAAGGACGAACAGGACGTGCTGACGTCAACGGCCCTCGAAGCACGGGCCTGGCAACGTCAGAATTCGCGCACCTTGGCCGAGACCTCGCTGGCGAATCTGAAAAAGTCGATGACGGTCAGCGTGCTGCCGCCCGAAGAACTCGCAAAAATCCGCGCGAAATTGAAGCCGGTAATCGAGAAGTACAGCGCCAACGTCGGACCGGAACTGGTCAAAGAGCTGCAAGGCGAACTCGACAAGCTGCGCAAGTAGAATATTTCGCTGGTAATTTTGCGACCGGTGTTTGAACGCGTCCGGGGTACGCCCCGGACGCGTTTAACGGCTTCATCAGTCGAGCATGACAAACTACATGACAGGCAATAGCAATGATTAGCGGCAAGACAACTTTGATTGCGCATATTGGTTATCCGACCGAGGGCTTCAGAGCACCGATGGTCTACAACCCGTGGTTCGAAAAGCACGGGATCGATGCGGTGGTGATGCCGATGGGTGTTCTCGCCGAGGACTACCCGGCCTCGCTGCAAGCCATTTTCAAATTTACGAATATTCGCGGCGCGTTGGTTACGATGCCGCACAAGGTAACGACCATCGGCCTGGTCGACGAATGCTCGACGACGGCGAGGATCGCCGGATCGGCCAACGCCATCCTGAAACGTCCGGATGGCACCCTGCTCGGCGACATGTTCGACGGTACGGGATTCACGCGCGGTCTGCGCCGCAAGGGTTTTGTTTTTTCCGGCGCCACATGTCTGGTGATCGGCTCGGGTGGCGTGGGTTCGGCCATTGCCGCGTCGCTCGCCGCCGAAGGCGTCGCGTCGCTCGCCCTGTGCGATACCCATACGTTGTCCGCCGAAGGACTGGCTTCACGTCTGCACACGTATTACCCGCAGATTGAGGTGAAGATCACGAGCGCCGATCCGGCAGGTTACGATCTGGTCGTCAACGGAACGCCGCTGGGCATGAAACCGGATGATCCGCTGCCCTTCGACATAACGCGACTGTCGCCGGCGACTTTCGTTGGCGAAGTGGTAATGAAAACGGAAGTGACCCCCCTGGTGAACGCCGCCCGTGAGCGCGGCTGCCGCACCCAGGTCGGTACCGACATGCTGTTCGAGATGATCCCCGCCTATCTCGAGTTCTTCGGCTTCGGTACCTCGACACCGGAGGAACTCCGTTCGGTAGCTACCATCCAGTTCTGAAGCAGGACTCGTTATATGAAAGGATCATTCGATATGAGCTCACCCACGATTACCTGGCCTGCCAGGGTCACTCTATGTGAGGTCGGTCTGCGCGACGGCCTGCAGAATGAAAAGACGATTCCTTCCGTCGAACAGAAGCTTCAGTTACTCGATGCGGTTGTTGCCTCAGGCGTAAAGGTCATCGAAATCGGCGCTTTCGTGCACCCGAAGGCGGTACCGCAGATGGTCGATACCGATGCCCTCTGCCGGGCAATGAAGAAAATCGATGGCGTCGAGTACCGTGCTTTGGTGCCGAATATCAAGGGCGTGCAGCGCGCCTTCGATGCCGGCCTGACTAAAGCCAAGTTGGCCGTATCCGCCAGTGAAGCCCATTGCCTGGCCAACTTCAACAGCACACCGGTCAGGATGGTCGAAGGGTTTGCCGACTGCGCCGAGTTTGCCGCGCAGAACAGGATGACGCTTTCCGGCGCCATCTCGACCTCGTTTGGCTGCCCGTTCCAGGGCAAGGTACCAGTCGCGCAGGTCGAAAACGTCGTGCGCAGCTTCGTCAAGCTCGGCATCACCGAACTGTCGCTGTCGGACACGACCGGGATGGCCAATCCGCGCCAGGTCTACGAACTCGGCACGCACATGATCCGGATGTTCCCTGAAGTGCAGTGGGTCATGCATTTCCACAACACGCGTGACATGGCGCTGGCCAACATCGTCACCGCCATGCAGGCGGGCATACGCATGTTCGACGGCGCCTTCGCCGGTCTCGGCGGTTGCCCGTTTGCTCCGGGCGCTTCGGGCAACGTGGCTTCGGAAGACGTAATCCACATGCTGCACGAAATGGGCGTCGATACCGGTATCGATCTGCTCAAGGCCATGGATACCGCGCGCATGGCCGCCGGGTTCGTCGGCCATGCGGCCGCCAGCACGGTGCTCAAGGCAGGCCGTTGCGCCGATCTGGTCAAGGAGAAGGCCAAGGCTCAGGACAACAAGTAAGACGTGATGTTTTATCAGTGCTTTCTGGAGTTATTTATTAAAGAGGAAATGAAATGAGCAGACAGAATGACATGAAGGCTCGTTATGCCGAATTGAAGCTGAACGAAGAACAGATCAACGAAGTGGAAGAAGCCTTTCTCAAGGCCGACAAGGCGCAGCTCGAGTTTGAAAGCTGGAGCCAGGAAGCCATAGACCGGGCGATTCAATCCGTCGCACAGATCGTGTCCAATTCCAAGACCTTCCACGAGCTCGTCGAACTGGGCATCCAGGAAAGCAACTTTGGCGACCCGATCAGCCGAGAAGCCAAGCGCTTCAAGATTCGCGGCATCCTGCGCGACTGCCTGAGGCAAAAATCGGTCGGCATCGTCGAGGAAATCCCCGAGAAGCGCATCGTCAAGTATGCTAAACCTGTGGGTGTAATCGGCTGTGTGATTCCGGCCACCAACCCCGACCTGACGCCGGCCGGCAATGCCATCTATGCCGTCAAGGCCAGAAACGCCATCATCTTCTCGCCGCACCCTCGCACCCTGAAGACCAGCCGCAAGACAATCGAATTGATGCGTGAAGGGCTGAAAAGAGTCGGCGCGCCCGAGGATCTGATTCAGATCCTGGGCTACAAGGCCAAGATCAACAAAGGCATTTCGGAAGCCCTGATGACCAAAGTCGATCTGATCATTGCCACCGGCGGACAGGGTGTCGTGCGTCGCGCCTATATGTCTGGCACGCCAGCTTTTGCTGTAGGCGCGGGCAATGCCACCATGATCTGGGACGAAACGGCGGCGAAAGAGTTGAACAAAGCTGCGTTCAACACCATGCGTTCCAAGACCTCCGACTTCGGCTCCGGCTGCTCCGCCGACGGCAATATCGTCATTCACGAAAGCATCTGGGAAGCCTCGCTGAAGGAACTGGTCGCCGTGGGGGGCTATATGCTCACGCCGTCCGAACAGGAGGCGATGAAGAAAGTCATGTGGGACGACGAGTTGCACAGACTGCCCGATACCGTTGCCCTGTCGCCGCAGGACATGGCCAAGGCCGCCGGCTTTGCGATTGCGGACGACCGCAAGTTCCTGATCGCTGCGCATGGCACGGGAATCTACAACTCCTCGCCCGAAGGCATCTGGTGTGTAGAAAAGCTGACCACGCTGCTGGCGGTGCACCAATACAAGGGCGAATTCCAGAACGCCATCGATGCCATCATGGCCATCCACGCCGTGGGGGGCATCGGCCATTCCGTTGGTATTTTCTCGTTCGACGACGAGCATATTCATCGCCTGGCGATGGTCGCCCGTGTCGGCCGGATCATGGTGCGTCAGCCACAATCCAAGGCCAACGCCGGCAGCACGAATAACGGCATGCCGATGACCTCGTCAATCGGTTGCGGCACCTGGGCCGGAAACGCGACTTCCGAAAACATTCACCTGCATCATTACATGAATATCACCTGGGTTTCCAAGGAGTACGACAAGCCCGACAGCGTGTCCGATGCCGAACTGTTCGGCGAATTTTACGATCCCGAACTGGAAAAGATTCAATATTCGCCCTACTGATCGCAACGCGTAATCCAGACTGAGCTGGCACGCTGCGGGAATATCCCGTAACGTGCCAGCTTTTTTCATTCCTAGAAAACTGTTGGCCTGGCCGTGATGCCAAGGTCACCGAGGTCGCCAGCCGTCATACCGTGGCGACAACCCCGCCGGTCCGCGCGGCCTCGACGACGGCGTCGGTAACGCGCAGGTTTTGCAGACCGTCGCGCGCGCTGACCAGAGGCTCGGCCTCGCCACGGATCACCGCGGCGAAGTGCTCGATCTGCTCGGCCAGAGGATCCTTGCGCTCAAGTTCGAGCGTTTTGCAGGTGAAGGGTTTGTACCATGAACGGTCTTCCTTGCGGGTGTAG
>JAIFKU010000033.1 GCA_020049495.1 Accumulibacter sp.
GCCGTGCGTTCTGCTTCTACAGAGTATGGATCAAAGCCAAGAACCTTCCGATTCTGGTCCGTAAATGGCTCAATATAGATAAGCGGCGCGTAAATATCACGCGAAGCGTCCGGGTGTATGCGGTAGTCGGCAAAACCTTCTCGTCGCATTTTATTGACATGCTGCGCAACCTGGCTGGCCAGTAGATGTTCATGGTATGCCAGCGAACTTGATGTAGGAATGCCGGAATCGGGTCGAATGGCCGCGTAATAGTGACGAAAGTCGTCGCGTGTTACCTGTGTGGATGCGTTGAACAGGCCTACCAACCCCTTGAGTGCACTTTCATGTGCTGCCAGAGCACCCTTGATCTGGCTGACAATATCATTCGCGTAACTGTCAAACTGAGCCTGATGTTCACAGTCAACCTCGTGTTTGACGCTCCACCATACGATAGCTGTGGCCTGCAATAGCACCAGCATTACTACTGAGAACAACAGCAAAGAGCCTGCCAAAGCAGATTGGGGAATGAAACTGCCTTCCGTTTGCCCGCCGGAAATTGGACATTCGTCCTGTTTTTTCAGTTTAAAGAATGGCATATAGGGGATGGTTCCAGCCACTTGAGCAAAATCGTGTAAAGCCCATCCGGGTTAAACGGTTTGGCAATGAAATCATTCATTCCGGCCTCCATACAGCGCTTCCTGTCTTCAACGAAAGCGTTCGCCGTCATGGCCAGAATCGGTGTGTTCCGATGTGCAGGTAGCTCACGAATTTGTTGTGTGGCCTTGACCCCATCCAGAGTTGGCATCTGCATGTCCATCAGGATGGCGGCGTAGTACGTTCCCCTTGCTTTGATCAGGGCTTGCTCTCCGTCTTCAGCTGTATCAACGGCCAATCCGATGTCTTCCAGTAGAAACTTTGCCACTTCGAGATTCAGCGGTTCATCATCGACGATCAGAATGCGTTTCCCCTGATGGTTCTTACTGATGATTGTTTCAGCTTCGGAGAACACCGACGGAACAGGGACCGCCGCGCTATCGCTTCTGCCCAGCCGTACGGTAAACCAGAACAGGCTCCCGACGCCGGGCGTGCTTTCAGCGCCAGCCTCTCCGCCCATCAGTTCGGCCAGTCGCCGCGTAATCGTCAGCCCAAGGCCGGTGCCGCCGTATTGGCGTGTCGTGCTGTTTTCCGCCTGCTCGAACGGGGTAAACAAACGCAGTAACGCATCGGGAGCGATCCCAATGCCGGTATCCGTCACCTCGAAACGCATCACGACAAAATCCAAACCATCCTCTTTGGCAATGGCACGGATCGTAACGCTTCCTGTTTCGGTGAATTTGATCGCATTTCCGACATAATTGAGCAACGCCTGCTGCAATCGTACTTGGTCGCCGCGCAATTCATAGTGGTAATAATCGGTCTCGACCCGCAGGTGCAGCCCTTTAGCCTGTGCGCGTTCGCTCATGATTGATTTGACGTTGGTCATCAGGCCATTGATCGACACGGGTGCGTCCTCCAGGACGACTTTGCCGGCTTCGATTTTGGACAGATCCAGAATATCGTTGATGATGCTGAGCAGGTGGTCGGCGGCGGTGTCGATCTTGGCGAGACGCTCAGCCTGAACGGGAGTGACACCTCCCCGTCTCAGAATATGGGTCATGCCGATGATGCCATTTAACGGCGTGCGTATCTCGTGGCTCATGTTGGACAAGAAGGTACTCTTGGCGAGGTTGGCCGCCTCCGCCGCCTCTTTGGCTTCGGCCAGTTCTGCAGTTCGTGTGTTTACGAGTTTTTCAAGATGATGCTGGTGTTTTTTCAACTCGGCTTCGGCGGCCTTGCGCTCGGTGATGTCCATCGCGGCAGAGCGAATCCCCGTGATATTGCCTGCGTTATCACGAAGGATTTTGTCCTTGATGAGAAGCGGTATGAATGTGCCGTCTTTCTTGAGATAGTTCCGTTCGAAATTAGTCGGCGGGGTCGTAATTCCTGCAAGTTTGTTCAGCACGGACTTCCGGCAAATTTCGCTTCCCTCAATGATTTCCCAAACGTAGTGCCCGAGCATCTCCTCTGCTGAGTAACCTAAGAAAGTAAGTTCAGTTCGGTTGATGCGGGTAAGACGCCCATCCGAATTGAACTCGTGATAGCCAATAGGGGCTTCATCAAAAATCTCCCTGAACTGGTTTTCACTAATTCGTAGTGCTTCATCAGCCTGCTTTCGGTCAGTGATGTCATGGTAGTTGCCCAACATCCCCAGAATATCAGGGTCGTGCAAGAGATTAACTATGGAAATTTCTATCCAGTGATAACTGCCATCTTTGCACCGATAACGGCACTGGGTTGTCCCGGTTGCACTCTGCTTACTCATCAAAGCAGCAAAGAAATTTTGCGTATGGTCTAGGTCTTCGGGATGAACCAATTCGAACGCACTGACACCAACGACTTCTTCCGGCTTCCAGCCAAACCACTTTTCAATGTTGGTGCTCTTGTACCGGTTGATTCCATCCTTGTCGATGATGACTATCACGTCACCGATGTTTGAAACCATCTTGCTGTGAATGGCTTCACTTCTGCGCAACTCCTCCTCAGAGGCCAGCCGCAGCTGGTTACGCTGGCGCTGCTGGCGTTGCAGTGTGAGCAGGGCAGCAACTGAGACTGCGCCGAGGAGTAGAAACATCAGGCCACGCCAAAGCGCGATCTCGTGCCAGGGCGCCATGATTTCTTTGAGCCCCCGCGCTACGCCGATGGTCAAGGGCTGATCCATGTTCAGTGCCAGCGGTCGAACGGTGTGCTGCGCAATCAGCACCGTGGGACCGTCCGGAACGAGTGATCCGCTGAGCAGGAACTGAAGTTGGCCCGATGCATTATGCTGGTCAGTCAGCCTGTCAGGTTTCGCCGGTGCAATGGGCTGGCTGGTATCGTCATTCTTTCCAGGCCGCTGCAGGAATACCCTGCCATTGCCGTGCACCATGCGGGCCCAGCTGTCTTCGGAAAAACGTACCGAGTCCAGCATGAAGCCGAACTCGATCGGATCCAGCGTGGCGGCGACAAAACCAGCGGGCTTGCCATCGACCCCGGGAATCACGCGAACCAGGTTCAGGGCCCACACCCCTGCCAGAGTGCGGAAAGGCGGACTGACGTAGAGGGTATCGGGGTTTGCCCCGGCCTGTGCAATCTTGAAAAATTCCTCGTTGCTGCGATTCCGGCCGAGAAACTCCGGACGGGTGATCGCCACGATCTTCCCCTCTGGGTCCATGATCTGCATAGTGCGAATGGACGATATGGAATCGACGAGCAGGGTCATCTGGCGGGTGGCTTGCGCCAGACCGGCCGGCGAGTCCATCCACACGGTGGCTTGGTTGCGCAGGCTCAGGAGCGCGCGGTTGAGCGCATCAAGTTGATGGCTGGCATGGTCGTGGATGACGCGCGCTTGAGTGGTCAGGCGTTCGCCTTCACGCTGGAGAAGTGTCTCGCGCTGGTAATTGAGATCGTAAACTAGAAAGCTGGCGAAGACGGACAGCGCGACAGCGAACGCCGCCCAAGCGGTGAAGTAGGGTGAGTAGAAAAAAGCTTCAGTCGGCGCTGGTTCGATTTTCATGGGTGATGGGTTTTACTCAGGAAGTGTCGAACATTCGAGTAGTTACATGGTGCTTTCTGCCGTTTGACCAATTAGTTGTTTCGAATGAAAGCATCGTCGGTGGCTCTTTGCGTAGCCAAGATAGGGACGATGGACTGTAATGATATCAACTGCATACGCCCAGGCTTAAAAAAACTTCCTTGCCGTCACTGACCGGTTGTGGCCGATTGTACTCCAGGGCCACCGACTGCTTCAGAGCAACCTGCCCCCAAAAAAAGCAAAGACCCGCCGGTCATAAAACGAGCAGGGCCTTGTATAACTGGCGGCAGTCGCGGAACCGAACCACGGACACGCGGATTTTCAATCAAAGACAATGTCATTTCTATTCCTTGGGTAGTGCGAAGAAACGTAACAACTGCATCAATCTCCGATACAGCTATTCCAATCACGGCGGTCATTCGAGTAATTGGAACGCCTCTCCAGCCACTTGAACTACATCAAATACTACTTTCGCCTTTGACGAGACTTGATGTTCAGAACCTCGCAAGTTGAGCAGCAAACCCTCTATCCTCAAATATAGCCATTTTCTTTTCACGGCTGCGACGACACTTCTCTGCACGAGAGAGAGGGGCTGGCTTTTCGGCAGGTTTGCCCGGACCCGCAGCATAAACAGCGATCATCGGACCCGCACGGTTACGACGCCAAGCCGCGATATGAATCCGCTTCTGTTTAGCCAAGATATCCATATGACGTGCATTTTTGATAGTGTTGGACGACAAACCAGTCGCCTGTGCTGCTTCGAGATACGTCAAAGGCCCCATCTGTTCTAACATTGCCACGATGCGATTCATTCCGGCCGAGTCACGGTCTTCATCGCTGAACTTAGGACGTGAAAGATCAGGCTGATTTCCCAGGCTAAACAAAGGGGTTACAAATCCCTTGTTGGTTCTTCGCCAACCGCTGACATGGACGAGTCGCTTTTCGCGTAATGCTTTCAGATACCCACCACAAGCCAGTGTCGTCATACCGACAAATGCCTCCTGCGAAATATCGCAGGCCGACATGTCTGATTTTTTGGCCAGAAGCGCGAGAACGCGCTTCATAGCCGGGCTGTTATTTTCACTTGGGACGTTCATCAGCTTAATCGTTGAGGTTGAGAAAAGAATTGCGAAGATGTCATGCGTGTCTTATGAAATTACAAATGGAAACGCTGCGCTAGCGAATTCAAATTTCCTGCAAGGCTGCTTATGTGGTCAGCCGAATCGTTGAGACTCGCCACAGCCGTCGAGTTTTCATCCGTCATTTGCGCAATTTTTTCAACATTGACTGCAACCAGAGAACTCGCCTCTCCCTGTTCTGCAAGGGCTTCGCTGATTTCACTGACTGAGGAAAGGGCACTGTCGATCCCCAATTTGACCTCGCGCATCGATGATCCTGCTTCATCAGCCAAGCGCACCCCTT
>JAIFKU010000123.1 GCA_020049495.1 Accumulibacter sp.
CAGGCGTCGCGTTGCTGCGCCAGGTGTTCGATCAGCGCCGGCTGGACGAAGGGCATGTCGGTGGCGACGGCGAAAATCCACGGCGAATTGATTGCCCTGGCCCGCACCAGTCCGGCACACAGGCCGGCCAGCGGTCCGGCATTGGCGTAAGCGTCGCAGACTTGCGCCAGGGCTATGTCCGGGCGCGGCTGGCGGACGCTGACCAGCACCTGAGCAAACAGCGGTTGCACGATCATCAGCACGCGCTGCAGCAGTGTTTGTTCGCCGAGGACCAGGCTGGCCTTGTCGCGGCCCATGCGCCGCGAATCGCCGCCCGCCATGACGATGGCCGTACAGTCCGGAATCATCGTGCTTTGCGTTCGAGCAGAAAATCGGCCAGCCCGGCGATGTCGTCGAGGGCGAAGTGCGGGAGCTGCGGGTGGATCTCGTTCATGTCGGTAACAATGGCGATCAGGCCGTCTTCGATGGCGCAACGCGGCGGCTTGCCGCATTCGCGGCGCAGGATCTCGATCTTCTCGCCGGGCGCCAGCGAGAAGCCTTCGGCCAGCACCATGTCGGCTTCACCGAGAAAGCGTGCCGCCAGTTGCGCCGGTTCGCGCCGGTCAATTGCATCGGCGACGATCTGCAGTTCGTTCGCGGTGACCAGCATGCTCATTGCCGCGCCGGCCCTCTTGTAGCGCCAACTGTCCTTGCCTTCCTTGTCCAGCTCAACCTTGTGATGCGCGTGCTTGATGGTCGCCAGACGCAGACCCCTGCCCGTCAGTTCGGGCAGCAGCTTCTCGACCAGCGTGGTCTTGCCGGAACCGGAATGCCCGACAAAAATGAAGACCTGAGGAGTCATGGGTGTGGCGTCACCCAGGTTTCGCCCTGCGGCGTGGTTTCCTTTTTCCAGATCGGCACCCGTTCCTTCAGTTCATCGATGAGCCAGCGGCAGGCGTCGAGCGCCGGGGCGCGGTGTTCGGCGCCGGTGGCGATGAAGACGATAGCATCGCCGGCCCGCACCACGCCGAGCCGATGCACGATGCGCGCCTCGAGCAGGCCGAAGCGGCTAATCGCTTCCTCTCGCAGCTTCTGCATCTCGGGCAGGGCCATGCGCTCGTAGGCGTCGAAGCTGATTTCGCTGACCGCGCGCCCTTCCGAGAAATCGCGCGCGCAACCGAGAAAGGTGGCGATCCCGCCCATGCGCTTCGAACTGGCCTGCAAGGCGCGTATTTCCTCGTCCTGCGAGAAGTCGTCCTGTTCGATGCGCACCGCGTCCTTCATTTCATCCGCCCGAAAACTTTGACATGAATACGACTTCACTAGTGTCCGCCAGCACTACAGTCCAATCCCGGACATGAGTTCCATTCACTGCAGCCAGCGAAACCAGGGCGAAGGCTTCGGGGTACAACGTCTGCAATTGCCCGCGCAAGTCCTGCAGGCGCATCCCGGCCTGAAAGGCAATTTCCAGCTGGCTCTGACCAACCCGTTCGGCCACCGGCCCGAAGAAGAGAACCGTGATCATCCCGTTTTCTTCCCTGTCATCTGATTGCGCTGCCAGACGCCGCTCTTGCCGCCGCGTTTTTCCTCAAGCTGGAGACTTTCGATGCGCATGCCGCGGTCAATCGACTTGCACATGTCGTAGATGGTCAGCAGCGCGACACTGGCGGCGGTCAGTGCCTCCATCTCGACGCCGGTCTGCCCGGTACAGCGAGCAGTAGTCTGCACCCGGATACCGACGTAGCCGTGCTCGTCCGGCTCGGAAATCTCGCTAAACTCGACGTCGACGCCGGCGAGCGCCAGCGAGTGGCACATCGGGATCAGTTCCGGGGTGCGCTTGGCGGCCATCACCGCCGCGACATCGGCCACCGCCAGCACGTCGCCCTTGGCCATCCGGCCGCTGCGGATACGCTCCAGCGTTGCCGGCTGCAGGCGCAGAGTGCCGCTGGCGACGGCCACGCGCAGGGTGCTGGTTTTCTCCGAGACATCGACCATGCGCGCCCGCCCGGCAGCGGAAAAGTGGCTCAGCTCATTCGCTTCGTTCATGTGCCCTCATCCCCCAATGTACGACATCTCGATTTTCTTCATTGGCTGTTCTGTCGCCGCATGACGTAGCTGTGAATAGCGGTCGGCGCGACCCGCCCAGGTCCCGGCGATCAGCCGGCGCAAGGACTCGTCACTCTCATTACGCCGCAACGGACTGCGCAAATCAACCCCGTCGGTGGCAAACAGGCAGGTGTAGAGCTTGCCGTCGGTAGCTAGCCTGATCCGGCTGCAATCGTGGCAGAAGGCCTGGCTTACCGAGGCGATCACTCCGATCTCGCCGCCACCATCGGTATAAGCCCAGCGCTTGGCCACTTCGCTGCCGTTATTGGGGGCTATCTGCCGGAGCGGAAAATTGCCGCCGATCAAATCCAGGATTTCCTGCGCCGTGACCACGTCGTCCATGCTCCAGCCGTTGCTGCTGCCCACATCCATGAACTCGATGAAGCGCAGGACGATGCCGGTGTTGCGGAAGTGGCGAACGAGCGGAATGATCTCGTGCTCATTGACGCCGCGTCTGACCACCGTATTGACCTTGAGCGGGGCCAGACCCGCGGCCTGTGCTGCGGCGATGGCGTCGAGCACGGTCGCCACCGAAGCCTGGGAATCGCTCATGCGCGCAAAGGTTTCATCGCTCAGACCGTCAAGGCTGACCGTCAGCCGCGTCAGCCCGGCATCCTTCAAGGCCTGTGCCTTTCGGGCCAGCAGCATGCCGTTGGTGGTCATGGCGATTTCAACAGGCTGTCCATCGGGGCAGTGCAGTTGCGCCAGTTTTTCAATCAGGCGCTCCACGGCGTGCCGCATCAGCGGTTCGCCGCCGCTCAGGCGGATTTTCCGCACGCCCAGTTGCACGAACAGTCCGGCAACTTTCTCAATTTCCTCGAAGCTGAGCAGTTCGGAACGCGGCAGAAAAACGAAATCCTTGCCGAACACGTCCCGCGGCATGCAGTAGGTGCAGCGCAAATTGCAGCGATCGGTGACCGAAATGCGCAGGTCACGCAGCGGGCGCTGCAATGTATCAGCAACAAACGTCGCCGCGGGGTCAGATCGCTCACCTTGAAATTCCGTTCAGTTAATGCCTTGCCGGTCATCACGAATTGTAGTCGCGCAGCGGCGATCAACTTCTGATTCCGATCAAAATTTGTGCACTGCGTTGGCAAGGAATTCAGATGCTAGGATACCGGTCTTCGTGCAAACGTTCATTCCTGAGTCCACATACCGAGGCCACCATGGGCAGATTTTTCAATATTTCGCATCTTTCCGCCGGTTTCATCGCGGTACTGGTCGGCTATACCAGCTCGGCGGCCATCGTTTTTCAGGCTGCCACCTCGGCCGGTGCGGGAGCCGCTCACATCAGTTCCTGGCTGCTGGCTCTGGGCATGGGCATGGGCGTCACCTGCATCGGTCTCTCGCTGTATTTTCGCAGCCCGGTTCTGACCGCCTGGTCTACGCCGGGGGCAGCGCTGCTGGCCACGGCGCTGGTCGGAATCCCGATGAGTGAAGCCATCGGAGCCTTCCTCGTGGCTTCGGCGCTGATCACGCTGTGCGGCGTCACCGGCTGGTTCGAGGCGATCATGAAGCATGTGCCGAGGACGCTGGCTGCGGCCATGCTGGCCGGCGTCCTGCTGCGCTTCGGCATGGCGGTATTCGTCTCCCTGCGTTCCGAGCTGTGGCTGGTGGCCTTGATGCTGGCGATCTACTTCGTCGGCCGCCGGTTGAATTCGCGCTACACGATTCCGCTGACTTTTCTCGGCGGTCTGGCCTGGGCGGCCCGGAACGGGTTGATTCATTTCGAGGCCGTAACCCTGAGCCTCGCGCAACCCCTTTTCATTGCGCCGACCTTCACCCTGGCCACCGCCATCGGCGTTGCCATTCCCCTGTTCATCGTCACCATGGCTTCGCAGAATGTGCCAGGAATCGCCGTCCTGCGCGCCAATGGCTACCAGACGCCGGCCTCGCCGCTGATCGGCTGGACCGGCTTTACCGGTCTGCTGCTGGCGCCGTTCGGCGGATTCCAGTTCAATCTGGCGGCCATCACGGCGGCGATCTGCATGAACCCGGAGGCCGACAGAAACCCGCAACGCCGCTATCTCGCTGCGGTCTGGGCGGGGATTTTCTACATCATTACCGGTTTTCTCGGAGCGACCGTGGCCAGCCTGTTCACCGCGCTGCCGAAAGAACTGGTGGCAGCCATTGCCGGCATTGCCCTGTTCGGAACCATCAGCAACAGCCTGAGCGCCGCGCTGCACGACGAACGAGAGCGCGATGCGGCGCTGATCACCTTCCTCGTCACTGCCTCGGGCCTGACCCTGATCAGCATCGGCAGCGCTTTCTGGGGCTTGCTGTTCGGGCTGGCGGTGCTGAAATTCAACCCGCACCGCTAAGCAGGATCGGCCCGGCGCAGCTCACTACCCTATCGGCGAAGTAACGACCGCAGACTGGCGTTTATTCCTGCCGATTCCACACCGACCGCTCGCGTTGGCGAAGCTGCCGGTATAATCAGCACCCGTGGAACATACCCAAACCCGTCTTGCCGGAACTTCCGGCCTCGCTTCGGCGTGGCAGCGCTGGCGCGCCCGCGCCAACGGTGAGCCGGCGCTGAACACTCTGCCGTGTATTCCGGTAGAAGCCACACGGATCACGACGCTGGCCAGCCCGGAAGCCTACCGCGAAACCATTCTGGCGTTGATCGGCCGGGCCAGACGACGCATCATCATGGCTACCCTGTACCTGCAGGATGACGATGCCGGCAGGGAAGTCCTGTCCGCCCTCTATGCGGCGAAGAAGGCGCAACCGCAACTGGAGATTGCCGTCTTTGTCGACTGGCATCGCGCGCAGCGCGGCCTGATCGGCAAGACCCGATCGGCCGGTAACGCGGCCCTGTACCGGGACATGGCGCGGCGTCTCGGGCCGGGTATCGACATTTACGGTGTTCCGGTACAGCGACGCGAACTGATGGGGGTAATGCACCTCAAGGGACTGATCTTTGACGATCGCGTTCTCTACAGCGGCGCCAGCCTCAACGACGTTTACCTGAACCGGCACCAGCGCTACCGGCTCGATCGCTACCATCTGATCGACAATCAGGCGCTGGCCGACAGCATGGCTAACCTGCTTACCGGGCTTGTTCGCGACAACCCCGCCGTGCATCCGCTCGATACCGGCAAGGTCCCAAAAACCGTCACCCTGCGCAATGCTATCGTCAGCTTCCGCCGCCTGCTCGCCAGAGCACGCTATCACTTCGCCGAAGGCACGCTCAAAGCGGGTGAAATCGGCATCACGCCCCTGCTCGGCCTCGGCGTGCGTGACAACGAGCTTAACGCGGCGCTGCTGCAACTGGTGCGCCACGCGCAACAGCGTCTGGTGCTGTTCACCCCCTATTTCAACCTCCCTGGCCCGATCCGCCGGGCCCTCGACAGGAAGATCAAGGCCGGCTGCCACGTCACCGTTATTCTCGGCGACAAGACGGCCAATGATTTCTATATCCCGCCCGACGAGCCCTATAAGGCCATCGGAGCACTCCCTTATCTTTACGAAGCCAATCTGCGCCGCTTCTGCAAGGCACACCAGAAGTCCATAGACACCGGCCGGCTCGACGTGCAACTGTGGCGTCACGACGACAACAGTTTTCATCTCAAGGGTCTGCTGGTCGATGATGATTACGCCATGTTGACCGGCAGCAATCTCAATCCGCGTGCCTGGCGCCTTGACCTGGAAAACGGCCTGCTGATCCATGACCCGCACAAGCTGATGCTCGCTCAGCATCAGGCCGAACTGGAAAGAATCATGGTGCACACGCGGCGACTTGAGCACCATCTGGCACTCGACGCCGTCGAAACCTACCCGATGCCGGTGCAGCGCCTGATCAGGCGACTGGCCCGCGTGCGTGCCGACCGTCTGGTCAATCAGGTGCTTTGACGCGCGGCAGGACAACGCTCAGGCATAGCCCTCCGGCGGAACGGTTGTTCGCCTCGATACGGCCATGGTGCTGATCGACAATCTGCCGGGCAATGGCCAGACCCAGGCCATGGCCGTTCTTCCCCGAGGCCAGGGCGCCGCGGTAGAACGGGACAAACAGCTGCTCCAGATCGATGCTCGACACGCCGGGACCGCAATCACAGACTTCGACAATAGCCTCGTCATCCGTTACGGACAGGCTGATTCCCACCTAGCCGCCGGTGGCCGCATAGCTCAGCGCATTGCGCAGCAGGTTGTCAAAGACGCGGTGCAGCATTTCCGCATCGCCGCACACCCGTGCGCCCGGTACGCCATTTCGCTCGACCCGGCACCCGGCCTGTTCGATTTCCGGGCTGGCATCGGCCACGACATCGTCGAGCAGTTCGGCGAGATCGACGACCTCGTCGCGCCGTTGCGCCATCCCGGACTCAAGGCGTGAAAGAGTCAGCAATTCGCTGAGCAGCCGGTCCATGCGCAGCGATTCGTGCTCCAAACGCGAGAGGCAGTCGTCCAGGCCTTCCGGCTGCTGGCGCGCCAGCCCGATGATGGCGTTCAGCCGCGCCAGCGGCGAGCGCAATTCATGCGAAACGTCATGCAGCAGGCGACGCTGCCCTTCCATCAATTGCGCCAGATGCTGCGCCATCCGGTCAAAGTCCTGGCCAAGATCGGCCAGTTCGTCACGCCGCCGTCCCATTGCCGCTGACAGCCCCGGAACCAGTTGGCCTCTGGCCCCGGCCTGCAAGGCCAGACGCAACCTGCGTATCGGACGCGACACATAAGCCGCCAGCAGCGCGGCAAAGATCAGGCTGACGACCGCGCCGGCCAGCAAATGAACGATGGGCAGCTTGGCTCCGCGCGGCGGCGGAGGCGGCAATCGTGAACCCTCCGGCCCGACCCCGTGCGACATCGCCGGGGGTGGCGGAGCAAAGCGGCGAAACTCTTCGCCTGAGGGCGCCGCGACGAACGGGTGCGGCGGGGGCACCAGTTCATGATCGGGCCGTGTCGCCCAGATGGCCAGGCCGATGCCGAGAACTGCGCTCATCTGGGCGAGAAAAAAGAAAATCAGGAACTTCCAGAACAGGCGACCGAGTGGTAAAAATGGCATGGCTGACACCCTTGTATGGTTATTCCGTCAGCAACTGGTAGCCCTTGCGCAATACCGCCTGGATGCGCGGGCGACCATCCGGGAGGTGCGGCAGCTTGCGCCGGATACTGCTCAGATGGACGTCGATGCTGCGGTCGTAACGCTGAAAGGGGCGTCCCAGTCCCTGTTCGGACAGAAGGCTCTTGCTGACAACCTGCCCGGCCTTCTGGACCAGCACCTCGAGTAGGTTGAACTCGGCGTTGGTCAGCGCCAGATCCTTTCCCGCCCAGGTCATGCGCCGCTGCGCCGGGAACAGGATCAGTTCGCCGATACACAGGAAACCCTGTTCCGGTGTCTTCTCCGACTCCGGCTTGGGCAATGTCCGGCGCAGGATGGCGCGTAAGCGGGCGCTCAGTTCGCGTGGCGTGCACGGCTTGGCAACGTAATCGTCGGCGCCAAGTTCGAGACCGAGAACCCGGCTTTCCTCGTCGCCCCTGGCCGTCAGCATCAGCACCGGCAGACTGCTCCGGGCACGGATCCGGCGCAGGACTTCGATGCCGCTGAAGCCGGGCATCATGACATCGATGACGGCAATATCCGGCGTGTCATCGCAGGCCGAACGCACACCGGATTCGCCTTCATGCGCAACAGAAACGCGGAAACCATCGCTCGCCAGATAGGAACTCAGCAGACTGACCAGTTCGACATCGTCGTCGACCAGCAGGACATGGGCCGCTGCGGAGGGAATCAGGGTCGCGTCAGGCATGACGTAATGATGCCGGTAGCGGGCGATCGGGGTGATGCGGCTTTACCGGGATTTACAGACAGGGCATGCGGATTTTCCGGTTGAAGGACAGGTACAAGAACAGGAAGACCTGTATTTGGTGTTCGCGCAGCGTCCCTGCTTACAAAGCTTTACAAAGCGGCGTCGGCCCGAAGTTCTCACCCTGCGTTAATCAAGGGACCGTAGCGGTTTGAATGGGATTCTCTGAATAACTGCAGCGCGTCCCGCTTTCAAGCCACAAGTTCATCGGCATAACAGTTTATCCAAGGAAGTCAAAATGAAATCTTCAGAAAGCCAGCCCAAGTTCTTCACGATATCCGGCCGCAGGGCGCTGATGTCCCTCGCCCTTGCTTCGCTACTGGGGTGTGTGTCCATCTCACCAGCGCTCGCCGACAGAAACTATGGTCATGACCGTGATCGGCATGGTGACTACGGTCAGCGTGGATGGCATAACACTCACCATCGCGCGTGGCGAGCGCCTCAACAGGGCCATTGGTCGCGGCCCGAGTATCGGCAGCCTTATATTTACGCGCAACCGATATACGTCGTGCCACCGGCCTACTATGAGCCCCGACGCCCATCTGGCATCAGTTTGTATTTTCCGCTCGATTTTCGTCGGTAAGAACTCCCCGTCTTGTTGACCCGTCGTTAAAGCAGCTTTGTACGGGGCCGCACAGACGAGCTTTCAATATGGCGCCAAATTGAGTGCCTTGTTGCCCGACAATTCTGATCGACATTAGAAGCCGGGCAGCAATTTGCAAATCCGGGGACATGTTCAATGTCCTGTCTACCCTGAATCAATGAGGGGCGAGCACCCGCTTGCGACAGCCGTTTTAATCGAACAACGTGGTTCGGCATCCGCTTCGGTGTATGCCGTTCCTTCCAGGAGTCATCAAATGAATGCAATGTTAAAAACCGCTTTGGCCACGGCCGCTATCGCCATTTCCGCGCAAGCGGCAGTAGCAGCCGGTGTCACCTTTTTCGAAGGCGAAGGCTTTCAGGGCCGGTCGTTCACCACGGAGCAACGAATCGCCAACTTCGAGCGCGCAGGTTTCAATGATCGGGCCTCGTCGGTCATGGTTTTCGGCGATCGCTGGGAAGTTTGCGAAGACAGCCGGTTCAGAGGGCGCTGCGTCGTCTTGCGGCCGGGCCGCTATCCGTCGCTCGCCGCCATGGGCCTGAACGACCGTATTTCATCCATGCGCAAGATCAGCGTAAAGGCGCAAATCGAGAATTATCGTTATGCGCCCGCTCCGGTCGTCGAACGGGACGCGGCACAGGTCACTTTTTACGAACGCGAAGGTTTTCAAGGACGGTCGTTCACCACCGAGCGACAAATCAGCAACTTCCAGCGCACGGATTTCAACGACCGCGCTTCGTCGGTGGTGGTTCTCGGCGATCGCTGGGAAGTTTGCCAAGACACCGGCTTCAGAGGGCGGTGTGTAATCTTGCGTCCGGGCCAGTATCCATCGCTGGCGGCGATGGGTCTGAATGACCGTATTTCGTCGGTGCGCGACGTGAGCAAGAATTCGCAAGTCGATGAACGTCGCTATGCTCCCGCTCTGCCTCCTCCGCCCCCTGCTGCTGTCTACGACAATCGTCGTCGCAACGACGAACGGCTTTACGACGCAAAGGTCACCGCGGTGCGCGCGGTGACCGGAACACCCGAGCAGCGCTGCTGGGTCAACCAGGAGCAAGTCACCCAGGAGTCAAGCCAGCTCAACGTACCGGGAGCGATTGTCGGTGCGGTGCTTGGCGGCGTACTCGGGCATCAAATCGGCAATGGACGCGGCAACGATCTGGCCACCGTGGGCGGCGCCGTCGCCGGCGGTGCGGTTGGGGCCAACGTCGGTCGCGATCAGCAGACGGAAACCAGGGACGTGCAGCGTTGCGAAAATGTGGCCGGACCCGTTCGACCCGCCTACTGGGATGTCACCTACAACTTCCGGGGTCAGGAACATCGCATGCAGATGACCACGCCTCCGGGATCCACAGTGACCGTTAACGAGCGGGGAGAGCCCCGATCCTAGCTACTGGCGTACCCCAGATGTTGTACTGAAAGCAAAGCGGACACTCAACATTACTATCGCGCTTTATGCGCGCTAGCGAACAGAGATTACTGGCCGCAAGGGGTACAAGAAAATCTCGTGTGCAGCGAATTGTTTCGCGGCACACGATTTGAACCTTCACTCCTCGCGAAAGGGGAAATCGTATGAACAGTATCATCTACATCGTTGGCCTGGTCGTTGTCGTCATCGCCGTCATGTCGTTTTTTGGGCTGCGCTAAGTAGCGCCCTTTTCAAAAGTTCGCACACGTATTTCAGGCCGCCAACTTGAAGTCATGATTCTGTGCCCAAGGGTTGCGCATTTGCGAGATCAGGGCATTGAGATCGGCGCGGGATTTTTTGCCTACGCGGAATGGCGTCTGCCGGCCATCATTAAGTGGCATAGCGGGTGCAAGCCTCTGCGCCACAATCATCCGCGCGTGGTCGACGACCGTTTGGCGCCGCTTCTCCGTCAGGTAGGTGCGCTCCCGCAGGCCAAGCGAGAAACTGCGGCGGAAGCGCGATTAGCCAAGCAGGCGAATAGGTCATCAAGATCGCGCACGTCAGCAAACTATCTGGGTACTGAACGAAGTTGAAACAGTGGAATCATCGCTCCATCGTGCCGTAAGTCCGGGAGATTACAAGCTTCGCTACCGCATTGGCTTCGGACAGAACGGAGAATTATCACGTTGGTTCGCGACGGGTCGGTCCAACCTCAGTTTGCTAATAGTCCACTATAGTTTGCTTGGGAGGTACGCCCTGATCTTAACGTCGGTGGTTCTGACATGAGTAACAAGCCACCTTTCGATCATCAGAAGCACGTCTGATTGACTCATTGGCACATCGAACATGATCGCTTCCTGAAGTTGAAAACACTCCGCAAGAATCGCATCGTGCGCTTTAATGTGCCTGGATAACTCTTCATCAGGCATTGGCAGCGTGCGCATAATGTCTTCTTCATGGCTGAAGTGCACTCTAAGTGACGCCGCTATCTGGGTGACGATTGTTACGAACGTTTCCGAACCGTAGCTCGCATCTGGGTCGGCAAGCAGCCGCTCGAACTCACCGGTCAACACTCGATGCTCTTCGTCAATCTGCGGAATCCCTATCCGCAGCAAGCCCGGATTGAGAAGATGTGTGTTCTGCGCCATAACTGAATTCTCACCGTTCGTGAATTTCGTCAGTATAAACCACTTCGCATTAGGGTTGTGTGACGCCGACCCATGCCGCTCGAAGTACAAAATCTTACGGGATTGACCAGCGGTTCTCATCAGCGTTGCCTGGAGTTTCGTCACATCTTGACCACCGCCGAAAGGATCAACTCTTTGCTGACCTTCAGGCTCCTGAAAAGCTGACGCTCAAATTGATTATCGAACGCCTCATGCGAGCAGGGTTTTCAGCAGCAGCCCGAGCATGGCACAGCCGGCGATGACGTGAATCACATTGTGTTTGAAGCGGAAAAGCGCGATGGCGGCGCCCAGCGCAATGAGTGCGGAAAGCCAGTCGAAGCTTCCGGTAAAGCCCCTTGGCCACAACACGTGATAGCCGAAAAACAGTGCCAGGTTGAGGATTACGCCAACGACGGCGGCGGTGATGGCGGTGAGCGGGGCGGTGAACTTGAGATCGTTGTGGGTCGTTTCGACGAGCGGACCACCGGCCAGGATGAAGATGAAGGAGGGCAGAAAGGTAAACCAGGTGACCAGCGAGGCCGCCACCGCACCGGCGAGAAACATGCTGTCCGGGCCGAAGACGGCCTTGACATAGCCGCCGACGAAGCCGACAAACGCCACCACCATGATCAGCGGACCCGGTGTGGTTTCGCCGAGAGCCAGACCATCGATCATCTGCGTCGGCGTCAGCCAGCCGAAATCGCCGACGGCACCCTGATAGACGTAAGGGAGTACGGCGTAAGCGCCGCCGAAGGTGAGCAGCGCCGCCTTGGTAAAGAACCAGCCCATTTGTGTCAGGGTGTGCTCCCAACCATAAATCCGGGTCAGCACGGCGAGCGGAATCGCCCACAACAAGACTCCGGCGATGCCGACTTCAAGCAGGCGCCGCCAACGGAACAAGGCATGCTCAGGTGTCGATGTGTCGTCGTCGATGCGCGCCGGCGCGAAGGATTTTCCGGACTGGCCGTGGCCGCCGCCGGCCCCGAACTGCCCGGGAGCTACCCGGCCGCCAAGGTAGCCCAGCACAGCCGCTGCGGCAATGATGGCCGGGAAAGGTACGCCGAGGGCGAAAATGGCCACGAAGGAAGCCGCCGCCACCGCCCATAGCAGCCTGTTCTTCAAGGCGCGCGAGCCGATGCGCTGGGCGGCCTGGAAGACGATGGCGGTGACTGCGGGCTTGATGCCATAGAACAGACCGCTAACCAGAGGCACGTCGCCAAAGGCGATATAGATCCAGGACAGGGCGATCAGGATGAACAGCGAGGGCAGGACAAACAAGGCGCCGGCGACGATGCCGCCCCAGGTACGGTGCATCAGCCAGCCGATGTAGGTAGCCAGTTGCTGCGCTTCGGGGCCGGGCAGCACCATGCAGTAGTTCAGCGCATGCAGAAAACGGCGTTCGGAAATCCAGCGCCGGTTCTCGACCAGTTCCTGATGCATGATCGAAATCTGGCCGGCCGGACCGCCGAAACTGATGAAGCCAAGCTTGAGCCAGAAGCGGAAGGCTTCCCAGAAACCGATGGGCGGCAGTGGAGCGTCGGTAGCGGCTGGCGCGGGTTTCGTCAAATCGGTCATGAGTTGGGTAAGCCTTGTTCGAAGCTGGCACCGTCGAAATCAGAACCAGGCGTTTGGCCGTGGCAGTTGACGTAGTAGGCAGTCATGTTGAAACATGATCGGTACGAAGCGTCGTCATTCCGGGCTTGACCCGGAATCCGACCGAAGGAAGTGCAGAGCCAGTAGTGCACCACTGGATTCCGGCCTTCGCCGGAATGACGATTTATCTATGCGTTTCAACATGACTGAGCAGTAGTCTTCATTAGATTGCACATGGCGTTAAAGTTCGCGGCTTGGCATTCTTCCTTGTGCAACTGATCGTCCGTGCTCCCTGAAAACACATCCGTGGCGCCGGTTCAGCTCATCGATGCCGCAGGACTCCGGAAAATCTTGCCGGGAATACGGCAACAGCGATACATCTTCATGATTCTAATGAATAATTTTGGCTGACATCCTTGCCGGTTTTGTCGGCATGTACATTCCGATTGCCGATAGGCCAGGTAATCACGGCGGGATACCCTGGCAAACGCATTTTTCTTCACCCAGTTTTACCTTCTTTAACACGAAAGGCCCTTGGCTATTGGGTCCGCTGGCCGATAACTTGCAAGTAGGCCAGTGGCCGGCACGTGCCAGCCATCCGGCAGACAACTCTCCGGTTCTTATCTAATTCAAGGAGTCCATCATGAGTTCAGTAAGTGGTATCGGCAGCAGCATGGCATCAACCTTTTCGGATATCTCCGCCCAGCAGCGGCGTCATCGTCCCGACACCAGCGAAATGGCAGCCGATCTGTTTTCCAAGCTGGATACATCGGGGAATGGATATATCGAGCAAAGCGATCTGGCGACGGCGCTTTCCGCTTTGAGCTCAGCCAGTTCGTCGCAAAGCGCCAGTAGCAGCGCAAGTGCCAGCGACATTTTCAGCCAGCTCGACAGCGATGGTGACGGGAAAATCACCGAGTCTGAACTGTCGACCAGCCTCAAGAAGCTGGCTGACGATCTCGACAGCCAGTTCAATCAATCGCGCATGGAAGGTGCCACGCCGCCGCCTCCACCACCTGGTGGAGCGCAGGGAACGAATGCCAGCGATACGGGATTTACCAAGGACGAGCTGACCAGCCAGTTGTCGGCTATTGGCAGCAGCGACTCGAAACGCTCGAGTCTGATCAGCAACATCGTCAACAATTTCGACAAGGCCGACACCAACAGCGACGGCAAGGTGAGTTTCCAGGAAGCCATGGCCTACGACCAGGCCAATAGTTCGTCTTCAAGCACCTCGACCGACACATCATCAAGCGCATCAACGACAACCCAGAAAACCGATGCCCAGGTGTTCCGCCAACTCATGGAGCTGTTGCGCGCCTACGGGAACGGCAACGAAGGCGCATCAAGCCTGAGCACGCTGAGTTCGCTGATCTCGACCTCCGCCTGAAAACCGGCGCGGCCTGCCTCAACGCCCGTAAAGGCAGGCCGCAATGCCGGTGGCCATGGCGTCGGCCATGCGCGCCTGCCGTTCGGGGTCGCGCAGCGCCAGCTCTTCCTCACGGTGCTTGATCACGCCTGCCTCAAAGAGCACAGCCGGAAGCGTGGTGCGGTAGAGCACGATCAGATTGTCGTAGTAGTACACCGCGTTGTCGGCGTCGGCGTACGGTCGAGAACGGCCGGGCAGCGAATCGGCGTGGTGGGTGGCACCGACAAAACCCATGCGCCGCAAGCGCGCGCCGATGGCCGAGGCACAGCGCAGGCTGGTGTCCAGATCCGGGCTGTCGCGCGAGACAAAGAGGGAAAAACCCGAGTGGCGGTCGCTGTAGGTCTGCGGCGTGCCTTCCCACTGCCACTCCTCGAGCAGTTCGGCCTGTACCGAATCGTGATGGATGGAAATGAAGAAATTGCTGCCGGCGGCCTGCCGCGGACGTTCCTCAAGGCTGGCAATGCGCCCGTCAAAGTTGATCGGTCGAACGCCAAGCCCGCGCGTGGAGAGCGCAGAAACCACCCCGGCGGCGAGCACCCGGTTGAAGTCGAACTCCTTGCCGCCGCGTGCGCTGACGGCACCTGAAGCGGCCAGAGTGTGACCGACATCGACCGCCACTTCGGCCGCGCGAACGGCGGAACCGGCGATCCATGCACTCACCAGAACGCACAGCAAACACGGTGCAAGGTGCTTCGTTGTCATCAATCGCATATTTATTTTCAGGTCAGCCGGAATCAGAAATCCTGATCGGTTTCCCAGAGAATGAAGCCCTCTTCCTTGTGCGTCCACTCCATCAGGTGGATCAGCGGTGTGGCACGCTGAACCAGGCTGATGCCGGCACGCCCGGCCTTGTGGTCTTCGTCGTTTTTTTCCTCTTCGTTCTCTTCGGCACCCGTTTCCCGCGCCTTGCGCTCGATCTCGTGCAAGGCCAGCTTTTCTTCATGCACGGCGTGTTTCAGTTTATGGATCGCCTCAGGCAACTGTTCCAGGGCAAACACGCCGCGTGCCGTGCACGCCTTGCCGACAATCTCGAACAGCAGGCGGGCATGCTCGGCGAACATGATCATCTCGCCGGAAGTACTTGAAGTCAGTCTGACCAGCATGATCCTCTCCCCAATGTGTGCTGTGCGCTAACGGCAGGTACAGAATGCCTGTATTCATTGTACACCCGCACTGAGCGGCTTGCCGTGATCGTGACTGGGTTAGAATTGTGGCCAGCCGACCTCGATGCTTACAGAAAAACTCGCAATGTCCAATCAGGAAAACCTGCACCAACCTCTGTTGCGCCTCGGGCTTGACCTTGGCGGCACAAAGATCGAGATCATCGCGCTCGATCAATCCGGGCGGGAATTGCTGCGCCGTCGCGTGGCAACACCACAGGGTGACTACAAGGCCACGCTGACAGCGGTCTCCGGGCTGGTCGAAAGTGTCGAGAATGAACTTGGCCAGCGCGGCAGCGTCGGACTGGGGATTCCCGGCGCCGAATCGGCTGGCGGGCTGATCAAGAACGCCAATTCGACCTGCCTGATCGGCAAACCGCTGCGCCGTGATCTGCAAACTCTTCTGCAACGCGAAATCCGCATCGAAAACGATGCCAACTGTTTTGCCCTGTCCGAAGCCGTCGATGGCGCCGGACAGGACAGCGACGTCGTTTTCGGGGTCATACTGGGGACCGGCGTCGGCGGCGGCATTGTGGTCCGTGGGCGAGTGCTCGCTGGTGCCAATCACATCGCCGGCGAATGGGGGCACAACCCGTTGCCGATTGCGGAGGAAGAGACTTTGCCACCGCCGCCCTGCTACTGCGGGCGTCATGGCTGCGTCGAAAGCTGGCTGTCCGGACCCGCCCTGAGCGCCGATCACGCGCGCCACACCGGCGAGTTGCTTTTGCCGCAAGTAATTGCCGCACGCGGCGACGCGGCCTGCGAGGCGACACTGGCGCGCTACGAACGGCGGCTGGCCAAGGCCCTGGCGCAGGTGGTCAACATCCTTGATCCGCAGGTCATCGTTCTCGGCGGGGGTCTTTCCAATCTGCAGCGGCTTTACGCCAATGTGCCGCTGCTGTGGAACAACTACATCTTCTCCGATCAGGTTCGCACCCGACTGCAAGCTCACCGGCACGGCGATTCGTCCGGCGTGCGCGGTGCGGCGTGGTTGTGGAACGGCAATCAGGGAAAGACTGGCCCGTCATGCTCTGGATGAAACTGTTCCTGCCTTTTGCCGGCGGCTACTTACTGTCCTACCACTTTCGTACGGCCAACGCCGTCATCGGTCCGGTGCTGAGCGAAGATCTGTCGCTGGGTGCGGCCGACCTCGGTCTGCTGACCAGCGCCTATTTTATTGCCTTTGGCGCGGCTCAATTGCCGCTTGGCGTGCTGCTCGACCGTTTCGGTGCTCGCCGGGTCGAAGCTGCGCTGCTCATCGTTGCAGCCGCGGGGGCCGCTGTTTTTGCCAGCGGACACACGATAGTCACGCTGACCCTGGGCCGCGGAATGATCGGGATTGGTGTTTCGGCCTGTCTGATGGCGGCATTCAAAGCCTTTTCGCAGTGGTTTCCGCCGGAAAGACAGGCCTCGCTGACCGGCTGGATCATGACGGCGGGAACCCTCGGTGCGCTGGTCGCCACGGCTCCGCTCGATGCCGCGCTGCACGTAGCGACCTGGCGCGAGATCTTCTGGGCCCTGTCCGGCTTGACGCTGATGATGTCCGGCTGGCTGTTTTTCAGCGTGCCGGACAAGCCGGAAAGCACCCGCCCTGAAACGCTGGCAGAGCAGTGGGCCGGCATCCGGAAGGTATTGTCCGCCCGCTATTTCTGGCGTTTTGCACCGCTTGGTTTTGCCCAGATTGGTGGTTTCATGGCTATACAGAGCCTGTGGTCAAGCGCGTGGATGATTCACGTCACTGGCTTTTCGCGCACGCAGGCTGCCGACCATCTGGCCGCCATGAGCGTGGCCATGGTGGTGGCCTATGCGCTGATCGGTCTGCTGTCGACCGGGCTCGCCCGCCGCGGCATCGGGACGCTCTACCTGCTTGGCGGCGGCATGGCAATGTCCCTTCTAACCCTGCTACTGATCATCACCCAGGCGCTTGAACAAAATTACCTGCTGTGGATTGCCTACGGGGTGTTCTCCAGCTTCGGCACGCTGATTTACGCGCTGATGTCCGCCGGATTCCCCGTCGCGCTTTCGGGGCGTGCCAATACGACGCTCAATCTGCTGGCCTTTCTCGGTGCTTTCGGTCTGCAATGGGGCATGGGCGGGCTGATCGATCTCCTCCAGGCCAACGGGCACAGTGCAGTGATCGCCCACCGGGATGCCTTCGCCGTGGTCTTTGTCCTGCAACTCGCCGCTTACCTCTGGATGCTCTTCGCTGGCAGAACAGGGGCCACGAAAAACCATTGAACCGCCAGATCGATCTGCTGCAACGAACCCGCGCCACCGTCTTCGCGCAGGTAGAAACCGCTGGCGTGTATCTGCCAGCCCGGAAGAGGTTGCCTACCTCAAGGATCTTGGTGCGCGCATTACGGTCTGCGAACGTGACCCTGGCGAGGCTGGAGATCCGTGCTTCCTGCGTTTTCGTGAAGCAGTCAGCGCTAGCGCAATCCTGTTTGGCGTTCAAGGGTCGGAGAACGGCCTGGCCATCGAGGGTGGTCGAACACTCGTGTAGCCAAACCAGCATCCGCGTTTCTGCGACGGGAACTGCCGGGCTCGCCGGTTTGCTCGCTGCTCCGTTCAAAGGGCAGGCTGCAGTCATTTTCTCCGGGGTTGAGCGCTAGAGGAACATTTCGTTTTCCGTTGGGTCATACTTGTTAAACATGAGCCAGAATGATGAGAAAAACACTCGAAATCAACGGTGAAAGACTGCAGCGACGCATTGCCCGCCTCGCGGAAATCGGAGCAATTGAGGGCGGCGGTTGCGCTCGGCTTGCGCTTTCGGATGCTGACAAGGCCGGTCGTGATCTGGTCTGTGAATGGATGCGTGAGCTAGGTCTGGAGATCAGTATTGACGCCATCGGGAATGTCGTCGGAACACGGGCTGGGCGCCAACCCGGCCTGGCGGTGATGACGGGTTCGCATATCGACACCGTACGTACCGGAGGCCGATATGATGGCAATCTCGGTGTACTCGCCGGGCTCGAAGTCGTCGCGACGCTGAACGATGCGCGCATCGAAACGGAGTATCCGCTGGCTGTGGCGTTCTTCACCAACGAGGAAGGTGCCCGCTTTGCGCCCGACATGATGGGCAGTCTGGTATTCACCGGAGTGCTGGGGCTGGATGATGCCCTGCGAACTGTTGGAATCGACGGGTCGACGGTCAACGAAAACCTGGTTCGTATCGGCTATGCCGGCGACGCGCCAACTCCAGCCGTCACCCCGCGCGCCTTCGTTGAACTGCACGTGGAGCAAGGTCCGGTGCTTGACTATGGCGGCATTGAAATTGGTGTTGTGGAATCGGTTCAGGGCATTTCATGGGCCGAGATTGAGATACATGGGATATCGAATCATGCCGGCACCACGCCGATGGCGCTGCGGCGTGACGCTGGCTGGGTGGCAGGCGCGATTATTCACTTCGTGCGCGAACTGGCCAATGAAATCGGCGGCAACCAGGTGTCTACGGTCGGGCGCATTGAGTTTTTTCCCAATCTGATAAACGTGGTTCCTAACCGGGCAACGCTAACCGTTGATCTGCGCAATACCGACGAAACCTTGCTGCGTGGTGCAGAATCCCGCCTGGATACATTCCTGGAAACACTTCGCGTTGCTGAAAAAGTGCAGATTACGACGCGCCGCCTGGCGCGTTTCGAACCGGTCATTTTTGCGCCGGAAATGACCGGTCGTATCGAGCGTATTGCTCAGGCTCAGGGGTTGTCAACGCGTCGCATGCCCAGTGGTGCCGGGCACGATGCCCAGATGCTGGCGGCTGTGTGTCCGACTGCAATGATTTTTATCCCAAGCGTTGATGGCATCAGCCACAATGTGCTTGAGTATTCCCACCCGCAGCATATCGAAGCCGGGGCTAATGTCCTGCTCTCGGTCCTTTGCGAACTCACAGGCAGCGCATAACAGTCAAGTCAGGAGATTCCTCATGAAGCGCAAGCTAGTCATTGGCGCGGCCCAGTTAGGTCCGATTTCTCGCAACGACACGCGTCGTGCCGTCGTCGTTCGACTCATCGAACTGATGCGCGAAGCCAAATCACGCGGCTGCGACCTTGTCGCCTATCCTGAACTGGCCTTGACCACGTTTTTCCCGCGCTGGTACTTTGAAAACCAGGATGACGTCGATACCTGGTTTGAACGCGAGATGCCCGGACTGGAAACACAAGCGCTGTTTGACGAAGCCAAGAAGCTCGCTATCGGTTTCTACCTGGGCTATGCCGAGTTGGCAGTGGAAGCCGATGGCGTTCATCGCTACAACAGTTCCATTCTGGTCAACAAGAATGCTGAAATTGTTGGCAAGTACCGCAAGATCCATCTGCCCGGGCACACCGAGCATGAGCCCTGGCGTCGTTTTCAGCATCTGGAAAAGCGTTACTTCGAACGTGGCAATTTCGGCTTCCCGGCGTTTCGCACGAGTATCGGTGGCCACAAGGGCGTTTTCGGAATGGCCTTGTGCAATGACCGGCGCTGGCCGGAAACCTATCGCGTACTCGGTCTGCAAGATGTGGAAATGACCTTCATCGGCTACAACACGCCGGTTCATTACTCTCAGGCGCCCGAGCACGATCACCTTCAGGCCTTTCACAACCACCTTTCGCTGCAGGCCGGGGCGTACCAGAATGGGATGTGGATCGTTGGCGTGGCCAAAGCGGGTGACGAGGAGGGGAGCGAACTGCTCGGGCAAAGTTGCATCGTTGCGCCAACCGGCGAGATTGTCGCTATGTGTTCAACGCTTGGCGACGAATTGGCTACCGCTTCCTGCGACCTCGACCGTTGCAGCGAAATCAGGGACAATGTTTTTAACTTCGAACAGCACCGCGAGCCCGATACTTACAGTCTGATCTGTGAAACCATACGGATACTAGCTCTTCTCATAAAGTCGGCTGATCAAGTGGAATAGCCTATTTCTGGCGTTTTGCACCGCCTGGTTTTGCCCAGATTGGTGGTTTCATGGCTATACAGAGCCTGTGGTCAAGCGCGTGGATGATTCACGTCACTGGCTTTTCGCGCATGCAGGCTGCCGACCATCTGGCCGCCATGAACGTGGCCATGGTGGTGGCCTATGCGCTGATCGATACCCTCCAGGCCAGCGGGCACAGTGCAGTGATCGCCCACCGTGACGCCTTCGCCGTGGTCTTTGTCCTGCAACTCGCCGTTTACCTCTGGATGCTCTTCGCTGGCAGAATAGGGGCCACGAAAGTCCATTAAACCGCCAGATCGATCTGCTGCAACGAACCCGCGCCACCGTCTTCGCGCAGGTAGAAGCCGCTGGCGCGTATCTGGGCAAGCAAGCGGTTGTCGGCGTCGGTCAGGGCGAAGGGCGTTTCCGTCGAGCCGAGGTAGAGAGCTCCGATGCCCCGGTCACGCAGGGTACCGAGACCGTCCGCTCCCGAGGTATCCCCTTGCCAGAGGCGCAGGCTGTCGAACGCGGCATCCGACTCGTCCAGCCAGTGGTTGCCGTCGCCGTCGAACTTGGCCAGATCGGCAAAACCATTCCCGGATCGGGTACCGAACAGTTCGCTGCCGTCATTGATGCGGCCATCGTCATTGCTGTCGATTGCCAGATAGGCGCTGCCGCTGCCCAGACCCTGGATGAGTTCCGTTTTTCCGTCCGCGTCTAGATCGAACGCAAAGCGCTTGCCCGAAAGCTCGGCGGCCTTGCCGTCGAAATTGATCACCAGCGGGTCGCGCAGCACGACCTTTTCGCTGCTTGTTGTCTTTCTTTCGCACGTGAAGTCACGGCACATGGTCAGATCCAGCCGGAAGTCGAGCGAGCGGCCATCGGCCGTGCGGATTGTTCCTGTCGACGAAAAATCGGTGCTCTCGTGCTCACGAATGCTCTCGGTGACCTGCTGCTTCCACTCCATTTCGACCACCCGTCGCGGGCGACTGGAAGTGTTATCCGGAAGATTTTCGTCGTTCGTCTGCAGCACTTCGCGCAGATCCGTCACCGGCGAATCCTGGTGTCCCGAAATGAACTCCAGCAGGCGGGCAATCAGGGCTTCAAGCCGCAGCAATACCTGCACCTCACTATCCGCTTCAGCATTTGTCGAGAGCTCACCGGCCTGCGACACGCCGGCAAAGACAGTCCGGAAGCTGCTTGAGGAAGCTATCCTGAATTCGCACTCACTGGAGAAATCATGGCTGGCACTCATCGCCACGCTTGATTGTTCGATTCTCATTGTTCGCTCCTGGCTGGTTCGGGAGACGAACCCTCGCAAGCGGCGTGCCATGAACCGAAACTGCAGTAAACCAGCCGTTTTTTCAGGAAACGGCAATGGCGACCGGCAAAAAATGCCTCATCGTGCGGCAAGGAAACACAGGATCAGAGCGCAAGAGGCTACTATCGGCGCGACGAGCAGGATCAGCCTTCGAGGATGCTCAGGCGGGCTTCGAGCCCTGACACCTCAGCGTTCAGCGTGTCCACCTCGGCGCAGAAACTGGCAACATCGCGACGGCGGGCAAGGGTCTGATTTTCCTCGCTAAGATATTCGGCAAGATTCAGCGCCAGATTTTTTGCCAGAGCCAGCGGCAATCGGGACACCTGCCTGCCCCCTTGTACCAGCCGGCGAGCGGCGATGTCGCCAAGCAGCAGTGCAAGATCGCTTTCCACATCCCACTGCAGATGACTGAATACGAATCTGAGGGTGTCCGCCAGTTCGGCCGAGCCGCTGATTTGTGCGGCAGCGAGAAGCGCGGGACGGTCCGTCACGGCCAGAATTGGCGCCTGCGCAGGCAGGGTAATGATTACGGCCGCTTCGCCATCTGTGTTACCCGCCCGGAAGCGGCCCTCGGCGGTGATTTCAAACGGCAGCTTGAGCGCACCCAGATCAAGGCGTGCTGTTTGCCCGGCAAACGGTTTGAGGCGTGCGCGCGCCCAGTCTTCCCCATCCAGAAGATGATTGACAAAACCGAACGCCGCGTTTGCCAGCATCAGAAACCCAATGAACGGTTGGCCCCTTGCGAAAACCCCCGCCGAAAGAGACGGAGAAAACAGCCTTATTTCAACTGTCTTCTCCGTACCTCAGCAGCAGGGGCTCACCCTTAAGGAAAGACTGATTTATTCGTCACCCCGGCGAAAGCCGAGGTCCAGTTCGTTGATTTTTCTGGATTCCGGCTTTCGCCGGAATGACGGATTTGGAATACTTCAGCGTTTCCTTAACTCAGTTGCTGGATTCCGGCGATGACCCAGCCCTTGCTGCCGTCGACGGGTTTGCTCAGGTTCCAGACTTCGTCAAACGGTGCGGCC
>JAIFKU010000095.1 GCA_020049495.1 Accumulibacter sp.
TACACACCCATTTCGGCATCTTCGCCGAATGCCTTGCGCCATGCGGCTTTCCGAGGAGCGTGTTACTTGGCGGTGTCAAAGTCGGGTTTCAATATGGATGTCAATGATTGAGTAATGTCTCGTGACGCTGTGTGACGGATACATTTCCAGGGCAGGAATCAGAGCACTTCAGGCAGTGCGCCAGCGTAACGATTGGCGCTGACACCCTGAGCTACCACTACCGTCATCAGCGATGAACAGCGTTGGCTATTGAAATCGGGACTTGCTCGCCAGCATGGTCTTCATCGCCTCCAGGCGGGCAGCGCCACCGGCCTTGTCCGGCGTACTGTCGGCTTTGCCGCCCGAGAAGCGCAGGTCGTCCTTGCCCATTTCAGCGATGAAGCGCGACGCTTCGCAGGGAATGAGTTCTCGCCCCTGCTTGCGTTTCTCGCAATAGCTGATGTGCAGCGAGCGCTGGGCGCGGGTGATGCCGACGTACATCAGACGGCGTTCTTCCTCGATCTTGTCCGGCGCCTGCGATTCGCGGTGCGGCAGCACGCCTTCCTCGACACCGACCATGAAGACGTGCCTGAACTCCAGCCCCTTGGCCGCGTGCAGGGTTGACAACTGAACCGCGTCGGGCCGGCTGTCGCCTTCCTGCTTGTCGAGCAGATTGATCAGCGCAATCATCTGCGCCAGCTCAATCAGGCTCTTGCCGTCGTCCTCACCTTTTTTCGTCAGCCACTTCACCAGTTCCTGCACATTGTCCCAGCGCAACATGGCGATGCGCTTGTCGTCCTCGTCGTGCAGCCAGGCCTCGTAGCCGATAGCCACCAGCAGGTCGTTCATGACCTGTTCGACCGGCTCGCGTGCGGCACGGTATTCAAGACGGTTGATGAACGCGCAGAATTCGAGCAGCGGCGCCAGTTGGCGCGGCTGTACGCAAGGCGCGAAGCCTTCCTCGAAGGCGGCGGCAAAGAGCGAGAGCTGGCGCTTGCCGGCATAGGTGCCGAGCGCTTCTAGCGTCGCCCCGCCGACCCCGCGCTTGGGCGTCGTCACGGCGCGGATGAAGGCCGGATCGTCATCGCTGTTGGCCAGCAGGCGCAGATAGGAGGTGATGTCCTTGATCTCAGCCTTGTCAAAGAAGGATTGCCCGCCCGACAAGGCATAGGGGATGCGCTGATCGCGCAACTGCTGTTCCAGCGCCCGCGCCTGAAAATTGCCGCGGTAGAGGATAGCGTAGTCGCGAAATTCGCTGCGCTGCTCGAACTTGTGCGCCTGCAGCTTCATCACCACCGACTCGGCTTCCTTCTCGTTGTCCTTGCATACGGTCACGGTAATCGGGTCGCCATGGCCGAGGTCGGACCACAGTTTCTTGTCGAACAGCTTTGCGTTGTGCGAGATGAGCGCATTGGCCGCCTTGAGGATGCGCACTGTCGAGCGGTAATTCTGTTCGAGCTTGATCAGCTTGAGATTTGGGTAATCGCGTGGCAGGCCGCGCAGATTCTCGATGTCGGCCCCGCGCCAGGCGTAGATGGCCTGGTCGTCGTCACCCACCGCGGTAAACGCCGCACGCGGACCGGCCAGTTGTTTGAGCATCTGGTACTGGCAGGCATTGGTATCCTGATACTCGTCGACGAGCAGGTAACGCAGGCGGTTCTGCCACTTGTCGAGTACTTCCGGATGGTGCTCGAAGAGCTCAACAGGCAGAGAAATGAGATCGTCAAAATCGACTGCCTGATAGGCCTTCAGCGTGGCCGAATAGCTGGCGAAGGCGAGGGCCGCGAGTTTCTCGCTTTCGTTGCCGGCGATTTTCAGCGCCTGATCCGGAGAGGTCCGTGTGTTCTTCCAACTGGAAATTGTCGATTGCAGGCGGCGAATGGTCGCCTTGTCTGCGCTGCCGGAGAAATCGGAAATGATGCCGAAGCTGTCGTTGGCATCGAAGATCGAGAAACGCGGCTTGTATCCCAGCGCCTTGGCCTCCTCGCGCAGGATGCGCACGCCGAGCGAGTGGAAGGTCGAAATGGTCAAGCAGGAGGGTTTAGCCTTGAGCAGCCGGCCGACGCGTTCCTGCATTTCCTTCGCCGCCTTGTTGGTAAAGGTGATGGCTGCGATGTTGGACGGGCTGAAGCCGCAATCCTCGATCAGATAGGCGATTTTTTGCGTGATGACGCGCGTCTTGCCCGAGCCGGCACCGGCCAGAACGAGCAGGGGACCGTCGAGGTAGCGTATGGCTTCGCGTTGCGGAAGATTAGGCAGGGAGGACATTCGGTAGATAGTGCTCGAGTTCAGAATCCAGCCCAGAGGATACAAAGTCTACGCAAGGCAAGACCCGACAAGTCTGCTTTGCGTTAGCTTTGCTGCGCCTTTGCGGTGAACGTTTATCAGAAGTAGAGAACGGCAAGCGAGGCCGCCAGCAGCACGGCGATCAGGCCGAGCAGGAGGTTTTGCCGGCGCTGGGCGCTGGCGATGGCAAAGAGCAGCGGTGCCAATTCGGCAGCGCGTTCGCGCGTCAACGCCTGATGCACCAGACGCGGCAACTGGGGCAGGGTGCGCACCCAGTTTGGTGCTTCCTGCTTCAGCCCGCGCGCCAGCGCACGCCAGCCGAGTTGCTCGCTCATCCAGCGTTCGAGGAAAGGCTTGGCGGTCGTCCACAAATCAAGATTGGGGTCGAGTTGCCGCCCCAGCCCTTCGACATTGAGCAGGGTTTTTTGCAGCATGACGAGTTGCGGCTGAATTTCGACGTTGAAGCGGCGCGAAATCTGGAACAGGCGCAGCAGGACACGGCCGAAGGAAATTTCGTGCAGCGGACGGTCAAAGATCGGCTCGCAGACCGAGCGGATGGCTGATTCGAACTCATCGACGCGGGTATCCGGCGGCGCCCAGCCGGCTTCAACGTGAGCCGTTGCCACACGCTTGTAATCACGCTGGAAGAAAGCCAGAAAGTTTTGCGCCAGGTAATTCTTGTCGCTGTCGGTCAGCGTGCCGACGATGCCGAAATCGAGGGCGATGTACTTGCCGTGGTGCACTTCGTCGACGGCCACGAAAATGTTGCCAGGGTGCATGTCGGCATGGAAAAACCCGTCGCGGAAAACCTGGGTGAAGAAGATTTCGACGCCAGCCCGCGAAAGTGCGGAAAGGTCGATGCCGGCAGCTATCAAGGCTTCATTCTGACTGATCGGGATGCCGTGCATGCGTTCCATCACCATCACCGTTGTCGTGCAGTGATCCCAATAGACTTCGGGCACCAGCAGCAGCCTCGAATCGGTGAAATTGCGCCGCAATTGCGAGCAGTTGGCTGCTTCGCGCATCAGGTCGAGCTCGTCGTAGAGATACTTGGCGAACTCGGCAACGACTTCGTGCGGCTTCAGCCGCTTGCCGTCGGACCAGATTTTTTCGAGTAGCCCGGCCAGTGTATCGAGCAGCGACAGATCATTGGCAATAACACCGTGCATGTTCGGGCGCAGGATCTTGACCGCCACCTCGTGCCCGCCGTCCTCGGGGCGCAATCGGGCAAAATGCACCTGCGCTACCGACGCACTGGCCACAGGCGTGGAATCGAACTCGGCAAAGACCTCGCTGGCCGGCCGACCATAGGCTTCTTCGATCTGCTGCAGAGCCAGTTCGGATGAAAAAGGCGGTACCCGATCCTGCAATTTGGCCAGTTCGTCAGCGATGTCGAGCGGCAAAAGGTCGCGCCGGGTCGACAGCATCTGACCGAATTTGACGAAAATCGGCCCGAGCGCCTCCAGCGCCAGGCGCAGGCGAACCGCATGCGGCGTATCGAAGCGCCGCCAGAAGTGCACCAGGCGGGACAGCGCCGCCAGCCGGCCACTCGGCTCGTGTTCGAAAATTATCTCGTCGATGCCGAAACGGCTGGCAACGCGGAGAATTTTGGCGAGACGGAAAAGGCGCATGGGAAGGCAAAACAGAATGCGAAAGAGAGAGTTTATCCCGAATCCGCTTTTGCGCAGCGTGCAAATACCTTCTTTGTTGCCCATTGCACAGGACAGGGTCTTGTTCAGGCAGGCTTTCGCACGGCGATCCGGAAAATTGACCTGAAAGGCACACCGCTCATTCTGAGCGTGGCAGAATATCGACGCTTGCCTACTAGTTAGTCAAGCTGAAAAGCATGGAAAAACCGTCATTCTGGCGAAGCCGTCCTGAGGAAGTACTCTCGGGGAGCCGGAATCCTGTGATGCGCTACCGGCTTTGTGCCCCAAGGGTATTTCCTTCGGGGTACACTTACTTCGGTCGCCTTCGCGGGAACGACGGAAACGAATAAGCTTTTCCCTAACTCATTGAGAATCAAACCAGCGGTCACGTACCGTCTGTCACTGAAGAGACGCCCTGATTGAAACGGCAAGTGCCCGTTTGCAGGCGCATACGAAACCTTCCTGGAAATGACGGATATCCGGATTTTCTGGTGGAAAGGCAAGGTTTTGGTCGGGGGACTCAGCAAGGGTTGACCTTTGCGGCGTTAACAAATCAAGCCAACGGCTTTGCCGGTGGTATTTGACTCGTGCCGGATCAATAGCGAAGAATCTCGGCATTCTTGAGTATAGCGCTGGAAAAGGTCAGGCCGATGAGGTCAGCCAT
Source organism: Accumulibacter sp. (assembly GCA_020049495.1). Lineage (GTDB taxonomy): Bacteria > Pseudomonadota > Gammaproteobacteria > Burkholderiales > Rhodocyclaceae > Propionivibrio. Next base: position 4,579 of record JAIFKU010000095.1, read on the forward strand.
CTTGATATTCACGTAGAGCTTGCCTTTCTTGTTGCGCTCGACCGGAATATCTGAGGGCTTCGTGCCGTCAAGAATCCTGAGCGCCGCCGCAATCGACCACTCGCCCTGTTTGGCAGCCACCTTGGTCAGCCCGATCATGGCATAAGGCATCATCCATTCGTTGTTTGCGCCGACCGGAATCTTGACGTTCTTCTCGACAAAACGGATGGATTCCGCCTCGTTCCAGCCCGGAATACCCACATGACTGATGAACAGAATCGAGTCCACCTCAGCTTGCAGCTTGAGGAAACATTTTTGCCATTCCTCGACCGTCTTGACCAGATAGATCTTGTCGAGTTTGACCTTGAGAAGTTTCTGATAACCATCGACGTTTTTCTTCTCGGTATTGTCATCCACGGAAATCAATCCAACCCGCTTGCCCTTGGCATTGTTCTGCAACTGCTCGGCCAGACGATGTACAAGATCGACTTCGACCATGCCGGTCGTGTTCCTGTAGGGCAAACCATAGACCGAGGCATCCCAGTTAACCCCGTTGAAGACAAAAGGCAACGCGGCATCCTTGTAATAGGCCAGCAACACATATTTCGCTGCATCATCGTCTGAGGTGATGACCACATCCGGCTTGAAATCCTGAATAAAGGCATTGGCTCGCCTTGCGGCGGCAAGTTTGTCGGATTCTCCTGTGCGATTCTTGGTGTCCATGTAGAACGCCCGGTATTCGATTCCCTTGCTCAACGCGACATCGCGCATCGTCTTTTCGATAGAATCCGTCCAGGGATAGCCGGCATGGTAGGACGCAACGTGCAGGATTTTCTTGCCGACAAATTTCTCGGCCGCGACCACATTGCCGGGCAGTGACAGCAGCAACAGCATGGTCAGCAAGAGTTCCAGAAAACCGGTTTTCACGCGCATGTAATTTTTCCTGACCGATCAGGGCATTCGTGCAAACGCCCTGTCAAGCAATACTAATAGTTTACTGGCAAAGGTCAACGAAGACACTTGATGGCCTGCGATAAACCCATTGTGCAGAAGGCGCCGTCGTCGCGGGGTGCGGCGTGCGCGTCTTGACATCGTGTACCGCCGGATAGGACGTGGCGAGTCGGATGGCAGGTCCGTTGCCGCCCTGCGCTGCGAGAACGGTCCCACTCATGCGGCAGCGCGGGATTCCATCAACTGCTCGAAGGCACCGGTTGGCAAGGGTTTTGAGAAGTAATACCCTTGGCCATAATCACAGCCCATTCTGGACAGAATGCTCTTCTGATCCTCGCTTTCGACTCCTTCGGCAATCACGCAGATCCCGAACTTGTGCGCCATGGCGATGATGGCCTCGCACAGCGCCTGATCGCCGCCACCGATTTCGAGCTGATTGACGAAGGCTTTATCGATTTTCAGGTAATCGAGAGGGAACTTGCGCAGGTAGGAGAGCGACGAGTAGCCGGTGCCAAAGTCGTCGATCGAGATCTGCAGGCCTGCCGTGCGCAATGACGAGAGTCGTTCGATGACGCCGTGACTCGAGTGCATCAGGATGCCTTCGGTGATCTCCACGACCACGGCGTCGCCGGGCAGCGGCAGTGACATCAGAAAACTCAGCCAGTCGGAAGTGCAGTCGCGTTCACCGAGGTACTGCAAGGGGGAGGTGTTGATCGATATCTGGAAATCCGGATGGAAACGCTCACGCCACTTGGCCGTCTGGGTGACCGCCTCGCGAAATACCCAGTCACCGATGTTGCAGATGAGCCCGGTTTCCTCGGCAATGTGGATGAACTCGTCGGGGCCGACCCAGCCCCGTGTGGGATGCTCCCAGCGGATCAGTGCTTCGGCCTTGCGGATCATGCCGCTGCGCAAGTCTACGATAGGCTGGAAATTCAGGGAGAACTGGCTTTCCTCCAGGGCGATCCGCATGTCACTGATCGTCTGCATGCGCACGACCGCTGCTTCCTGAAGCTTGCGGGTGAAGTACTGGAAGCGGTTGCGCCCCTCCTTCTTGGCCATGTACATGGCTTGATCGGCGTTGCGCAGGAGTTCGTCAATGTTGCCGGCGTCGTTGGGATAGAGCGTAATGCCGATGCTGGCAGAGACGTAGGTCAGATTGGTGGATAGATCGAAGGGGCGGGCAAGCTCTTTCAGTATTTCGTCGGCAATCCGTTCGATGTCCTTGTGATTATCGATGTCGGACAGAATGATGGTGAACTCGTCGCCGCCCAGACGGGCCAGGGTATCGGTCAGGCGAATGCATTTGGTCAGACGTCGCGCTGTTTCAACCAGCAGCAGGTCTCCCTGGTCATGCCCCAGGGTGTCGTTGACGTCCTTGAAGTGGTCGAGGTCAAGGAAGAGCAAGGCCAGCATGCGACTGGAGCGATCCGATGATCTGATCGCCTGTTCAAGCCGGTCGTGAAACATCCGGCGATTGGGCAGATTGGTCAACGGGTCGTAGTTGGCTTCTCGCCAGATTAATTCTTCCGCACGCTTCTTTTCCAGATTGGCGCTGTGCAAGCGGTGAGTCATGAGTTCAAATGAACGGTGCAGTTCGTCGACTTCGAGGCTGGTATTCTCAAAATCGAGCCTTGCGCCGAGGTTCTCCTCGGCGATCGACGACATTTTGCGCGAAAGCGACAGGATGGGGCGGACAAAACGTCCGGCGAACCAAGCAAATATTCCGCCGCCAATGGCCACACTAACCACCAGGATCAGCAAAACCATGCCGAGGAACTGGTTGCGCTGCGCATTGATTTCGATGGTCGGCATGACCAGTGCAAGATACCAGCCCCACGGCCGGAACGCGCCCAGCGCCACGAACGCCGCGCGTTCCGCGACCTCGATTTCGATCAGCCCGGTAGGATCGGCAAGAATGCGCCGCAAGGCGTCCGGGCGAAAGTCGCTGGTATGCCGGTCGCCCGCTACGAAAACCATGCTTCCATCGTCGGCGAGAATGTAGAGGCGGCCATTTTCACCCAGCCGGTAATCTTTAAGCCCGGCAAGAAATTCTCTTTGGGAATTCTGGACGTAGGTTTCGACGTCAACGACGCCGCTGTCGACCAGCACGCCGTGTGCCTCCCTCAGTTTTACCAGCAGCGAATGAACTTCGCCATTCATCAGCTTCTCGTTCAAGCTGCCGGTGAGACGATCGATCGTAAATACCCCGGCGATCGAAAGGGCCAGGCCGACGGAAAATATGGCGCCGCAGGCCAGCAGGTTAAGCTTGAAAGAGAGGCGCAGATTACTCAAAAACGGTCCTTCAGCTCAGGCGCAGAGCATGAATGTGGTAATACATTGCTTCAACTTCATTTGACTGTCATTACTCATGCTCAAGCTGCTCGAAAAGCAGTAATGGAAAGCGCCCCGGCGATGATAAACCATTCATGTAGTACGTGAAAGGAGCTGAGTGAACTAGTGAACTCGCCGAAGAAACACCACTGGCAGGCAGCATCAGAGGCGGATGTCATCCGCATTCATCGTCGCCCTGCTGGCGCAGGTTGCTCAGTCGAGCGATATCCTGCCGGCCTGAACGACTTCGCGCATCTTCTCCAGACGGAACTTCAGATTATTGGTAAAGACCTGCTGCGTCGCCCCCTGCGCTTCGGCACCCTGCTCGCGAAGTCTGGCAATGACGGCCGGTTGCTCCAGCACCCTGAGCAGGGCATCATTGAACTTCTTGCGAACCGGCGCAGGGATTCCCGCCGGTCCGACGAGGCCGAACCAGCCATCCAGATTGGCGCCTTCCAGTCCGAGTTCGTTGAAGGTCGGAACATCGGGCAGCAGGTCGCTACGCTTGCTGGCCGCAATGGCGACAGGGACAAGGCGACCCGCCTGGATATGCGGCAGGGCCGATGGCAGATTATCGAACATCATGTCACTTTGCCCGGAAAGCAGATTGTCGAGTGCGGGGGCCGCGCCGCGATACGGCACATGCGGAATGTCTGTCTTGCTCGCGTATTCAAAATTCGCCAGCCACAGGTGCCCCATGCTACCGTTCCCCGCCGAAGCACAGGTATAGCGGCTGGGATGACTGCGCACCAGCGCCAGCAGTTCATCCATGTTCTTGACCGGAACCTTTCCGGGATTGACGACGAGCACATTGGCAACCGAACCGATGCCGCCGAGCAAGGAAAAATCGCGGATGGGATCGTAGGTGGTTTCCTTCTGCAGCAATGGATTGGCGATGTGCGTTGAATTCGACGCCATGCCGATCGTATAACCGTCTTTCTCCGCCCGCGTCACGACGATGGTGCCCAGGGAGCCGCCGGAACCGGCTTTGTTCTGCACCACGATGGGCTGCCCCAGTTCCTTGCCGAGCGGCTCGGCAAGGATGCGTGCGACGATGTCGGTCGTCCCGCCCGGCGGGAAGGGCACAATCAGGCGAATGGTCCGGTCTGGAAAGCTCTCCGCCCAGACAAGGCCGGTCGACAGAAAAAGAAACAGCACAGCCAAGGCTCTCTTGACGACTGGCGGCTTCAACAGGGCCATCACCCACCTCCGAAAACAAACCTGACAGAAAAAGCGTAGCGCAGACGGGCAAGAAAAGAAATTGACAGTGCCGCCAAACGACTTGTCTCCCCGTGTTTTTTTGGCGCGTCAGCGAAACAAAGTCACCCCAACCACACGACCCAAAGAATCATCGGCTTTTACGCTCCGAACAATACACGAACTCCACCTCTTTAACCCCGAAAATCTCTACCCCCTACCGAAATCGCGAAATAACTGCCTGAAATCAACAAGCGCTACACGGCTCATCCCTCCTCGAAGCGCATCGCCTTACCCACTCATGCTTTCCCGGCAAGGATGAAGACAATGGGGTGTTCTAACCACGTACATCTACTGGCTCTCAAAAGCACTTTCAAATCTGCTCTTCGGTGTGGGTGATTTGCGCTTCCCCCGAAATTCAGTCTGCAAAGGGTGACGTAAAATCAACTTACTATTGGAAGCCAGAAAATGAAGATACCGAAGCAAGCCGACATGCTATTTGTGTTTAGCTGCGCCTCAGACCGCTTTGCTCAGTAACGTGATGCTGAATCATTGAGACAATAAATGATGGCAACGGGTCGCTATTTATAGGTCCACACAAGGCTGAGCAGCACTCAGTCAGACCGCACTCTGAACAACCGCTCAACTCAGAAACCTGCCGAAGGGCCACCGAAATGATGAATATCTCTTAAGGGTCAATTTTTTGCCTGTGAAAAAAATCCCCAAGCCCGGAATTATCCACATATTGCGCAGCGCTCAACCCTTTACCCGCCAGCCCGTGCAATTAGACGCCCTCCGGTTTTAAGTCGCTCAAACCCGCTCATTTACCGAAAATTCCGTATTTCCGAAAGGACTGTGGAGAAGTGTTTGCTTGGCTCAGGCCTTGCTGGTTCCTAGGGCCAAATTCCGGCCTTCGCCGGGACGCCGAAGACAAGAATATTGCGCCCTGTTCGGTTCAACTCAGCAATTTGCTGATTCGAATTAGCAAAGTAATTGACGTGCTTTCCATTAAGTGAGTAATATCATCGCACGACAGATTCCGAGTGACAGAGGGACAGCTCGCTCAGGTCGAAAACATCTCATCAAAGAATGATTGATTCCACCTTCTCAAGACAGGAAAGGCAAATACCATGAACAGCATGATCAGGAGAAAATTCATTGCCCGCGCTGCAGTACTGGGAGTCGTTCTGGGAGCCGGGCTTTCGGCGTCAAGCCTTCTTTGCGCCCAGACCACCACCATACGCTGGGGCGAGTCTCAGGCCGCCAGTCACCCACAGGTGATGATGGCGGAGCGGATTGCCAAGGAGGTCAAGGAAAAAACCGGCGGGCGTATCGACATTCAGGTATTCCCCAACAGCCAGTTGGGATCGAACAAGGACATGGTCGAGATGGTCTCGTCCGGCGCGCTGCAGATGACGACCGAAGGCGCTGGCGCGCTGGCCGCTTTTTTGCCGCAGTTGTCGGTCATTGAAGCGCCTTACCTCTGGCGCGACGCGGCGCACATGGCCAAGTTGAGCGCGACCCCGTTCTTTGCCAAGCTCAACGAGGATCTGGTGGCCAAGCGCGGCATGCGCATGCTCAACGTCACCTATTACGGCAAGCGTCATTTGACGACGGGCAACAAGGCGGTACGCACTCCGGCCGACATGGTCGGCCTGAAGCTGCGCGTGCCGCCGGTGGATGTCTTCCGGGCGATGGCCGAAGCCTGGGGTGCGCGCGCGACACCGATCACCTTTGGCGAACTCTATCTCGCTCTCAGTCAGGGCGTGGTGGATGGTCAGGAAAACCCGCTGCCAACGATCCAGAGCGCCAAGTTATATGAGGTGCAGAAATACCTCATCCTTACCGAGCACGTCCTCACGCCACGTCTGGTCGTCGTCAATGAAGCCTTCCTGAAAAGCCTGAGCCCGGCCGACCGCACGATCTTCCATGCCGCCTTGGCCGCCGGAGAAGCCTGGCAGAACAAGGAACTTCTGAGTCAGGAAGCTTCGCTCGTCAGCACTCTCAAATCCCAGGGGATGACGGTTATCGAGCCCGACCTTGCGCAATGGCGAAAACTGGTTCTGGATACCGTGCCCAAGAAATTCGAGGACAAGTGGGGTAAAGGCACGTTCGAAGCCCTGCTGGCGCTCTGAAAGTAGATGATGATGGGGCAGTCCAAACCGAGAACCGTGATTGCCATCCTGGACACCTGCCTGCAGGTCTTTACGGGCGTCCTGATCACGGTTTTGTTGGGCACCGTCACTCTGGGCATCGTTTTCAGGGCGATCAATGATCCCTTGAGCTGGACGGATGAGATCAGCGGCTTCCTGATGGTCTGGCTGGCTTGCCTGGGCTGGATGATTGCCACGCGGCACGGTACGCATATCCGTATCCAGCTCTTGCAGGAAATGCTGCCAGAAACCGCGTGGCGAGGGGCCGAAGTGATCATCCAGATCGGTGTTGCCATCATCGGCGGGGTGGTGGCCTGGTACAGCATTCACCTGATGCGGGTCAATTCCGACATTGAGGCGATGTCAGTTCCCGTGTCGGTGGCCTGGATGTACGCGCCACTGCTGCCGGCGGGTCTGCTGACGATGCTGCAGGCGCTGGCCGACATGCGCAAATCGAAGCCTGCCTCAATCAAAGTTGAGGGGGCCTGACCATGGTCGGATTGATGTCGAAAATCTTCGGCGGCTGGGTCGTCGCGATCATGACCGGCATGCCGCTGTACACCTCGATGGCGCTGGCCTCGCTGCTATTCATCTCGATCAACGGCATGCCGGTTTCCACCCTGCCGCAGAAGATGGCGGGTTCGATGAACTCGTTCCCTATCGTTGCCGCACCGCTCTTCATCCTGATGGGCAACATTCTCGGGGCGGCCAAGATCACCGACCGCATCGTCACTTTCGCCAGCGCCCTCATCGGCTGGATACGCGGCGGTTATGCCCATGCCAGCATCCTGACGTCGATGATTTTCGCCGGCATGGTCGGCTCAGCCGTCGCGGACGCGGCCGGTTCCGGTGCCATTGAAATCCGTGCCATGCGCAAGGCGGGTTACCGGCCCGAGACGGCGGCCTCGATCACGGCTGCAGCGGCGACCATCGGGCCGATCATTCCGCCGTCGCTGCCCATGGTCATCTACGGTGTCGCCGCTGACGTTTCCATTGGCAAGCTGTTCATGGGTGGCCTTATCCCTGGCGTGCTGATGGGTGTAACGCTGATGCTGATGGTCGGCGTGGTGGCACGGCGCGAAGGAATGAGCCGCGTTTCTTTTGCCGGTTTTCGCGTACTTGGCCGCGCCTTTGTTGACTGCTTCTTTGCGGTAATGACACCGGTGGTGATTCTGGGCGGCATGTTCAGCGGCTTCTTTACACCAACGGAAGCAGCGGCAGTCGCCTGTCTTTACGCCTTGTTCCTCGGCTTTGTGGTCTACCGGACCCTGGAGTGGAAGCACATTGGCCCGATCCTGATCGACACGGCGGAAACGACCGGTGTCGTCATGGTGCTGGTCATGGCGGCCGCCTCGCTTGGCTGGTGCATCTCGATCTCACGGCTGCCGCAGGCGCTGACGCCAATGCTGCTGGCGACCATTGAGAGCCCGATCATATTCCTGCTGCTGGTGAATCTGTTCTTGCTCGTCGTCGGTTGCTTCATGGAAGCGCTTGCCGCCATGCTGATCCTGATTCCGATTCTGGCCCCGGCGGCAATAAGCTATGGCATCGATCCGGTTCAGTTCGGGGTTATCGTGGTACTCAACCTGATCATCGGCACGGTCACGCCACCCGTGGGCGTTGTTCTGTTTGTCGTAACGCGCATGGCCGAGATTTCGTTTGAGACTCTGGCCCGCGCCATTCTGCCCTGGTTGATACCGCTAATGACGGTCTTGCTGGCGATCACGCTCTGGCCGCCGCTGACGACATGGCTGCCGCAGTTTATCGCCCGTAGCTAGAACGGCATCTGATCGCTTCCCTCGTTCCCGCGCAGGGAACCCGGTTAAAACAGCATTCTGGATCCCCGCCTGCCCGGTGATGACGGATACTTCAGCACTTTCCCCGGTTCTTCGGGCGACCTCTTGCGCGGTCTGGCGTCGTATAATCAGCCTCTTACCCCATATTGAAGACGAAACACCCTGATGACTCACGATATCAAGACCCACCTCGCCGACCTGATGCGCGCCGCACTGAGCAGCGTGGCGCCGGATCAGGCGGATACGGCCATCGTTCTGGAACGCCCGAAACAGGCCGCACATGGCGACTTTGCCTGCAATCTGGCGATGCAACTGGCGCGTTCGATGAAGCGCAATCCGCGTGATTTGGCAAAGTTGCTGCTCTCCGAAATTCCGAAATCTCCTTTTGTCGGCAAGGCCGAGATTGCCGGTGCCGGTTTCATCAATTTCCACCTGCTCCCCTCGGCCAAACTGGAAGTCATCCGCAGCGTTCTGGCCCAGGGAAAATCTTTTGGCCGCTCAACGCTGGGCGGAAAGAAGAAAGTGCAGATCGAATTCGTTTCGGCCAATCCGACCGGCCCGCTGCACGTCGGGCACGGTCGCGGCGCGGCCTACGGCGCCAGCCTGGCCAACCTGCTGGCCTACGCCGGATGGGATGTCACCCGCGAATACTATGTGAACGATGCCGGCCGGCAAATGGACATTCTGTCCGTTTCGGCGTGGTTGCGCTATCTTGCCCTTTACGGCGAGGACGTTCTCTTTCCGTCCAATGCCTATCAGGGCGATTACGTCTGCGGCATGGCCGAGCAGATGAAGATCGCGCATGGCGACAAGTTTGTCCGTTCGGCAAAGTCCGTACTGCAAGGCACGCCGGGGCTGCCGGAAAACGAGCGTACCGACGATGGGGCCAAGGCCCAGCGCGAAGCGCAGCTGGACGCCCTGATTGCCAATGCCAAGGGATTGCTCGGCGAGGACTGGAACTACGTGCATAGCCACGTACTGAACGAACAACTCGAAGACTGCCGCAGCGACCTTGAAGAATTCGGCGTGCACTACGACGTGTGGTTCTCGGAGAAATCGCTGTTCGATACCGGCCTGGTCGAGCGCTGCATCCAACGGCTCGAAAAGGCCGGTCACGTTTATGTGCAGAACGGTGCCCGCTGGTTCAAGTCGACGGCGTTTGGCGACGAGAAGGACCGCGTCGTGCAGCGCGACAACGGTCTCTATACCTATTTTGCCTCGGATATCGCCTATCACCTGAACAAGTTCGAGCGCGGCTTCGAGCGCATCATCAACATTTGGGGTGCTGACCACCACGGCTACATTCCACGCGTCAAGGGAGCACTGGCGGCACTTGATCTTGACCCGGACGTGCTCGACGTGGCGCTGGTGCAATTTGCCATACTCTACCGCAACGGGCAGAAGGCCTCGATGTCGACGCGCTCCGGTGAGTTCGTTACCCTGCGCACCCTGCGCCAGGACGTCGGCAACGATGCCTGCCGCTTCTTCTACGTGCTGCGCAAGTCGGATCAGCACCTCGACTTCGACCTCGATCTGGCCAAGAGCCAGAGCAACGAGAATCCGGTCTATTACATCCAGTATGCTCATGCGCGCGTCTGCTCGGTGCTTGCCCAATGGGACGAGGCCAATGTCGAGGCCACGCTCGCCGAGGCCGACCTCTCCTGCCTCGACAACCCGCATGAACTGGTTCTGGCCGCCAGGCTCGGCGAGTTTCCCGAGGTCATCGAATCGGCCGCCAATGAACTGGCGCCGCACATCATTGCTTTCTACCTCAAGGATCTGGCCGCCGGGTTTCACAGCTATTACAATGCCGAACGCATGCTGGTCGACGATCTTGCCCTGAAGAACGCTCGGATTGCTCTGGCGACTGCCGTGCGCCAGGTCATCCGCAACGGTCTGGCTATTCTCGGCGTCAGTTGTCCGCAGTCGATGTAATCATTGAATCAGAGAGACAGCCATGGGTCGTGATATGAAACCTCAGCAGCGCAGAAGGCAGAGCAACTCTTCGTCAAGGAACAGAACGGTCGGCAATACGCTGATCGGTCTTTTTGTCGGTCTGGTCATTGGCGTTCTCGGCGCCGCCGGAGTGGTCTGGTACATCCACAAAACGCCAGCGCCTTTCAGCAACAAGTTCCAACCCGCACCGGGTTCCGGCGTTCCGCCTGGAGCACCTCAGCAGGCTGGCGCCAATACACCTCCTGCTCCGATGCCGCTACCCGGCAAACCGGGCGATCCGTTACCGCAGGGCGGCGACAAACCGCGCTTTGATTTCTACAAGATTCTGCCCGGCAACGCCGAGGCCATTCCCGATCCGAAACCTGCCGAGCCGCGTGCGGGTGATGCCAAAGGCAAGAACGAAAAGGAACTCTTGCTCAATGAGCCACTCTATCTGCAGACCGGCTCCTTCCAGAATGCCGGCGATGCTGACAACCAGAAGGCCAAGCTGGCCATGATGGGCGCCGAAGCGGCCGTGCAGCAGGTGATGCTGCAGGACAAGGTATGGTACCGGGTTCGCCTGGGCCCGTTCAGGAAGATGGATGAAGTGAATAGCATGCGTTCCGACCTTGCCAAGCAGGGAATCGAGGCCAATGTGGTCAAGAAGGATTAAGGAGATAGCGTTGAAAATGAAAATCACCGGCTGGCTTGTCGCCATTGCCCTCACACTGTTCTCGTTCGCTTTGCCGGCGCAGGCCCAGCTTGCCGCCGGCCGCGATTACGTGGTCATCGAACCGGCGCAACCGACCGACAATCCAGCCAAAATCGAGGTCATTGAGTATTTCAGCTACGCCTGTCCACATTGTGCTGACCTGAACCCGAACATCATCAAGTGGGCACCCAAATTGCCGTCGGATGTGGTTTTCAAACGTGTTCCGGTCGGTTTCGGCAGCCCCTTCTATCAACTCATGGCCAGGTTTTATTACGCACTGGAGGCGATCGGCGAACTGCAGAAACTGGATAGCGCCGTGTTCAACGCCATCAATGAAAAGGGGCTGAAACTGATCGATGACAAGAGCATTGCTGGCTGGGTCACGGCGCAGGGCGTCGATGCCAAGATTTTTTACGATGCCTACAACTCCTTTGGCGTGATCAGCAAGGCCAAGCGTGCGGATCAGATGGCGCAGAGCGCAAAAATCAGCGGCGTTCCTGCCCTGGTTGTCGACGGTCGCTATCTGGTGCTTACCGGCCCGCAAGTGAAATCGCATGGCGACCTGCTGGCGCTGACCGATAAAGTGATCGACATGAGGCGTGCCGAGCGCAACCCGAAGAAAAAATAACCCCGCCCCGTGACAAACCCGCTGAAGGTTTTCATCACCGGAGCTTCGTCCGGTATAGGCAGTGCGCTGGCCAGCCACTACGCCAGGCAAGGCGCGCTGCTCGGACTCGCCGCTCGCCGTGGCGATTCCTTGCAGACTCTTGCCTTGACGCTGTCCGGCCTGGGGGCAACAGAGGTTTACTGCTATCCGCTCGACGTCACCGCTGCCGCCGCCCTGCGCGCCGCAGCGGAAGACTTTATCGCGCGCGCAGGCGCACCCGATATCGTGATCGCCAACGCCGGCGTGTCGTCCGGCACGCTGACCGAGTGCGGCGAAGACCTGGAAGTCATCCGGCGCATCTTCGACACCAACGTTTACGGCATGGCCGCCACCTTTTCACCTTTCATCGCCGCCATGCGGCAGGCCGCGAATGCCGGCAAAGCGGGGCGTCTGGTTGGCATTGCCTCGGTCGCCGGCATTCGCGGCCTGCCCGGTGCCGAAGCCTACAGTGCCTCGAAATCAGCAGCGATTACCTACCTCGAAAGCCTGCGTCTTGAAATGCGCAGTTCCGGCATCAGGGTTGTCACCATTGCCCCCGGCTATATTGAAACGCCGATGACAGCGATCAACCCCTACCGCATGCCCTTCCTTCTGCCCGCACCGGAAGCGGCGCGACGCTTCGCCCGCGCCATCGAGCGCGGCACCAGCTACACCGTCATTCCGTGGCAGATGGGCATCGTCGCCAAGTTCTGCTCCCCAACTGGCTTTACGACCGCCTGTTCGCCAACGCGCCGCGCAAGCCCAGAGTGCTGTAGTTCTCGCTCCTGAATTGCTGGCAAACGGCGTAAATTATGCTCAGCCCAATATCTGAAAATTGATGAATATCATGCAGCTTGGGCGACTGATCGGTATACTTGCGCCTTCGTACTGCGAGATTGCTCATGCCGCAACTGAAACTACCTGAACTGGTTTGCCCCGCAGGCAGCCTTCCAGCGCTCAAGGCGGCGGTCGATAACGGCGCCGATACGGTTTATTTCGGCTACAAGAACGACACCAACGCGCGCAATTTCGCCGGCCTGAACTTTGACCACAAGGCCATGGTCGAGGGCATCAACTACGCCCATGCCCGCGGCCGGCACGTGCTGATGGCGATCAACACCTTTCCCCAGCCGGGGCGTGAAGCCGACTGGCACAAGGCCGTTGATGGCGCGGCAGATCTGGGGGTCGATGCGGTGATTCTGGCCGATGTCGGTTTGCTCGATTACGCTTGCAAACAACATCCCGATCTGCGCCTGCACCTCTCGGTGCAAGGCTCGGCGACCAGCTACGAAGCGGTGAACTTCGCACAGCGCGAGTTCGGCGTGAAACGTGCCGTGCTGCCGCGTGTGCTGACGCTGGCACAGGTCGAACTGGTGATCAGGAACACGCCGGTAGAAATCGAGGTCTTCGGCTTCGGCAGCCTGTGCGTGATGAACGAGGGGCGCTGCTGGCTTTCCTCGTACGCCACCGGCGAATCCCCCAACACCGTCGGCGCCTGCTCGCCGGCCAAGTTCGTCAAGTGGGACAAGTCGCCGGGCCAGATGTCCACGCGCCTCAACGGCATCCTGATTGATCGCTACGCCGACAACGAACCCGCCGGCTACCCGACGCTGTGCAAGGGCCGCTTCGAGGTCAGCGGCGAAACCTATTACGCGCTGGAAGAGCCGACCAGCCTGAACGTGCTGGAGATCCTGCCCGA
>JAIFKU010000096.1 GCA_020049495.1 Accumulibacter sp.
CGAATCCTCGCATTGATCCGGGCGATGGCCTGCCGGTCTTTCAGCTTGCCAACCCAACGAGAAAACGTTTCGCTCTGGAGGATTTCAATCACGGACAAAGTGTAATCCATGATTCACACATCTGCAAGAAAGGAATATGTGGAATCCGATCCTATTGCTCTGGCCCGATGAAATATGAAACTGCCGTCATACCGGCGAAGGCCGGTATCCAGTGCTGGCGTGGTTCCACCTCCTGGACCCCGGCCTTCGCCGGGGTGACGAGTTTATACATTTGCGGGCCGGATCAATAGGGCCGCTCTTGCACTTCCCTAATTGATGCGCTTTGCATCAAATGCTAGCCGGTCGCGTTACCACCTGCTAAATTACTGCCTTTACGATTAAGTACGACTCCATATCGTTTAATTTAACCACTAACGAGCCCAAGAATGATCGAACCCTGGATTTCCGTCGAACGGATCGCCGAGCATCTTGGTGTAACCCGAGACTCGATCTATCGCTGGATCGAAGCCAAGGGCTTGCCGGCACACAAAATTGGCCGCCTCTGGAAATTCAAAGTTTCCGAGGTCGACGACTGGGTGCATCGCGGTGAAGCACGAGACGATGATTCGAGGAAATACCACACCGCTCTACGAAGAAGAGGTGCGTCGCGCAAAACGACTCATTGATCGCCTGGAGAACGTCCTAGAGTCACAAAAGTGAAGGTTCGTGGTGCCAGACTCGTCCACACGGCACTGCCGAATTCCTGATTTTCACCAATCAAATCGGGGGGCAAATTCTCGATGGGCGCGAGTGACCCCTTATCTGGAGTTATCCATTCATGAGCAAAAATATCGCTGATTCAGGTACGCTCGCCGACCGCATTGTCGTCTTTCAGGAAAAGGCGATCCGCCGCAATTGGCACAACAACGAATGGTGGTTTGCCATCGTCGATGTGGTGGCCGTTCTCACAGACTCGGCCGATGTGAAGCAATACATCAAGAAAATGCGGAGCCGTGATCCGATGCTGGATGCCAACTGGGGTACAACTTGTACCCCCCTTCCGCTATTGGCACCGGACGGCAAAATGCGTGCGACCAACTGCGCTAATACCGAAGGCCTGTTCCGCATCATCCAGTCCATTCCCTCGCCCAAGGCCGAGCCCTTCAAACGCTGGTTGGCGCAAGTGGGCTACGAACGCGTTAAGGAAATTGAAAACCCGGAACTGGCCAGTGCGCGTGCCCGCGAGCTTTATCAGGCCAAGGGCTATCCGCAGGCGTGGATCGAGAAGCGCTTGCGCTCGATTGCCATACGCGGCGAACTGACCGACGAATGGAAAGAGCGTGGCGTGCAGGAGGGCAAGGAGTATTCCATCCTGACAGCCGAAATTGCCCGCGCCACCTTCGGCGTAACCCCCGGTGCGCACAGCCGCCTCAAGGGGCTAAACAAGGTAAAGACCGGCAATAAGCTGCGCGACCACATGACCGATCTGGAGCTGATCTTCACCATGCTGGGCGAAGCGGGTACCACGGAAATCGCCCGGCGTAAGGACGCCCAGGGCTTTGCCGATAACCGCACGGCCGCCAAGGAAGGCGGCACTATTGCCGGGAATGCCCGCAAAGCGCTGGAAGCCAAGAGCGGCAAACCGGTGGTGAGCAAGGACAACTATCTGGCACCGTCTGTCGCCACCGCGCTGGAAGGTGCCGCCATAGAGGCGTCGCCGACTAAGCGCAAGGCCAGGTAATGGAGCAGCCAGGGTAATTCTGTTCTAAAGCTGAACCTTTGAATTCCCGTCATTCCGGCGAAGGCCGGAATCCAGATTCGTACATCTGATCAAGAAGTTAATAAAACCTGTTTTGATAAACGAACTGGATTCCGGCCTTCGCCGGAATGACGATGGGTTTCTAAACATATTTACCCCGATGGAGTAGCCGTTTTGCATTGAGCTTGGCGAGGAGTCGGAGTGCGCATGAATAGGCGATCTATAAGCCTTGCTTTCGGTGAGGAACACCTATTGACGGAGATTCCAGAGGTGCCTGAGAAATGTCTCGTTCAGCACCAACCGAATCCAAGACGGTGAAGGGTCAATACTTATTCCAAATTTTGGATCTGCTCTCTCATTTGTTCGATCAGCAGTTTCAACTCCATCGCCGTCTGTGAAACCTCGCTGACCACCGATTTGGAACCGAGCGTATTGGCTTCACGATTGAGTTCCTGCATCAGGAAATCAAGCCGCTTGCCGCTGGCACCGCCGGCTTTCAGCACCCGCTCGACTTCATCGAGGTGCGTCGACAAGCGTGCCAGTTCTTCGGCAACGTCAATGCGCACGGCAAACACCGCCACTTCCTGCCGGATTCGCTCGTCATCGGCACTGCCGATGGCATCGACCAGCCGTTGTTTGAGTTTCTCCTGAAACGCCGCCTGCGCTACCGGTATGCGTGGGGCCACTTCGCGCACCAGCTCACGCATGCGGGCAACCCGCTCGAGAATCACGGCGGCCAGCTTCTCGCCTTCGCGCTCCCGGCTGGCACTGAACTCTTCCAGGGCGTCACGGGCCAGCGTCATGCAGGCCGGAACCAGTGCCTCAAGATCCAGCGTGTCGTCGCCGAACATGCCGGGCCAGCGCAGAACATCGTTGACCCCCAGCGGCACGGCATCGGGCAATTCATTGCGCACCTGCGCGGCAAAGCCTTTCAGGCGCTGCAGTAAATCGGCATTGAGCGCCAGCGGCTGAACCCGGGCCGAGGCTGCGGCAAAACCAACCCGGCATTCCAGCTTGCCGCGGGTGAGCCGTGCGCTGAACAGTTCACGCAGCGCCGGTTCGACCGCACGCAATTCCTCACACACGCGAAACTGGAAATCAAGGTAGCGCGAGTTGACACTTTTCAGCTCGATATGCAGTGCGCCGCGTTCGACATCAAGAGTTTTTGCGGCATAACCGGTCATACTGTAGATCATGGGAATCCTGAGAAAATTGAGAGCAAGCGGGCGCTTAGCTTTACAGTCCACCAGCAAAGCCCGAAAATGGCTGGAAAACCACATGATAGCTTCGATCTAGATGACGCAACAAGCGAACCACGCCCTTCCTGCCGGTTTCCAGCTCGATGACTACCGTATCGAGCATCAGCTTTCTCTGGGGGGGTTCTCGATCGTCTATCTGGCAACCAATGCCCAGAACGAGTTTGTGGCCATCAAGGAATATCTGCCGAACAGCCTCGCCCTGCGCGGTGAAGGCGAAATCAAGCCGCTGATCAGCGAAGACCACATGCCGGCTTTCCGCTATGGCATGAAATGTTTTTTCGAAGAAGGCCGGGCGCTGGCCAAGCTTTCGCACCCGAACGTGATTCGCGTGCTGAACTTTTTCCGCGCCAACGACACCGTCTATATGGTCATGGAGTACGAGCAGGGACGAACCCTGCAGGAGTTCATCCAGAAGAATCGCTCCGTCATCACCGAGAATTTCATCCGCAACGTGTTCACCAAGTTGCTCAACGGCCTGCGCGAAGTGCATTCGCACAAGCTGCTGCATCTTGATCTCAAACCGTCGAATATCTACATGCGCAACGATTACACGCCGGTGCTGATCGATTTCGGCGCCGCACGGCAGACGCTGGCGAGCGACACACCGATGCTCAAGCCCATGTACACGCCGGGTTTTGCCTCGCCGGAACACTATAACCAGCGCGACCTGCTCGGCCCGTGGAGCGATATCTACAGCGTCGGCGCGTCAATGTATTCCGCCCTCGCCGCAGCGGCGCCGCAGGCCGCCGACAGCCGCATGGAAAAGGACAAGCTGATTCCTGCCATGGTCCGCTGGGAAGGGCAATACTCCGATCAGTTGCTGGAAACGGTTGACTGGTGCCTTTGCCTCAACCACCTCTATCGGCCACAAAGCGTGTTCGCCCTACAAAAGGCCCTGACTGAAAAAGTGACCAAACCGAAGAAACTCCAGAAGGGCTGGTTTGATACTGTGCTCAGCAAGTTCCAGAGAAAGACAGAACCCAAGTGAAATTCACCATTTATCAAGAAAGCCGGCCCGGCAAGCGCGCCAACAACGAAGATCGCCTGGCGCATTGTTATTCGCGTGATGCGCTGCTGATGGTCGTTGCCGACGGGATGGGCGGGCATTACTACGGCGAAATTGCCGCGCAGATTGCCGTTCAGACGCTGATCGAAACCTTTCAACGCAACGCCACGCCATCCATCGCCGACCCCTTCATGTTCTTGCAGAAGGCCATCACCAATGCGCATCGCGCGATCATCGATTTTACCGATGCGCACAAACTAAGGGATTCTCCGCGCACGACCTGCGTCGCCTGCATTGTCCAGGATAATATCGCCTTCTGGGCGCATGCTGGCGATTCACGCCTGTACCTGCTGCGCGGCGGGAAAGTGCTGACGCACACGCGCGATCACTCACGCGTGCAATTGCTGATGGATCAGGGACTCATCAACGAAGCGCAGGCCGCCGTGCACCCCGAACGCAACAAGGTTTACAGTTGTCTTGGCGGCCCGCAGGAACCTGAAATCGAGTTCTCGCGCAAAACACCGCTGGAGGCCGGCGATGTGCTGGCCTTATGCACGGATGGTTTGTGGGGAGTCATCCCCGGCGAGATGATGGCCGTTGCCCTGAAGGCCGACAACCTGATGCAGGCCGTACCGATGCTGCTTGGCCAGGCCGACATTCGCGGCGGCCCGAATGCCGACAACCTCTCCATTGTCGTGGTGCGCTGGGAAGACAGCTACATCCTGGCCGGCAACAGCGGGGCCAGCGCCATATCGACGCAAACGATGTCGCGCGATACGGTCACCACCAAGCTGGACACTTTCGGGCGCAACCCGAATTACAAGACCGAGCGTACCACCATCCAGAAATACTCAAAATAGGAATTGATATGCGTCCCAGCCAGCGTCTGCCTGCACAGCTTCGGCCCATCCGCATCACGCGCAACTTTACCCGCCATGCCGAAGGTTCGGTACTCATTGAAATGGGCGACACGCAGGTGCTGTGTACCGCCAGCGTCGAAGAATCCCTGCCCTCTTTCCTGCGTGGTAAAGGTCAGGGCTGGGTGACCGCCGAATACGGCATGCTGCCGCGGTCGACGCACACGCGCAGCGCGCGTGAAGCGGCCAAGGGCAAGCAGAGCGGTCGCACCCAGGAAATCCAGCGCCTGATCGGCCGTTCGCTGCGCGCCGTGACTGACCTCAAGGCCCTCGGCGAACGCCAGATCACGCTCGATTGCGACGTCCTGCAAGCCGACGGCGGCACCCGCTGCGCCTCGATCACCGGCG
>JAIFKU010000073.1 GCA_020049495.1 Accumulibacter sp.
ATGGGTAATGGGGTTGATCCATTTGCTCCTCTGTTTCAGGCAATTGACGGTTCCTTGCGCATTTCGCTCAAGTACCAGAACTACCTGTCGATTTTTGAAGAGGTCGACAAGAACGGCGTCCTGGCCTTGGGGGATACGATCTACCTCGAAGCCTATATCACCTCGGTGAAGTATGCCTTCTGGACGACCGTCCTGTGCCTGTTTATTGGCTATCCCTTTGCTTACTTCATAGCACGCGCCAAAATAAACGTCCAGCCAGCGTTGCTGATGCTGGTTATGCTGCCGTTCTGGACATCCTTTTTGCTGCGTGTGTATGCTTGGAAAGGCATTCTGGCCGATCAGGGTGTGCTCAATAACTTTCTGCTCTGGCTTGGAGTCATCCAGGATCCGGTACAGATTCTGTATACCGATGTGTCGATGCTGGTCGGGATGACGTATGTGTATTGCCCGTTCATGATCCTGCCGCTGTATGCGACACTGGTGAAGATGGACTTTCGTTTGCTGGAAGCCGCTCACGATCTAGGTGCCAGCCCGTGGAAAGCCTTCTGGCTGGTTACCGTGCCCCTCAGCAAAGCAGGAGTCATTGCCGGTTCCATGCTGGTGTTCATCCCCTGTCTTGGTGAGTTCGTCATACCCTCGCTGCTGGGTGGCGCCGAGAACATCATGATTGGCCGCGTGGTCTGGGACGAAATGTTCAGCAGTAACAACTGGCCACGTGCTGCCGCCTTGGCCGTCGTCATGGTGTTGTTTATTCTGGTTCCGATTGCGATCTATACCCATTACAGCGCTGAACGCGATATGAGGACTGAAGGTTGATGGGGCAAATTCTTGTAAGATTTCTACACGCGAACTTTGGCCGCTTCTGGTTGGGCGCGGTCTATCTGTTTCTATATGCCCCCCTGGTTTTTCTGATCCTGTTTTCATTTAACAGCACTCGCCAGGATGGGGTATTTACCGGATTTTCAACACGTTGGTACGTAGCTTTACTCAACGATTCGCGCTTGGTTGATGGTTTTTTCCTGTCATTGAAAGTAGCAGTCATTACCGCAACACTGTCGACAGTATTGGGAACATTCGCCGCCTTTGTGCTGGTTCGCTATAATCGATTCAAGGGGCGCTCCCTGTTTTCGGGTCTGGTGAGTGCGCCACTGGTCATGCCTGAAGTAATCATTGGCTTATCCCTGCTGCTGCTCATGGTAGCCGTGCAGCATGCTATTGGCTGGCCCGAACGGGGGGTGACGACAATTGTTACCGGCCATACCTTACTGGGCATGGCCTACGCCACGGTAGTCATCGCGGCTCGCTTGCGTGAAGTGGATCGTACGATTGTAGAAGCCGCAATGGATCTCGGCTGTCGCCCATCGCAGGTTTTCTTTCTGGTTACCCTGCCGAATATCCTGCCATCCCTCGTCGCGGCCTGGGTCCTGACATTCACCTTGTCATTCGATGATGTGGTTATTTCCGAGTTTTTGTCCGGCCCCGGCGTGACGACCTTGCCGCAGGTTATTTTTGGTTATGCCCGGCGGGGCATAAACCCGTCGATTTATGCAGCAGCTACGATACTTATCCTCACCATATCCATCGGAATCATTGCCTACAGCATTACCTCGGTTCGCACACAAGCATGGCGCGGACGCGAGGCCAAGGTAGCTGTGCAAGCCGAGTTGACAACAAGATCGTAATTCCCTCCCAGACATCTTTCAAAACAGAGATCACCGAGGAAACCACAGAGAACACAAGGTCTGTAACAAGGTGCCCCTGTTTGTCCCAACATTTCAGCCGACAATTTCCAGCCAGTGGAGCAGCGTGGCGAAGAGCGCTTCGGGATCGACCGGTTTCCGGATGTGGTCATTCATGCCGGCGTCGAGGCAGGCCTGGCGGTCTTCGTCAAAGGCATTGGCGGTCATCGCCAGGACGAACGGCCGTGTTTTCTTGCCCGGCAACCGGCGAATGGCCCGGGTGGCTTCAAGGCCACCCAAGACCGGCATCTGCATGTCCATCAGCACGAGGGCGTAGTCGCTAGCGCCCACCTTGTCTACGGCCTCCTTGCCGTTGCCAACGGCGTCGACAAGCAGCCCGGTGAGGCCGAGCAGCTCGAGTGCAACCTCGCGCCCGATGGGGTCATCCTCGGCCAGCAGGACCCGCCTTCCGGCAAAACGCGCCTTGATGACGTTTTCCAGCAGCACCTTGTCCTTGATAGCGGCAGACTCGCCTGCCGTGCCCGGCAATTTGCGCAGGCGGGCGCTGGCCCAGAAGGTGCTGCCCTCTCCCAGCCGGCTTTCTACGCCGATTTCACCGCCCATGAGCTGCGCCAGGTGACGGCTGATCACCAGCCCGAGTCCGCTGCCGCCGTACTTGCGGGTAGTCGATCCGTCCGCCTGAACGAAGGCGTGGAAGATCCGGGCCTGTTGCTCTGCAGACAGGCCGATCCCCTGATCCCGGACTTCGATACGCAACAGGACAGCCTGCGCATCTTCCTCGACGACCGCCATGGAGACCCTGATTTCTCCGCGTTCGGAGAACTTGACCGCATTGCCGACGAGGTTGAGCAGGATCTGGGAAAGCCGCAGCGAATCGCCCATCAGGCTGGAGGGTACCGACGGGGCTACCGTCCCGGACAGGCGTAAACCCTTGGCGGCGGCACGGTCGCCGAGCATGGCCAGCGTGCTGTCGACAATCCGGGCTGGCGAAAACTCGCTTTCCTCGGTGCTGAGGCGGCCGGACTCGATTTTGGAAATGTCGAGAATATTGTTGAGGATGCCGAGCAGGTGTTGTGCCGCCTCGTTGATCTTGGCCAGCTTGTCCATGGCTTTCGGGTCGGCAAGCTCTTTGCGCAGCAGGTGGCTGAGGCCGATGATGGCGTTCATCGGCGTGCGTATCTCGTGGCTCATGTTGGCCAGGAAAGTGCTCTTGGCGCGGTTCGCGGATTCTGCGGCCTCTGTCGCTGCGCCAAGCTCGGCGGTACGCTGGACAACCAGTTCCTCGAGATGATCGCGGTATGTCTTCAGCTCGGCTTCGATCTTTTTGCGCGGGCTGATGTCGATGTCAATGCAGAACAGTTCGGGTGCCTTGCCCGGCACCTTGACAACAGCATGGCTGGAAATGACCTCGACCCGCGAACCGTCCTTGCGCATCAGCGACAGCTCGCTGGCCGGGAACGGTTGTCCGGTCTCGAGCATTTCGGCGATCGCCTTTTCCGCATTCCCGACCATTTCCGGCGGGATGATGAGAGAGGTCAGTTTCTGACCGATGGCTTCGCTGGCGCTATAGCCATAGAGAATTTCGGAGGCCTGATTCCAGTAATGGGTTGTCAGATCGGCGCCATAGCCCTGAACCGCAATCGAGGATACCTCGTTGAGCAGCTTGCGAAAGCGCAGTTCGCTCTCCTTCAGGGCTTCGTTTGCCAGCCTTCGCTCGGTGATGTCAAGGCAGTAGCCGATATAGCCGATGAAGCGACCTGACGCATCGTAGCGCGCAGCCCCATCGTCCTGAATCCAGCGATACTCGCCGTCATGGCGGCGCAGCCGGTAGTCCATGCTGAATCTTTCGCGCTTTTCGAAGGCCTGCACGTAGGTATCCAGGCAATACTGGAAGTCGTCGGGATGGACGCCCTCGGTCCAGCCGTTGCCGAGTTCCTGCGCTATCGTCCGGCCGGTAAAGTCGAGCCAGACCTTGTTGAAGTAGTTGCACAGCAGGTCGGTGCCGGCTGTCCAGATCAGTGCCTGCCCGGAATCGGCCAGCGTCCGGTATTGCTGCTCGCTTTCGAGCAGAACCCTGCCGATGCGCTGGCTTTCACTGACCAGATGATTGACCCTGAACAAGACAATGACGAACAGCACCAGGCTGGTGAGCATGCCCAGCGTGATGGTCAGGAAGGCGACCCGGCGAACGTAATCGGACTGGCGCTGCAATGCGCCGATGTAGTGCTGGTGTTCGCTTTCCAGTTGATCAAAACCCAGACTCAGCCGGCTCATCAATTCATTGCCGCGCCTGACCAGCAATTCCTGATCTTCTGCCTTCAGGCCGGAACGGCTGGCGGTCACCGTTCGTGCTGACCACTCAAGAATATCCCGCACCCGCTGCTCGAAGGGGCCGTACAGCCACGTCTCGCCCGAGTTGCCGGCCCGGCCCAGATTCAGTTCGTCCAGCCTGAGCCGGGCGCGATCCGCGGCGACCAGGCTGGTATTGAGAAAACGCAGGTCGTCAGTGAGCAGGAAGCTGAGCACATGGCTCTGGTGCTGGGCGATGTTGGATAAGGTATCTGCGCTTCTGGCGTAGAGCGACTCACTTTGTGTCAACTGCTGGTTGGTCGCGGAAATCTGGTATTGCGAGCGGATCGCGGTCAGGCTGATGAAGATCAGCAGCAACAGGCCGAGCGCGAATCCGGTTGTTGCCGTCTTGCCGAGCTGCCACGAAAGGCCTGCTGCGTACAGGTGAGGAGAAACACCGCGCTACCCAGCAGGATGAAAAGAATCGCCGTATCACCGGCCATGACGTTCAGCCCCAGCCAGCCAAAAACGCCCAGAACCGGGGAGAAATAGGTGCTCAGCGACGAGATCCCCAGCGCAACGAGCATCAGGCTGCAGAATGCGGCGGCAATGACCGACGGGCGGCTGACGCGCGGAAGCATGCCGATCAGCAGCGAAGCAGCCAGCAGGATGTGGCAGATCGCTGTTTCCGGCGCCATGCGATGCGGGTGGGCGCGATTTGCCGGGGTGCCGACGTTGGCTACGAAAAGCGTGTCGATACCGGGGTTCCAGCCGGAAAGGTACTCGGCCAGAGTGATCAGTCCGATCAGCGCAGGCAGCAAAGCTAGAATGCTGGCTAAAGTGCGCAGCAGGGAAGTGTGATTCGGCGACCGGGGCAAGCGCAGCGCCAGGGCCAAACTCATGGCTAGTCCGATGGAAACAAAGGCGAGTGCCGTATTCGGCTTCATCGGCACCCAGCCTTGCAGGATGCCCTTGAGCACGGGCAGGTCGAAGCCGTGACCGATCATCACCATGGCGCCGATACACACGGCCAGTGCGGCCGCCAGTGCGGCAAAGCGGTTTGTTGACGAGGCCTGGCGGCGGCTGTTCAGGTCTGCTGCGCCGGCGACGGGAGGCGTCATGGCGCTGACCCTGGCGGCACGAAGGCGCCGTTTCTTACGCTAACCATGAATGTTCCGCCACGGGTATCGCCGTTGGCGTCAAAGCTGATGGGTTTTTGCACCCCGGCAAAGGTCTGTTGCGCGAGGATGGCCTGTTTGAGCGATTGCTCCGGCGCTTTATTTTCCAGGGCAGAAAAAATCACGTTGGCGGCATCAAAACCGAAAATTCCGGCGAACCCCGGCTCTAGCCGGAAACGGGCAAGGAAGGCTGCTCTGAAAGCCGTGTACGCAGGCTGCGTGCTTTGCCGGTCAAAGAACTGTGCCACCGTGATGCCCTCGACCGCTTTGCCACCCAGTTCGGCCAGGCGTTCGGTTGCGGCCCATTCCGAAGTGCCCAGGGCAATCGACGGGTCAAGCCGGCGAATGTTCTGGCAGAACATGGCGGCATCGACCGAGTTGCCAAGGATGATGATGCCATCCGGTTTCCCTGAAAGTGCCTCGCGGGCAAGGGCAGAAAAGTCCGTTTCATCGCTCGAGTTAAAGCCGATCGGAGCGAGCATTTTCCCGCCTTCCCCGGCAAAGGGCTTGCTGAAGTCCCTGAGCCAGCTTTCAGTGTAGGAGCGGTTGCGCAGGTCATAGACCAGCAGCACACGGTGTAAACCCAGGGTGCGGAAATAATAGTGCGCACTGGTCCGGGCAAATTCACCAGTCTCGGGGAGCACACGGAAGAAATAATCATCGAGCCCGCTCAGGTCATTGGTGGTTACCGTCGGACTGAGCATCAGCAGTTGGGCCTGATTGGCCAGCGTTACGGTGGGCATGGCCATGGCGCTGGTCATCGGGCCGACAATGGCGGTCACCCGGTGTTTGATTAGGGTGGCAAAGGCCTGGAGCGCGACTTCGGGATCCTGCTGGTCGTCGGCTTCGATCAGTTCGATCTGACGCCCCTTGATGCCGCCTGCCTTGTTGCGCAGCTCAACGGCCAGGCGAACGCCGTTGAGGCCGCCGATTCCGAGGTCACTGGCCCGTCCGGACAGGCCGCCGAGAAAACCGATGCGGATGGGCTCGGGCGGCGCACAGGAGGCAAGCGCCAGGGCTGCGCTGGCGAGCATGAACAGGATGGCGTGGCGCATGGGTAACATGGCGGGCCCCTTTTCTGTTGGACGGCAGGATTTCCAGAGAGGTGGGCAATCCGGATAGCGGTATTGGCGAGGCTAATTCTTATTGGCTACTATCTTCACAAACTTCTGGTCGCTTGTATACCCGTAGTTTGTGCAGAAAACTGCGGAAACTACGTAGTCGGCGCGCCCGGGACAAATGCCGGGAACTGCTGTTCTGCGCGGGCTTATAGCCAGTGCGGGCAGTGGGCAGCGAGGCCGTTCAATTCGTCGCGCGCGGCCTTGTAGTCGGGATAGAGTTGCCCGACGGTAATCCAGAAGCGCCGGCTGTGGTTCATTTCGCGCAGATGGGCCAGTTCATGGGCAACGACGTAATCGACAATGTGCGGGGGAAAATGAATCAGCCGCCAGTTCAGGCGAATCCCGGTTTGCCGGCTGCAACTGCCCCAGCGCGTGCGGGCGGCGGATAGCGTGAGTGGCGGGACGGGCAGGCCCAGTTGCTGGGCAAAATGCGACAGGCGTTCGCCAAACCACTGGCGCGCTTTTTCGCGCAAGGCTTTCTCCAGAGACTTGCCGGCATCGGCCGGAGTGCGCAGCAACAGCGTCAGTACCGGCGCTGACTGCAGGTTCCATAGAGCACGGTTGCTGCCCAGGGCGAGACGGATTTCCAGCGACTGGCCGAGCATCGGCAGGTGCAGGCCATCGACAATTCTCAGGGGTTCCGGGCGACGGCGACTGCGCCATTCGTCGAGTTTTTGTGCTACCCAGTCGCCATGGTGCAGGATCAGCGCTTCGACCTCGGTGAACGAAGCGCGGCGAGGGGCGCCGACGCGCAGGCCGCGATGGTCGATGGAAAGACCGATGGTGCGCCGCTTGGCGCGGCGCAGGACATAGGGAACAATGCGGTCGCCGAGGGCGATGGTGCGCGGCGTTTCGTCCGCCGTCAGCGGCTTTTCGCCGCCGAGCGGAAGTTCAGCCTGCCATGGCATGGGCAGCGTCGGGATAACGATGCGGCGAGATGCGGCGCATCTCTTGTTCAATCCATTGCTCGGCCAGGGAAGTGATTTCTTCCGCGGTCCTGCCGCTCGGGTCGATGGCCGGGCCGATACTGACCGTGATCAGCCCGGGTTTCTTGACGAAGGCGTTTTTTCCCCAGAATTCCCCGGCATTGTGCGCTACCGGTAGCGTCGGCGCGCCGGAACTGACGGCCAGGTGCGCACCGCCGGCCTTGAAGCGGCGGGTTTCTCCGGGGCGCATGCGCGTGCCTTCGGGGAAGATGATGACGCCGAAGCCGGCCTTGAGCCGCTCGCCACCCTGGGTGATGACCTGGCGCAGGGCATCCTTGCCGGCGCTGCGGTCAATCGAAATCATTCGGGCGGCGGCCAGCCCCCAGCCGAGAAAGGGAATCATCAGTAATGACTTTTTCATGACGAAGACGACCGGCGGAAAGATCGCCTGCAGGCTGACGGTCTCCCAAGCCGATTGATGCTTGGCGAGAATCACCGGGGGCGTAGCGGGAATGTTTTCGCGGCCGATGACCTGATAATGCAGACCCAGTACGTAACGGCAAAGCGCCAGGAACACGGTGTACCAGACGGCGATGATCCTGAAGCGAAGGCTTATCGGCAGCGCATACGCCAGGGCCACGAGCAAGCCGGCGGGCGCGGTGATCAGTAGGGCTAAGGGAGCAAAAAGCAGGGAACGGATGAACGCGATCATGAGTGCAGAATGTGGCCTACGGCCTCGGCGAGATCGGCAAAAACCAGCGTA
Source organism: Accumulibacter sp. (assembly GCA_020049495.1). Taxonomy (GTDB): domain Bacteria; phylum Pseudomonadota; class Gammaproteobacteria; order Burkholderiales; family Rhodocyclaceae; genus Propionivibrio. The sequence continues at coordinate 7,978 of JAIFKU010000073.1, forward strand.
CCTTCCGGCAGGTCTTCTTCCGCATGCGTGAATTTTCCCTTGCCGGTGAGTACCAGTACCGGTCTGGCCCCCGCCGAGACGGCCGCCTGCAGGTCGCGCAGGGAATCGCCAATGGCATAGACGCCGCTCAGGTCGGTGTTGAAACAGCCGCTGATGCGCTCAAGCATGCCGGGCTTGGGCTTGCGGCATTTGCAGTTGGAGTCGGCCGAGTGCGGACAATAGAAAATGGCATCAATGCGCCCGCCGACACTTTGTACAGCACGGTGCATCTTCTCGTGCATGGCGTTGAGCGTATCCATGTCGAACAGGCCGCGGCCGATCCCCGACTGATTGGTGGCGACCACCACCTTATAGCCGGCCTGATTGAGCTTGGCAATGGCTTCCAGACTGCCGGGAATAGCTTTCCACTCGGCCGCCGATTTGACGAAATGTTCGGAGTCGTAGTTGATGACGCCGTCGCGATCAAGGATGACGAGTTTCATACGCCCAGTTTCGAAATGTCGGCTACTGCATTGAGTTGGTCGAAGAGTGCCTTGAGCAGGCCAAGACGATTGGCGCGCACAGCTGTATCTTCGACGTTGACCATCACCTTGTCAAAGAAATGATCAACCTCGGCACGTACCGAGGCCAGCGCCTTGAGTGCGTCGGCGTAGGCTTCGTTGGCAACGTGCACGCTGACGACCGGGGCAATTACCTGAATCCTGGCGAACAGCGCCTTCTCGGCGTCTTCCAGCAGCAGGGCCGGATCGGGCTTGGGCAGAACGCCTTCGGCTTTTTTCAGGATGTTGCCGATGCGCTTGTTGGCTGCGGCCAGCGCCAGCGCTTCGGGCAGGGCGAGGAAGCGGCGCACCGCATCGAGTCTGGCCGGAACCAGGTCAATGCGCGTCGGTCGCTGCGCCAGAACGGCTTCGACGACGTCCTGGGCGTGCCCCGCGTCCCTGAGCAGGCCGCGCAGCCGGTCGAACATGAAGTCGAGCAGGGGCTCGGTCACGGCTTGCGTCAGCACGCCAGCGGCGAAACCGGCCTGTGCATCGGCAATCAGTGCGCCGAGGTCGAGCGGCAGCGGCGATTCCATCAGGATGCGCAGCACGCCAAGCGCGGCGCGGCGCAGGCCGAAGGGATCCTTGTCGCCGGTGGGAATCTGGCCGATGCCGAAGAAACCGCTCAGGGCATCGAGCTTGTCGGCGAGTGCGGCGGCACAGGCGATGTTGCCCTGCGGCAAGGCGTCACCGGCAAACCGCGGCTGGTAATGGCTCTGCACGGCGTCGGCGACTTGCTGATCCTCGCCGTCGTGCAGGGCGTAATAGCGGCCCATGATGCCTTGCAATTCAGGGAACTCGCCGACCATGTCGGTGACCAGATCGGCCTTGGCCAGGCGCGCTGCGCGGGCAGCCAGCGCGTCATCGGCGCCGAGGCGGACGGCGATCTTCCGGGCCAGCGTTTCCAGCCGCTCCGCACGCTGCAGCACCGAGCCGAGCTTGTTGTGATAGACGACGTTGCCGAGCTTGTCGAGGCGCGAGGCGAGCGAAGTCTTGCGATCCTGGTTGTAGAAGAAACGGGCATCGGAGAGGCGCGGGCGAACGACGCGGGCATTGCCGCCGATGATGTGCTTCGGGTCGTCCACCTGCATGTTGGAGACGATCAGGAACTTGTTCAGCAGCTTGCCGGCTGTGTCGAGCAGCGGGAAGTACTTCTGGTTCTGCTGCATGGTCAGGATCAGGCATTCCTGCGGCACTTCGAGGTATTCGGATTCAAACTCGCCGACATAAACGACCGGCCATTCGACCAGTGCCGTGACTTCATCGAGCAGACCATCGGCCGGATTGAGGCGGGCGGCGAGTTCTCTCGCCCTGGCGTCGAGCTGCGCGGCAATAGACGCGCGGCGCTCGGCGAACGAAGCAATCACCTTGCCGGCCATGAGCTTCGTTGCGTAGTCTTCAGGATTGGCGATGACGATTTCACCGGCAGACAGGAAGCGGTGCCCCAGTGTCGTGTTGCCGCTGGAGAGTCCAAGCACGCTGCCGGCGACCACCCGCGTGCCGTGCAGCATGATCAGGCCGTGCACCGGGCGCACGAACTGGTGCTCGGAATCACCCCAGCGCATGACTTTCTGGATCGGCAATTTCTTCAGTGCCTGGGTGACGATGTCGGCCAGATGGGCGTCCAGCCCTTCGCCTTTTTTCTCGCTGCGCACGACAAAGTACTCGGCCTTGCCGTCGCTCACCTTCTGCAACTGTTCGAAGGTGGTGCCGGCCGAGCGCATGAAGCCTTCCAGCGCCTTGGTCGGCTTGCCGGCAGCATCGACGCCGCTACTCACGGCTGGGCCTTTTTTCTCGATCACGCGGTCGGGTTGCCGTTCAACGATATCGGTCACCACCAGCGCCAGACGGCGTGGCGTGGCATAGGGCGTGCAGGTGCTTTGCGGCGAGGCAAAGGCCTGATCCTTGAGGGCAGTGAAAACGGAATGGGCAAAGGATTCGGAGAGGGCCTTCAGCGATTTCGGCGGCAACTCTTCGGTGCGCAGTTCGATCAGCACGTTCATGTTATTTCGCCTCCGCTGCAGCAGACATCGCCCTGAGCGAGACGGAGTCTTGCGAAGAAGTACTCTTGGGGTGCACCTTGCACATCGGGAAGCCGAGGGCTTCGCGCGCATTGAAATAGGACTGGGCGACTTCGCGCGCCAGGGCACGCACGCGGCCGATGTAGGCGGCACGTTCGGTGACCGAAATGGCGCCACGGGCATCGAGCATGTTGAAGCAGTGCGAGCACTTCATGACCTGCTCGAAGGCCGGCAGCGCCAGATTCAGCGCCATCAGGCGCTTGGCTTCGGATTCGTGGTCGCCGAAGTGGCGGAACAGCAGTTCGACGTTGGAGTGTTCGAAGTTGTACGTTGATTGCTCGACTTCGTTCTGGTGATAGACATCGCCGTAAGTGACGCGGTATCCCGGACCTTCGGCCCAGACCAGGTCATAGACGTTCTCGACGCCCTGCAGATACATGGCCAGACGTTCGAGGCCGTAGGTGATCTCGCCGAGTACCGGCTTGCAGGTCAGCGAGCCGACTTCCTGGAAGTAGGTGAACTGGGTGACTTCCATGCCGTCCAGCCAGACCTCCCAGCCCAGCCCCCATGCGCCGAGCGTCGGCGATTCCCAGTCGTCTTCGACGAAGCGGATGTCGTGTTCCTGGAGGTTGATGCCCAGCGCTTCCAGCGATTGCAGATAAAGCTCCTGAATATTATCAGGCGAGGGTTTCAGGACGACCTGGTACTGGTAGTAATGCTGCAGGCGGTTCGGATTTTCGCCGTAGCGGCCGTCCTTGGGTCGGCGCGAAGGCTGGACGAAAGCGGCGTTCCACGGCTCCGGGCCAATGGCGCGCAGAAACGTGGCGGTATGGAAGGTACCGGCTCCAACCTCAATGTCGTAAGGCTGGAGCAGCGCGCACCCCTGTTTGTCCCAGAAACTCTGGAGACGCAGAATGACTTCCTGAAAAGTTGGCATGTAAGGCTTCGTGAATGCTGGGCAAAGGGCGATTTTACTTGGTTTTATGCCCGACAAGAAGAAGCCCGACGGTCTGCCGCCCGCGCTAGGACAAAGTCATCCAGGTCTGGTATTTCTCCCCGGGTTGCAAGCTCAGCGCGTGATCGGCGACATCACCCCGTTCCACGCAGATGTAGCCGACATGATTGCCCTCGCCGATATCCGCAATATTTCTGGCGTTGGCCCAAGCGTTCCAGACCACGGCACAGGCGGTGGCCGATTCGATTGTTACCCGGCCCGAGGTGCTTTCCAGGGTTTGAACCGGCGGCACACCGAGATAGATAAAAACGCTCTCGGCACTGAGCCTGACTTCGCCGGCCTGTTTTTTGATTGCCGAGTCGCTCATCTTGTCGATATAAGTGACGCCGTCGAGTCCGGATATTCGTGCTTCCGCGACATCGGATACGGCGAAGTAGGTGTGGAAGGCAAAGGCGAAGGGCGCCGTTTCCGTACTGCAATTCCGGGCGGAAAAATTCAGCTTCAGTTCGCTGCCGACAACGACTTCGAGGCGGAAGTCAAAGGCATGCGGCCACAGGGCACAGACCGAGGCATCACCGCTCAGGCGCAGCACCAGGCGCGTTGCCCCGCTTTCCAGACTCTCGGCAGCGACCAGCGACCACGGCATGAGGCGCGGGAAGCCGTGCAGGAGCTTGCCGTCGCTGCTCGGGCCGAACCAGGGAAGGCAGAGCGGGATGCCGCCGCGGATGGGCTTTCCTGCTTCCAGCGCACTCTTGGGTGAAACCCAGAACATTTCGCCTCCGCCCACCGGCTGAAAGGCCATCAGGTGTGCGCCCTGCAAGGCGATCACGGCGCGCCCAAGGGCATTTTCCACGACCAGCATCGGCAAACCGGCATCGCCCGGCTGATGCAGTGCCGGATAGAGTTCGGTGGAATTGATCTGTTTGATGCCGGCACTGTTGCCAAGCTGTTCGAAAACGGACGGAGCGGACATTGAGGGATTCTCCTGAAGTACTGCTGTTGGTGAAAGCGGGAAGTCGCGGAATGCGACCGGCATTTTATGGCCCGACGGTCGTATCGGGTTTCTTATTGCGCAGCAGAAAATCCCGGAACAGATAGTCATTCCTGAGGATGTGCTCGACCAGCCACGCCTTGACGAATTTCATGGTGTCCATTTCGAGGTGGATGTTCCTGTCTTCGAAAGACTGGCGCAGCCTGAAGATGGTGTCTATCATCGCCTCGTGAATCTGCTGGTGCTGCTCGAGCGTTGGGTAGCCGGCATCATGCATGATGACTTCCTCGTGACGGAAGTGCATCTGTGCGTAGACCACCAGTTGGTTGAGGATGCGAGCGATGTCCTGAGGGTCACGTTTGTCGAGCCAGTGGTCGTGGAAGGCATTGATCAGACGAAACAATTCCTCGTGTTCGGCATCGATCAGGTCATTGCCGATCAGGTACTGGTTGGACCACGAAAGCAAGGCCATTGAGCGGCTCCCCTGTTTTTCAGCTAGAGAAACGCTGAAGTATTCCAAATCCGTCATTCCGGCGAAAGCGCCCCGAAGGAAGTACCCTTGGGGTGCCGGAATCCAGAAAAATCAACGAACTGGACCCCGGCCTTCGCCGGGGTGACGAATAAATCAGCGTTTCCCTAGGATACTGCTGATCGTCTGCGGGTGAAAGCAATCAGCAACAATGCCAGAAGAATCGCCGGCCAGTTGCCCCAGCGCACGTAGGGGGTGGGCCCTGCATAACCCTGCACTTTTGCGTGCAGCGCGCCGCGGGTAAAGGGTTTGAGTGCGCTCAGCAGATGACCGTCCGTGTCAATGATGGCCGTCATGCCGGTATTGGTGGCGCGCAGCATCATGCGCCCCGTTTCGAGCGCACGCATCTGGGCGATCTGCAGATGTTGCGCCGGGGCTAGTGAATCACCGAACCAGGCGACGTTGGAGAGGTTGATCAGCAGCGAGGCTTCGGGCAGTGCGCGGATGATTTCTTCGCCAAAGGCATCCTCGTAGCAGATATTGAGCGCAATCTTCTGCCCGGCAATGTTCATCGGCGCCTGCCGGTCTGCGCCGGGGGTGAAGTCCGACATCGGGATGTTGACCAGGTTCATGAACCACTTGAAACCTGACGGTACGAACTCGCCAAACGGAACAAGGTGAACCTTGCGGTAGTCCTGTTCGCCCGCGGCGCCAATGCTGAGTACGGCGTTGGCGTATTGACGGTGGCTACCGATGACGATGCCGAGCAGCAGATCGCCCTGTTCGCGTTTCGCCAGACTCCTGAGATGATCCAGGTAGTCGGCCGGCAACTGGTCAAGAAAAGCGGGCAAGGCCGTTTCGGGCAGGACGGTGAGCTGCGCCGGATTTTCCAGTGCGAGGCGGTAATAGGTGCGCAGGGACTCGTTGAAGGTTTCGGGGCGCCATTTGAGCTCCTGCGGGATATTGCCCTGGAGCAGGCTGACGCTCAGCGGGGGCCCTTGCGGCGAGGTCCAGCGCTGATATCGCAATAGCGCGCCAGCGGTGATCAGAACGACCAGTAGCAGCAGTGGCAGGGCGGGGCACCAGCGGCTCCAGCGCAAGGGCGTGCAGGGAACACGGCCAGATACGCGGCGGACGGCTTCAACCAGCAGCACCGCGACAAGAACGGTGATCAGGGAAAGGCCATAGACACCCAGTACCGGGGCAAATCCCGAGAGCGGGCTGGCGGGCGCCTGCGCATAACCGGTCGCCAGCCAGGGGAAGCCGGTCAATACCCAGCCGCGCAACCATTCGCTGAGTGTCCATAAACCCGCAAAGAACAGGCTGCGTTGCCACCAGACTTGCGGCGAGAAACGGACGAACAGTGCGCAGGCCAGTGCCGGGTAAATCGACAGCAGGCCACAGAAGAGCAAGGTGGCCAGTGCGGCAAGGGGAACTGGCATGCCGCCATAGGTGCTCAAGCTGACATACACCCACGATACCCCGGCGATGAACAGGCCAAAGCCAAAGGCCGCACCAATCAATGCGCCCTTGACGCTTCTCCGGGTTTCATTCGCGGGCAGGTCAAGCAAGGCAAAGAGACCGCCCAGCGTCAGCCAGATCAGCGCAAACCAGCCAACGGGTGCGTAAGCCAGAACGCTTGCCGCGCCCAGCAGCAGCGCGGCGCTCAGGCGCATGACGTAAGGCTCAGGCCGGGCCATCGCGGCCTGGCAGGGTGCTGACCAGCAGCGTGTAGAGTCTGCGGCTGTCGGCACGCAGTACCCGGAAGCGCATGTTGTCGAGCTCAATGGCCTCGTTGCGCCTGGGGACCCGGCCCAGATGATTGAGGATCAGGCCGCCCACGGTATTGCACTCCTCGTTGCTGAACTGCGTGCCGAGAGTGGTGTTGAAGTCCTCGATGGCGGTTTGCGCCTTGACTCGGTATTGGCCGTTCTGATCGCGCCGGATGTTGTCATCATCTTCATCAAAATCGTATTCGTCTTCGATGTCGCCGACAATCTGTTCGAGAACGTCTTCAATGGTGATCAGGCCGGAGACACCGGCGTATTCGTCGATAACTACCGCCATGTGATTGTGGGAAACGCGGAATTCGCGCAACAGCACATTCAGGCGCTTGGATTCGGGAATGAAAACGGCCGGCCGCAACCAGTCGCGCAAGCTGAATCTGTTTTCACTCTGCAGGCGCAGAAAATCCTTGGCCAGCAGCAGACCGATGACCTTGTCCCGGTTGCCGTCGATGACGGGAAAGCGCGAGTGCCCGGTGCGATTGACCAGGGCAATGATTTTGTCCAGTGGATCGTCGATGTCGATGACTTCCATCCGGGCGCGCGGCACCATGATATCGGACACGCTGATTTCAGAGGCCGCGAGTGCGCCTTCGGTGATCGACAGCGCGTCGGCGTCGAGCAGATTGCGTTCGAAGGCCGAATGCAGCAGCTTGATGAGTTGTTCCCTGTCCTCCGGCTTGCGCAGGAGAAAGGAAGAGAGGCGTTCGAAAAAACCGGGTCGGTTGCTTGGGTTAATGTCCATAAATCGAGTAATGAGTGAAGGCTGGTGGTTCCCGCTTGCGGCAGGGCTTACTTCTCTCCCGGATAGGGGTCGGCATAGCCGAGCGACGCGAGAATGACACACTCCTGATTTTCCATGAGGCGCGCCTGTTTTTTTCCGCTTTCGTGGTCGAAACCCTGCAGGTGCAACATCCCGTGCACGATCAGGTGGGCGTAATGGGCTTCCGCTGACTTGCCCTGTGCGACCGCTTCGCGTTCGACCACCGGGGCGCAGACGACCAGGTCGCCGCAAACGACCGGTTCGCGTTCGTAAGGGAAGGACAAAACGTTGGTGGCGTAATCCTTGCCGCGATAGTCGTGATTGAGCGCTCGTCCCTCGCCGTCATCGACAAAGCGTATGGTGATCTGTCCGCCGCCTTCGAGTGCCGCACGCGCCCAGGCACGGATCTGCGGACGCAAGGGTAGTTCTGCCACATTACAGGCATATTGCACACTGAGATTGAGTCGCCTGGTAATCACTTGCCTTCCAGCGAGGCCGTGTGTGCTTCGTAGGCGGAGACGATGCGGGCGACCAGCGGGTGACGCACCACGTCTTCCTTCTGAAATTCGGTGAAGGCAATGCCGCGCACGTCCTTGAGAATCTGGCGTGCCTCGATCAGCCCGCTTTTCTGCCCGCGCTGCAGATCGATCTGCGTCACATCGCCGGTGACCACGGCTTTGGCGCCGATGCCGATGCGCGTGAGGAACATCTTCATCTGCTCGGGCGTGGTGTTCTGCGCTTCGTCGAGGATGATGAAGGCATGGTTCAGCGTACGCCCGCGCATATAGGCGAGCGGGGCGATTTCGATGGCGCCGCGTTCGAAGAGCCTGGCCACCTTGTCGAAGCCCATCAGATCGTAGAGCGCGTCGTAAAGCGGGCGCAGGTAGGGATCGACCTTCTGCGCCAGATCGCCGGGCAGAAAGCCGAGCCGCTCGCCGGCCTCGACCGCCGGGCGGGTGAGGACGATGCGCTGCACCAGTTCGCGCTCGATGGCGTCGACAGCCGAAGCGACGGCCAGATACGTCTTGCCGGTGCCGGCCGGACCGGTACCGAAAGTAATGTCGTGTTCCTGGATATGCTTGAGATATTCGACCTGGCGTGGCGTACGGCCGTGCAATTCGGTCTTGCGCGTCATCAGCGTCGGCGACAGCCCGCCGATCAATGATTCCTTGCGCCGCGGACGGTTGATCAGCTCGATCAGCCCGAGCTGGATTTCGTCGACCGAGAGCGTGTCTCTGGCCAGCGCGTAGAACATCTGTAGCGCTTCGGAGGCGCGCGCGGTCTGTTCCTTTTCGCCGTGCAGCGTGAAGCGCTCGCCGCGACGGGCAATGGAAACATCGAGCGCCGTTTCGATCTGGCGCAGGTTCTCGTCGAGTGCGCCGCACAGATTGGCCAGTTGGGCGTTGTTGACCGGCGAAAGCAGCAACTCGACGGCCCTGGGTTTTATCGGGGCTCTGACGTTCATCCCAAGAGTATTCCTTTCAGTCATGATTCCTTGATCAGGATTTCGCCGCGCAGCGAATGCGGCAGGGCAGATGTTATGCACAGGTCGACGAAGCGATGCACGAGGCGCGGATGGCCAACAAAGTTGACGATGCGGTTGTTGTCGGTGCGTCCGGCCAGCTCGTTTTCATCTTTCTTCGACAGGCCTTCGACCAGTACGCGCTGGATCGTACCGACCATGGCTTGCGATACGACCTGGGCCAGCTCTTCGATCCTATGTTGCAGGCGCATCAGGCGTTCGATCTTGAGTTCGTGCGGCGTATCGTCGTGCAACTCCGCCGCCGGAGTGCCGGGGCGTGAACTGTAAAGGAAGGAGAAGGAGGCGTCGAAACCGACATCGTCGATCAGCTTCATCGTCTTCTCGAAATCATCGGCCGTCTCGCCGGGAAAGCCGACGATGAAGTCCGAAGAAAGCGAAAGGTCAGGACGGGCAAGGCGCAGCTTGCGCACCAGACTCTTGTATTCAAGAGCCGTGTAACCGCGCTTCATCGCCGCCAGCACGCGGTCAGACCCGGATTGTACGGGCAGATGCAGATGCGATACGAGTTTCGGCACACTGGTGTAGACGTCGATCAGGCGTTGCGAAAGTTCGCGCGGGTGCGAGGTGGTGTAGCGGATGCGCTCGATGCCGGGCATCTCGGCGATATATTCGATGAGTAGCGCGAGGTCGGCCGTTTCGTCGCCGCTCGACATGGCGCCGCGATAGGCATTGACGTTCTGCCCGAGCAGCGTGATTTCCTTGACGCCTTGCGCGGCTAGACCGGCAACCTCGGTCAGGATGTCATCGAAAGGCCGCGATACTTCCTCGCCGCGCGTGTAGGGGACGATGCAGAAGGTGCAGAACTTGCTGCAACCTTCCATGATCGACACAAAGGCCGAGGCGCCATCGACCTTGGCTGGCGGCAGATTGTCGAATTTCTCGATTTCGGGGAAGGAGATATCGACCTGCGACTTGCCGAGCCGGCGACGTTCAGCAATCAGTTGCGGCAGGCGATGCAGGGTCTGCGGGCCGAAAACGATGTCCACATAAGGCGCGCGGGCGACAATCGCCGCGCCCTCCTGGCTGGCGACGCAACCACCGACGCCAATAATCAGATCGGGATTGGCTTTCTTGAGCCGCCGCACGCGGCCGAGATCGTGAAAAACACGCTCTTGTGCATTGTGTCGCACCGAACAGGTATTGAAGAGGATGATGTCAGCATCTTCGGGGGTGTCGGTCTTGACGATGTCTTCAGAAGCAGCGAGCACGTCGGCCATCTTGTCCGAATCGTACTCGTTCATCTGGCACCCGAAGGTGCGGATGAACAGTTTTTTTGCCATTTTTCCTTGATCAGTTGTTTGGGTGTGCCGCCGCTTCGGCGGGATTGATCATCCAGACGCGGAAAACGGCGCCGGATGCGTCTGTGAGGTAGACGACTTCTTTCGTGTCCTCAATAGTCATCGGCATGACGATCAGGTTGCGCAGACTGCGAAATTGTACCGCCGGAGCAAGCCGTAACGATTGGCCGTCAATCACCACATGGCCGTCTCCCTGGGGCGGCAACATGACGCCAAGCTTGGCTTCGGGTGGCAGTGTGCGGGTCGTTGCGTAGATTTCGTATTGCGCAGGATTGGACGCAGAGCTTTGCGTTGCTGTTTCGATTATGGCGCTGATAATCGAGGCGATCAGGGATGCAGGTAGTGGCATGGCACCATTATAGACAAGCTTGCGCGCCTTGTGTGGCCGTAAAAACTTGACCAGAAGCTCCGCGAAACCCTATAATCTCGCGCCCTACTTGGTGATGTAGCTCAGTTGGTTAGAGCGATGGATTCATAACCCATAGGTCGGCAGTTCAATTCTGCCCATCACCACCAATAAAAACAAGGAGATAGCCCGATTCGAAAGATCGGGCTTTTTCTTTGGGCTAACACCGGGCTAACACGAAGCCTGAAAATCACCCAAAAACATAAACAAAAAACCGGCCAGCACCAGTCACTGACGGCTTCCAAATACTGCTTTGCCAGGCGGTAGGTTATGATCAGATCGCTGTCATTGGGTGTCAGAGGGCTCGTCAGTTGGTACGGAATTGTTGCATAGTGTCTTTTAGGAGGTCGGGAATTTACCATCCAGGCATTGGTGGATTTCGGATAGAAGGCGATGTTTTACTAACACATGAAGGCACTGAAGTGCCCGGATATTTTGATAGGGATTTACTATGGCAATAAATTACGCTCTTGAAGGAAAAGTCGCGGTAGTTACGGGGGGAGGAGGAGCAATTTGCGGCGAGATTGCGGCGCATCTTGCCCTGGAAGGCGTCAGGGTTGCCGTGTGTGATCTCTCTCTGGATAACGCGCAGCGCAAGGTGGATGGGATTGTCGCTGCCGGGGGTATTGCGCTGGCCGTCGAGTGCGATGTGACTTCCAGGGCGAGCGTTGCCTCAGCAATAGAGATGGTTGTCGCCAAATTCGGCACGGTGGATATGCTCGTAAACGGAGCGGGCGGTAGCCGCAAGGAATGTACGACCTCTCCCGAACTGGAGTTCTTTGATATAGCGCCGGAAGCGTTGACCAGCACCGTTGCGCTCAATTATATGGGCTCGGTCATTCCATCGCAGATCGTCGGCCGCCTATTCGCGGAAAAGAAGTCCGGGGTTGTCCTTAACATAGCCTCGATTGCCGGTATAAGTCCGCTCACCCGGGCTATCGGATATTCGAACGGCAAGGCTGCCGTCATCAGCTTCACCCAGTGGCTGGCGGTTCACATGGCACAGAACTATGCGCCGAACATTCGGGTAAACGCGATTGCTCCCGGATTCATGCTCACCGATCAGAACAGATTCCTCCTTGTTGACGAGAAGACCGGTGTGATGACTGAAAGAGCCCAGAAGATACTCGCAAACGTTCCGATGAGTCGCTACGGCAACCCTGAGGAGATCGTTGGGGCGGCGCTTTGGCTTCTGTCGGATGCGGCAAGCTTCGTGACCGGGGCGGTTGTGCCTGTGGATGGCGGATATACCGCCTTTTCCGGCGTATAGATGAAAGGCAATGGAATGATTGATCGGTCAGGGCTGGAAGAGACTACTCCGGTACCTGCCTGAAGCCGTGGCGCAAACTGATGTCTTGTGTCGGCAAACTGCCGCAAGAGTATCAGGCGAAGCGTCAGCAAGCCGCCAGTGCACATGAAAATATCATCAGCATCAATTTCTTTGCACGCTTTTCGAAAGTAACGAATCCGGAGCAATTCTTCCAATGATTGCCGTGAGCGTTTCCCGTGCTCTCTGGAGTTGTCTGAACTGATGGCCTTGGCTTCCTCAGCCATTGGCACCCCATCTCCGTCGCCTGCAAAGAAGCAGATCTCTGCAGAAGGCGCAGCTCTCTTCAGAGCAGCGCGCTGAAAAGAGGACGCCAAATGGTTGCGGCCTCCCCCCGGGTCATCCCGGTCCGTCGATGCTGGTAGGAAAGTCGGCGATCTGATGCTTGATCCACTGCCGGAAGCGGGTGACGGGCCGGGTGTCCAGCTTATCCATCCGGCACAGGAAGAAGTAGGACATTGGCGAATCGACGTAAGCGCTGAAGGGTCGCACCAGGCGTCCGGCGACAAGGTCGTCATAAGCCAGTGAGTGGCGGACGAGACCGAGTCCCTGCCCTTTTGCGGCGGCTTGCAGGATCAGCGCTGAATTGTCGAACATGATTCCGCGTTCGGGCTCCCTGGCCGTAATTCCGGCCGCAGGAAACCACAGCGACCACGGCTCGTAATCCGAGTGCATCAGGGGAACGCTGTCGATCCAGGCATGATCGTGCAGCTTGTACTGCCGGGCGAATTCGGGCGAGCAAACGGGGAACAACCAGTCACGCAACAGGAGTTCGCAGAACAGACCGGGGTAGGGGCCGGTACCGAAAGCAATCCAGACATCGGCGTCGCCGCTCTTGAGATCGGTCGGCTTGTTCGTCGATTGGACGTCGACGTCGATCTCCGGACAGGACGAGATGAAGTCGCCGAGCCTTGGTAGCAGCCAGCAGGCGGCAAACGAGGAAATGGTGTTGATGCGCAGCCGCTTGTGGGTGTTGGCGCCAATTTCATGGGCGGCGTCCTCGATTTCGGCGAACGCGGCTTCGACCCGTTCGGCAAAGCGGCTGCCTTCACCGGTCAGGCTCAGGCCGCGACCGGCTTTTTCGAACAGGGTGACGCCGAGTTCTTCCTGCAGGGCGCGGATCTGGTGGCTGACGGCGCTGTGCGTCAGGTTGAGCGCTTCGGAGGCGCGCGAAACACCGCCGTGGCGGGCGACCGCGACGAAGGCGCGCAAGGCATTGAGCGATGGCAGGCGTTTCGACATGTGAATAATTCTAACAAGAATGCCAAAAAAATAGCGATTGAATTCGCATGCTTCGCTACCTAGAATCCTTAATATGATTTGCCGTAATGGCAATCCGATCGAGTTCTGGAGGTTGTGTCATGTTACACGAATCGACAAGTCTGCAGATCGGGGAAGTGCTCTTGATCGTCCGTGACAGGGATTATTGCCTGAACTGGGACTGACTTATGGAAAATGATTCCTCGCACCAGACCGCTGCTCCCGATCTTGACTATCTGTCCCTGCCACTCGAAGTGAGAGTGCACGGCCGAGGGGGACAGGGCGGTGTGACCTGCGCCAAACTGATTGCCTCGCTTTATACCCAGATGGGTCTGCACGTACAGACCTTCGGCGATTATGGCAGCGAACGCTCGGGAGCGCCAATCCAGGCCTTTACCCGTGTCGATCGCGTGGCCATTGCCAACCGCAACAAGGTTTACCAACCGGATCACCTGATCGTTCTCGATGAGGCTCTGATGGGCCCCCAGGTGCTGTCAGGAACGGCACCCGGGGCGCTGCTGTTGCTCAATTCCCGCTCGAATCCGGAGTCCTACGCGGGTCTGTATGCGGAGTATCAATTCGGCGTCGTTGACGCCACGGCGATAGCGCGCGAACACGGCATCGGCAGCAACTCGGTCGTCATCATCAATACAACCATACTCGGAGCCTACGCGCGTCTGCTTGGACTGCCTTTGAGCGCACTTGAAATGGCTTACGTTTCGCTCGGCCTGGGCGGCGACCTGGCCGCCGCCGAGGAAGCCTACGAGCGGGTACAAATGCAGGCACGAGCTGAGGCCGATGCCAATCCGGCCGCTTTAGCCCCGATCACCTTGCCAGCCGCGTTTCCGCCGGTCATGCCGACGACCGAGCACTGCGCAGATTCTCCGGCGGCACTGAAGACCGGAGCATGGAGCACCCAGGCGCCCCGCTACCGCGAACAATCGGCGCCTTGTAATTTTGCCTGTCCGGCAGGAAACGATGTGCGGGGATTCATTCAGGCGCTGAAGAATGACGGAGCCGAGGCGGCAGCGGCCGTATTGTTGCGCACACAGCCCCTGCCTTCGGTGTGCGGCCGGGTCTGCCCGGCGCCGTGCATGCAGGCATGCAACCGTGAGGCATTCGACGGCGCGGTGAACATCCGCAGTCTGGAGCGCTGGATAGCCGATCATTCGGCGCTGGAACTGGTGCAGCAAACAGCGACACAGCGACTACGCTTTGCCGTGGTCGGTGGCGGTCCGGCGGGCTTGAGCACGGCCTACCAACTCACCTTGCGCGGTCACGCGGTGACCATTTACGAAGCCGGTCCGGCATTGGGCGGCGTACTGCGCAACGGCATTCCGGCCTTTCGCCTGCCGCAGGAGGTCCTGCAGCGCGATCTGGAGCGCATCCTGAGGCTGGGCGTCGAGGCGCGCTTCAATATTCGCCTGGACAAAGCCGGCCTGCTGCGCCTGCAAAGCGAGCACGACGCACTGATCGTATGTACCGGATTCGGCCCGCCTCTGGGTCTTGCCGTCGATGGCGCCGGATTGGCCGGCGTGGAGCAGGGTCTGGATTTTCTCGACCGGGCGAAACGGAACAAGGTCGAGTTGCAGGGACACGTCGTGATCGTGGGCGGCGGCAACACGGCGATCGACTGCGCGCGCACGGCACTGCGTTGCGGCGCGGCTTCGGTGAAACTCGTCTATCGCCGTGGCCGCGAGGAAATGCCGGCCATTGCCGAAGAAGTCGAAAGCGCCGAGCTCGAAGGCGTGCGCCTGCTGCTGCATCGGCAACCGGTAGCGTTTACCGGCAATGGCGCCGTGTCGGCGCTGCTTGTTGCGGAAGTCGAGCCGGGGTCGCCTGACGAGAGCGGCCGGCGGCGCCCGGTGGTGACGCAGCGCACGGCTAGCTTGGCCTGCGACAAGGTTCTCCTGGCGCTCGGCCAGAGCAGCGCAATGGATTTTTTGCCCGACACCTGGCAGGTTCGTGAGGGCCGCGCCTGGCAAGGCGACCAAGCCCTCAATGTCTGGTTTGCCGGGGACTGCGCGAGCGGCGAGGGAACGGTGACCCACGCTATCGGTAACGGGCGGCGGATGGCGTTGGCCGCTCTGGCCCGGCTTACCGATACGCCGGGTGAAGCGCTGCGGGAAGCAGAGAGCCCGGTGGCTGCGGGGCAGATCCGCTTCTCCCATTTCGAAGTGGCGCCGCCGCATCGCGACAAGGAACTGCCGCCTTCCGCGCGCCGGGGCAGTTTCGCAGAATCCAGTCTCGGCCTCGCCGGGCCGGAAGAGGCCGATCGATGTTTCTCCTGCGGGCAGTGCACCGAGTGCGACACCTGCCTGATCTATTGCCCGGACGGGGTGATCAGCCGTAGCGCAGACGGCTACCGGATTGACGCCGACTACTGCAAGGGCTGCGGCATGTGCGTTGCAGAATGCCCGCGCAGTGCCATGGAAATGTACGAAAAGAACAGGCAGGAGGTGAGTTCATGTCGCTGAAACTGCTCAGTGCCAATCATGGCGCCGCCTTGGCCGCGACCCTAGCGGCTCGGGCCAATCGCACGGGACGGGGGTTTTGCAGCGGCGTCTATCCGATTACGCCGTCGACCGAGTGCATGGAGTATCTTTGCCTGCAGGAGATCGAGAAGGGCCGGGTGGTGAAGGTGGAAAGCGAGCACAGCGCCATGGGCGTCTGCATCGGCGCTGCTGCGGCCGGTGCCCGCACGTTTACCGCGACATCGTCCAACGGCCTGGCCTACATGGCTGAGAACTGCATCGCCGCGGCGTTCATGCGCTTGCCGGTGGTGCTGGCGGTGGCCAACCGCACCCTCGGTCCGCCCTGGAATATCTGGGCCGACCACGGCGATTCCCTGCTGTTGCGCGATCAGGGCTTGATCCAGTTCTACTGTGCTGACAATCAGGAATTGTTCGATACGGTGCTGTGCGCCTTCAGACTGGCGGAGGATGCGTCAGTAATGATGCCGGCCATGGTCTGCATGGATGGCTTCATCCTCTCGCACACCGTGGCGCAGACCGATATTCCGGAACAGGCGCAGGTGGACAGTTTCCTGCCGCTGACCGCGGTTCCGCATCGACTCGGCGACATGCCGCACACGCTGGGACAGATCGAGGTGCCGCATCAGACCGAAGTGCATCGACACCAGCACCATGCCGCCATACTCGGCGCAACCAGGGTCTACGCCGGAATCCAAGACGAGTTCGAACAGATATTCGGCCGCCGCCTGACTGATGCGGTGGTGGCTTACCGCGCCGAGGACGCCGAGACGCTGATCGTTTCGATGGGCACCATAGGCGCGACCGCCGAACGGGTGGTGGACCTGCTGCGCGCACAGGGGCAGAAAGTGGGTTCGCTGCGCGTGCGCATGTTCCGTCCGCTGCCCGTCGAGGAAATCCGGGAGTGCTTCGCCGGCAAGCAGCGCATTGCCGTCATCGACCGCGACATCAGCCTAGGCTTCGGCGGCGTGTTGTGGGGCGAAGTCAGGTCGCTGGCCGATCCGGGCGCGGTGGTGCAGAGCTACATGGCGGGTCTGGGCGGTGGCGATGTGCGGCCCGAGCATATCGTGCGCATGCTGGCCGATTTGCTGCCGCGCAAGTTGGCGCGACGGCCGACGATGATGGAGGCCGTGTAATGAACGAACCCGTCCTTGGCGGCATGGCTCAGACGGCACTGGATCGCCCCGATCCGCTGCTGCGCATGGGCAATACCAATTGCGGCGGCTGCGGCCTGTCCTCCCTGACGCAGATGATGCGGCACGCGCTGGCGGACCGGCGCGTGCACCTCGTCATCCCCGCGTGCTGTGCTGCGGTTGCCGCAGGGGTCTTCCCGCACA
The DNA here is from genome assembly GCA_020049495.1 of Accumulibacter sp. Classification (GTDB taxonomy): domain Bacteria; phylum Pseudomonadota; class Gammaproteobacteria; order Burkholderiales; family Rhodocyclaceae; genus Propionivibrio. The sequence goes on from JAIFKU010000073.1 coordinate 25,163, forward strand.
GCACCTACGGTGCGCCCACCCTGATGACGACCTTCGCCTCGGCGGCGGCAGCGGCCAGCGGGATCGCCAGCGTGTGCCAACTGAACGGTGAAGATACGCGTGTGATCTGCCTTGCCGGCGATGGCGGAACCTATGACATAGGCTTTGCCACGTTGTCGGCGGCAGCGGAACGCAACGAGGACATTCTCTACATCTGCTACGACAACGAGATTTATGGCAATACCGGCGGACAACGTTCTTCGGCTACACCAGCCGGCGCCATGACGACCAACCTTTCAGGCGTCAAGACGGAACAGAAGAAGGATATCATGGCGATCATGGCGGCGCATCGCATTCCCTATTGCGCGTCGATATCGCTTGCCCACGCCGAGGATACTGTGCGCAAGCTGCGTCGGGCGCTCGATCTCAAGGGCTTCCGCTTTATTCATGTGCTGTCGCCCTGTCCCACCGGCTGGAAGTCGGAGCCGGCACTGGGCATGGAACTGGTACGCTTGGCCGTGCGTTCCGGCCTCTTTCCGGTGTTCGAGGTTTTCGATGGCAAGCGTCATGTGGTGAACATCGAGCCGGACTTCTCAGACGAGGCGCTGAACATGTATTTGTCGCTGCAACGTCGTTTCCAGAAGTCGGAAATCAGCGCCGCCAGCCTGCGCCCGGCCATTGATCGTTACTGGCAGGATTTGCGCGCACGCAGCGGACGCATAATTCCTGCGCAGCGACACACGACTGATTCGCGGAGCCTATAGAGGAGCAACTGATGCGCAAATACGTCGGGGAACGGATCAAGAAGCTGCGCGAGGCGCAGGACATGAGCCTGGCTCAAGTCGCCAAACTGACCGGGATCGAGGCGGATCGCCTGCTCGCCTTCGAGGACGGGTCTGCGGTTCCTTCGATCGGCGTGGTCATCCAGTTGTCGCGCGTGCTTGGATCAAAGATGGCCGGTTTGCTGCACGGTGGCGGGACCGTCTCCGATGCGTTGACCATCTGTCGTTCCGGGGAGTCGCTGGCTGGTGAACTGGGTGATACGGAGCAGAGTTACGCCTATAACTCCCTTACCCGGCCTGGCACCGCAGGTCATTTGATGGAGCCGTTTCTGCTCAGTTTCGATCCAGATGTGGCGCGCGGTGTGCCGATTACGCATGATGGCCAGGAGTTTGTCTATGTCGTCGAGGGGTCCGTCGAGCTGTTTTACGACGGGCACCGATACCGGCTCGAAAAGGGCGACAGCGCCTACCTCGACTCATCGCTTCCACATACGTTTCACGGACTGGGGGATAGCGTCGCGAGAGTTCTGGCGGTGGTGAGTTGTTAATCCTGAACAGCAGCCTGGAAGAAGGTTTACGGTCTATTGATCCGGCATTGCAAAGAAAGAAGTCTGCGTCATCCCGGCGAAGGCCGGGATCCAGTATTGACGCGGATTACCCTTCTGGACCCCGGCCTTCGCCGGGGTGACGACTTCAGATACATTCATGCCGGATCTAATAGATCAAATAACACAGTACCTCGGGAGTAAACAATGTCCGTGAGCGCGCAATATCAGCAAAAGCGCATGTCCACCGCTGAAGCGGTCCGTTGTGTTCGCGATAATGATGTCATTCTGGTTCCCACCGGCGTCGGCGAACCCCCAGCCCTGCTGGCCGAGCTTTCCGGGCAACGGCGCAGTTTCAGAGGTGTTCAGGTGTCCCAGACCCTTCCCCTGCGCAAATTTGCCTATTTCGACCCGGAGACTGTCGAGCATGTCCGGCATGTTTCGCTTTTCTTTGGCGGCGCATCAAGACCCGGGGGGCAGGAAGGATGGATCGATTTTATTCCGGCATACTTCTCTGAACTGCCGATCCTGATTGAACGTGGACTGATCCCCGCCGACGTCGTGTTCTCGATGGCCTCGGAAATGGATGAGCAAGGCTACTTTTCCCTGAGCCTGGCGACTGATTACACGATGGCGGCCATCTCCAGGGCGCGGGCCGTGGTGCTTGAGGTTAACCCCAACGTGCCATTTGCCCATGGCAACTGTCACATCCATATCTCCCGGGTCAGCGCGCTGGTTGAAAGCGAAGAACCCATCCTGGAGGTCGGCCTGCCAAAAATCGGGCCGGTACAAGAGATTATCGGAAAATACGTGGGGGAACTCATTCCCGACGGCGCGACGCTGCAGATCGGCTACGGCGGCATTCCTGATGCCGTGGTCATGCAATTGACGAACAAGCATGATCTCGGAATCCATACCGAGATGATCGGTGACGGTATTCTGGCCCTGATTGAAGCCGGTGTCGTCACCAACCGCCGCAAGAACCATCATCCCTTGCAGATGTTCGCAACCTTCGCCCTCGGCTCCAGAAAACTCTACCAGTTCATGCATCGCAACCCGGCTCTGGAAATGCACCCCGTCGATTTCACCAACGATCCTGCGCTGGCCGGCCTGAATGACAACCTGATCGCCATCAATGCCACGCTGCAGGTCGACCTGATCGGGCAGTGCGGCTCGGAGAGTCTGGGCTTTACTCCCTATTCGGGAACGGGTGGCCAGGCCGATTTTGTCCGGGCCGCGAATCGTTCGAGAGGAGGAAAATCCTTTATTGTTCTGCCTTCAACGGCGAAGGAAAATTCCATCTCCAGAATCGTTCCTGTTTTTTCGCCAGGCACCCATGTCACCACCAGCAAGAACGACGTGAATTACGTGGTCAGCGAATACGGCGTGGCCCAGTTGCGTGGCAAAAGCGCGAAGCAGCGTGCCGAAGCATTGATTGGCATCGCTCACCCTGACTTCCGTGGCGAATTGCGTGAGGCAGCACGAAAGATGCGTTTGCTTTGATCGCGCGCGATGAATGAAGTATCAACGCCTTTCGACCTGCGGGGCATCGAAGGATTCATCATCTTTTAACTGCGGTTTTAGGCTCAATCCTGCCGCTACAAGTCTGATCGACAACTCTGGCGTTTGCAGCGCTGGCTTTGTACGGCAACGAACAGACGCACAGTCGTCAATTCCTTAGTCTTGTTCTCCATGCATCGGTCAGTTGTCGTTATGCCGATAAACTATCAGGTGTGGCATGCGATGCGTTGATGCTGCGGCACTGTCGGCACCGTTTTGCTGAACTTGTTACGTGTGTTCATCAAGGAAAGCCGAGGGTCTGGGTAATGCGAGAAGGAGTTGTCATGGAAAATTCAATGATCAAGGGACTCGTCATCGGAGCGGTTTCCGTGGTGGCGATCAGTGCCAGCGGTTTCGCCGGTTACAAGGTTCTGACTCAACCGGCTTATGCCGAGGTGATTGCCGTCAAGGACATCAAAGAAACGGTCAGGACCCCGCGTGAAGAGTGCCAGGATGTTCAGGTGCAGAGGAAGGCGCAGGTGAAGGATGAAAACCGGGTCGCCGGGACGGTGATCGGTGGTGTCCTTGGTGGTCTGGTGGGTAACCAGATCGGTCATGGAACCGGCAATACGATAGCCACAGTCGCCGGCGCCGCCGCCGGTGGATATGCCGGTAACACCGTACAGAAAACCATGCAGGACAAGGATACGGTCGCGACGACTGCGCATCGCTGCAAGACCGTCTATGATTCCTCCGAGAAACTCGTTGGCTACGATGTGAGCTATCGGCTTGACGGCAAGGAAGACCATGTCCGTCTGGCCTATAATCCGGGCAATCGCATTCCGGTCAAGGACGGAAAGCTGGTATTGCAGTCTCCCGTTCCGGCGAAATAAGGCTGCTCATCCTTGGGGAGGTCAGGCTGACTGTCTAATAAACAGGCAGGTTGAGGCGAGCATTGCAGGGCCGTTGTGGATAAGTATTATCCACAGACTTATCCACCGATTCGGTGGATGGTCAGACCGATGGAAAATTGCATCAAACCAGGGCGGTCGTGCACCCTAGCGGTGCGGTGTTCTGGTCCTGACCCAGTTCCAGAGGGCTTCACTGACGTAAGGCAGAACAGCGCCACAACCGAGTAGTACAAGTGTTTCAGGGTCCAGCATTTTGATTGCCTCGCATACGACGTTGATGACGAGGAGTTCTACGCATTATCCGTGCCAATGAACGACTACGTCGATTGACCGTTTGCTCGGGCTTTCGTTATGGACGAGGCCGCATACGGATGGTCTGCAGCGGAGTGAGTATGTGTTCAGCCCCCTCGCCCTTGTTCCGTAAGCTTGGCTGCTGAACAATCCGGGTCAAACCCAATCGCGCGGCGGCAGCATTTCGTAGAGTTGCGCTTCCGGTGTTCCCGGATCGGGTTTCCAGTCGTAGCGCCATATGACGACCGGCGGCAGCGACATGAGGATGGATTCGGTGCGCCCTCCCGATTGCAGGCCGAACAGGGTGCCGCGATCCCAGACCAGATTGAACTCGACGTAGCGGCCACGCCGGTACGCCTGGAAGTCGCGTTCGCGTTCGCCAAACGGCGTGTTCCGGCGCTTCCCGATGATCGGCAGATAGGCTTCATTGAAGGCGTCACCGACGGCGCGGGTCAAGGCAAAGCAGCGCTCGAATGGATCTTCCCCGCCGGCACCGCCTTCATTGAGGTCGTCGAAAAAGATGCCGCCGACACCGCGCGGCTCGTTGCGATGTTTGAGGAAGAAATACTCGTCGCACCATTGCTTGTAGCGTGCATGTACGCCGTCGCCGAAGGGCGTCAGCGCCTGCTTGCAGGTGCCATGGAAATGGCGGATATCGTCGGCGAAAGGATAGTAGGGCGTGAGATCCATGCCGCCGCCAAACCAGCCGACCCGTTCTTCCCCGGACTTGCCGGCGATCAGGGCGCGCACGTTCATGTGTGCCGTCGGGCAGTAGGGGTTCTCCGGGTGCAGGACGAGCGAGACGCCCATGGCTTCGAAGGCGTATCCGGCCAGTTCAGGACGTTTGGCCGTGGCCGAGGCCGGCAGCGCGGCGCCGGTGACGTGCGAGAAGGCGACGCCGCCGCGTTCGAAGACGCGACCGCCTTCGATGATGCTGGTCAGTCCGTTGCCGCCGAGCGGTTGGCCCGCTTCCTTTTTCCACGGATCAGGGCGGAAACGCCCGCCGTTATTACCTTCAAGCGCCTCGACCGCTGTTACGATGCGCGCCTGCAGGCCGGTAAAATAGGTCAGAAGCGTGTCGGTGGCGATCATCGCGTTAGCGTGTTATTGCGCGATATCCGATGTCGCGACGGTACTGCATGCCGTCGAAGTGGATGCCGACGAGAGCGTCGTACGCCTGCTTCTGGGCCTGCCTGACGTTGTCGCCGAGCGCCGTGACGCACAGCACGCGACCGCCCGAAGTCAGAATCTTGCCGCCCTTTTCTTCCGTGCCGGCATGGAAGATGTGCACGGTCTCGCTTTCCGCCGGCAGGCCGCTGATGACGTCGCCCTTGCGCGGCGAGGCCGGATAGTTGGCCGCCGCGAGGACCACGCCCATGGCCACGCGCCGGTCCCACTCGGCCTCAACCTGGTCAAGCTTGCCGGCGACCGCGTGTTCGAGCAGCGTGAGCAGACTGGATTTGAGGCGCATCATGATCGGCTGCGTTTCAGGGTCGCCCATGCGGCAATTGAATTCGACCGTCTTGACCGAACCGTCCCTGCCGATCATCAGGCCGGCGTAGAGAAAGCCGGTATAGGGCATGCCGTCGGCCATCATCCCGCGCACGGTCGGAAGGATGATCTCGCGCATCGCTCTGGCGTGGATCTCCGGGGTGACCACCGGTGCCGGCGAGTAGGCTCCCATGCCACCGGTATTGGGGCCGGTATCGCCGTCACCGATGCGCTTGTGATCCTGGCTGGAGGCCAGCGGCAAGACGTTCTTGCCGTCGACCATGACGATGAAGCTGGCTTCCTCGCCATCGAGAAACTCCTCGATGACCACGCGTGAGCCCGCATCTCCCAAGGTATTGCCGGAAAGCATGTCGTCAATGGCGCGGTGCGCCTCGTCCAGCGCCATGGCCACGACAACGCCCTTGCCGGCGGCCAGTCCATCGGCCTTGATGACGATCGGCGCGCCCTGCTGCTCGACGTAGGCATGGGCGGCGGCGATGTCGCTAAAGGTTTTGAAAGCCGCGGTCGGGATGTGGTGCCGGGTCATGAAGCGCTTGGCAAAATCCTTCGAACTCTCAAGTTGGGCAGCTTCGCGGGTGGGGCCAAAGATTTTCAGGCCGCGGGCGCGGAAAATATTGACGATGCCGGCGGCCAGTGGTGCTTCAGGTCCGACGACGGTCAGGTAAATGCCTTCCTTCTCGGCAAAATCGGCGAGGGCGACCGGGTCGCTTATCGCGATGTTTTCCAGTTCTGCTTCATGTGCCGTGCCGGCGTTGCCGGGCGCCACGTAGATTTTCTGCAGCCCGGAGTTCCTGGCCAGGCGCCAGGCCAGGGCGTGTTCCCGGCCGCCGGAACCAATCACAAGCAATTTCATAAAAATCCTTTCGCCAGCAACTCACCAGAACAGGACGCCAGAATGCACCAGGAATGTCTTTGCCCGAGCTGGCGTCCTTTGTCTAGTGTGGTGAGAATGATCAATGTCTGAAATGACGGGCGCCGGTAAATACCATCGCCAGTCCGTGTTCGTTGGCGGCGGCGATGACTTCTTCGTCGCGCATCGAGCCGCCGGGCTGGATGACCGCCTTGGCGCCGGCTTCGGCGATCACATCGAGACCGTCGCGGAAGGGGAAGAAGGCATCCGAGGCGACGCAGGAGCCGAGCAGCGTCAGGCCGGCATTGCCGGCCTTGATGGCGGCGATGCGCGTCGAGTCGACACGGCTCATCTGGCCGGCACCGACGCCGAGCGTCATGCCCCCGCCGCAGAAGACGATGGCGTTGGACTTGACGAACTTGGCCACGCGCCAGGCAAAGAGCAGGTCGTCGATCTGCGCGGCGGTCGGCGCGAGTTTGGTCACTACCTTGAGGTCGGACGCCTGCACGTTGAACATGTCCGGCGTCTGCACCAGCAGGCCGCCGCCGACGCGCTTCATCTCGAAAGCGTGGTAGTTGTTCGATAGTGGCAATTCAAGTACGCGCAGGTTTTGCTTGGCGGCGAGCATTTCCCTGGCCGCCGGCGTGTAGGCCGGGGCGATCAGCACTTCGACGAAATGCTTGCGCTCGTTCATGGCCGCGACGATGTCGGTATCGACAGTGCCGTTGAAGGCGATGATGCCGCCGAAGGCCGACGTGGAATCGGTCTGGAAGGCTTTTTCGTAGGCTTGCAACAGGCCGACATCAACCGCTACGCCGCACGGATTGGCGTGCTTGACGATGACGCAGGCGGGGGCGGAGAAGGTCTTGACGCATTCCCAGGCGGCATCGGCGTCGCCGATGTTGTTGTACGAGAGTTCCTTGCCCTGCAGTTGCGTGTAGGCGGCGATGGCGCCGGGCGTCGGAATCGGGTCGCGGTAGAAGGCAGCCTGCTGGTGTGGATTCTCGCCATAGCGCAGCGTTTCGACGCGGTCGAAGGCCAGTTGAAGTTTTTGCGGGAACGGCGACAGCGCCTGTGGATTGTTTGTCTCGTCGAGCGCGGTCAGCCAGTTGGCAATCGCCGCATCGTAGCGCGCGGTGTGCGTGAACGCCTTTTTGGCCAGGGCAAAGCTCGTGCTCAGCGTCAGGGCACCGTTGTTGGCCTGCATTTCGGCGAGCAGCGCGTTGTAGTCTTCGGGGTCGGTGACGACGGCGACGCCGGTGTAGTTCTTGGCCGACGAGCGCACCATTGCCGGGCCGCCAATGTCGATGTTCTCGATCGCATCTTCCAGTGTGACGTTCGCCTTGGCGATGGTTTCGCGGAAGGGATAAAGATTGACGCAGACCATATCGATCATCGGAATGCCGTGTTTTTCGATTGTCGCCAGATGCTCGGGCAGGTCGCGGCGGGCCAGGATGCCGCCATGCACTTTAGGGTGCAGCGTCTTGACGCGGCCGTCGAGCATTTCCGGAAAACCGGTGTACTCGCCGATCTCGGTCACGGCCAGACCGGCGTCGCGCAACAATTTGGCGGTGCCGCCGGTGGACAGGAGTTTCACGCCCTGGGCGGCGAGGCCGCGGGCAAATTCAAGTGCGCCGCGTTTGTCGGAAAGGCTGATCAGGGCTTGGCGGATTTTCATGATGGATATTTTCGGGTTCAAAAATCGGGTTCACACGAGCTTGTAGTCGACGAGCTTCTTGCGCAGGGTATTGCGGTTGATGCCGAGCATCGTCGCTGCCAGCGTCTGGTTGCCACCGGCCTGTTGCAGGACGATCTCAAGCATCGGCCGCTCGACGCTCTTCAGCACCATGTCGTAGATGGGTGCCGGCATTTCGCCGTCGAGGTTTTCAAAATAGGTTTCCAGCGCGCCGAAAATACAGGCCGATATGTCGTTGTCGCGTTTCATGCGGCGAGTCCCTCACTGTCATTGTTGTTTTCGGCCTGAATATAGCTCAGGTGTTCGTGGCGTTCGGCCAGTGCGTAAAAGAAATCATCGACCCCCCGCCGTTGCTGGACGATGTCCGGCAACTGGTTCATGCGGTGGCGGAAGACGGCCGAGCCGGCCAGCCCGCGGGTATACCAGGAGATGTGCTTGCGCGCGACGCGCACGCCGGTTTCGATGCCGTAGAAGGCGTACAGGTCGTCAAGATGGGCGATCAGAATGGCATGGATTTCACTGACGCGGGGTGGCATCAGGTGCGTGCCGGTTGCCAGGAAATGTTCGATTTCACGGAACAGCCAGGGACGACCCTGGGCGGCGCGACCGATCATCAGCGCGTCGGCACCGGTTGCGTCAAGCACGAATTTTGCCTTCTCCGGCGTGGTGATGTCGCCGTTGGCAATGATCGGGATGCGGGCTTCGGCCTTGACCGCCGCGATGGTCTCGTATTCGGCCGAACCGGTGTACGCACAGGCGCGCGTACGGCCGTGCATGGCCAGGGCGCGGATACCCGACTGTTCGGCGATTTTCAGTATGGACAGCGCGTTGCGGTTGGCCGTGTCCCAGCCGGTGCGGATCTTCAGCGTAACCGCGGTGTGCGGTACGGCCCTGACGACGGCGTCGAGGATGCGGCCGACCAGCGGTTCGTCCTTGAGCAGCGCCGAACCGGCCATGACGTTGCAGATTTTCTTGGCCGGGCAGCCCATGTTGATATCGATGATCTGCGCGCCGCGGTCGACGTTGTGGCGTGCCGCATCGGCCATCATCTGCGGCGCCGCGCCGGCGATCTGCACGGCAATCGGTTCAACCTCGCCGTCGTGGTTGGCGCGTTTCTGCGTCTTGGCGCTGCCGTAGAGCAGGGAATTCGAGGTGACCATTTCCGATACGGCCAGGCCGGCGCCCATCTTCTTGCACAACTGGCGGAACGGCCGGTCGGTCACACCGGCCATCGGCGCAACAAACAGATTGTTCCTGAGCGTAAAGCCGACGAATTCCATGGCGGTGGAGGGCACGAGGTATGACTAGGGAAGGGGCGGATTTTACTCTGATTGCCGCCTAAAAAATAGTCAATTGATGGCTTGATGCTACGGCCAGTGCCGAGTCGCTTACAGCCACGACCTGGCGCCCCAGATCATGCGTTTGGCAACGAAGTGGCGCAACGGCGGGCACAGGTCGAGCGCCAGCAGACCCAGGCCGCGGGCGACCCTGAGCGGCGGCAGTTCGTTGGAGAAGAGGCGGACGAGGCCATCGGTGAAGGCCATGCCGGCGCGTCTATCCAGTTGCCGGCGGCGCGCATAGGCGGCTAATCCATTAGGATTGCCGGCATCGGTCTGGGTGTGCAGGATCTCGGCGAGTTCCCAGGCGTCGCGCAGGCCGAGGTTGAAGCCCTGGCCGGAAACCGGATGCAGGGTCTGCGCCGCGTTGCCGATCCACACCTGACGTTGTTGCGTGGTTTGCGAGCGGAGACGCAAGGCGAGCGGGAAACTCGAACGCGCACCGGTAGCCACAAAATCGAGGCGTTGGCCGAACTGCTGGTGCAACGCGGCGAGAAATCCTGCATCGTCGAGGCGCAGCAGTCGATCGGCTTTCTCCGGCGGCACGGTGAACACGACCGAGTAGTCGTCTCCGAGCGGCAGCAGCGCCAGCGGTCCGTCCGGAGTGAACCGTTCCCAGGCCCGGTGCTGGTGGTCGGGGTGCGGCCGGACTTCGGCGACAATGGCGTGCTGCCGGTAATCGCAAACCCTGATTCCGGGCTCGTCCTGCGGCGTGCCTTCGGCATGGACGACGAGTTTTGCCGTGATGCACCGTGTTGTGCCGTTATGCATGAGCGTTACGCTCGCCCCTTCGTGGCCGGCCTCGATGCGCTCGACGCGGCATGGGGCAAGCAGTTGCTCTGCTGTGAGGCGGCTGTCCAGTGCGGCGGCGAGGTCACGGTAGCGCATGACGTAACCGAGTGCCGGTACGCCGTAGTCCTGCGCCTTGAGCAGAGTGCGACCGAAACCGCCACGCTGCGACACGTGAATCTCGCGAATCGCCGTGCCTGCGGGCTCGCTCCAGGCCTTCAGCCGTTCGAGCAGTTGCCGGCTGCCGTGCGCAATGGCCAGCGCGCGCGGATCGTCGGCCCAGGCGCCGCGTGCGCGACGGTCGATCAGCAATACGCGCCACGGGCTGTCGGCCAACGCCAGCGCCAGCGTCATGCCGACCGGGCCGGCGCCGACGATGAGCACGTCGATGTTCGCTGGAACAGGCTCAGTCACGGCGCATGACATCCTCAATTTCGGCAATCGTTTTCGGTGCCGTGGTATAAACCTCGCACCCCTCGGTGCTGACAAAGGCATCATCTTCGATGCGGATGCCGATGCCATGCAGGTGTTCGGGCACATCGGCCCCCGCCCGGATGTAGAGACCGGGTTCGATGGTCAGCGCCATGCCGGGTTCGAGCCGTACCCAGTCGTCGCCGGATTTGTATTCGCCGGCATCATGCACGTCGAGCCCGAGCCAGTGCCCGGTACGGTGCATGTAGAAGGGCTTGTAGGCTTCGCTTTCGATCAGGCCGTCAACGCTGCCGGCCAGCAGCTTGAGGTCGGCCATGCCCTGAACCAGGACGCGCAGGGCCGCGTCGTGGTAGGCGATGAAGGGCGCACCCGGCTTGATGGCGCCGATCGCCGCTGCCTGTGCTGCAAGAACGATGGCATAAACATCGCGCTGCACGGCGCTGAAGCGGCCGTTGATCGGGAAAGAACGCGTGATGTCGGAGGCGTAGCCTTGGACTTCGCAGCCGGCGTCGATCAGCACCAAAGCATTTTCTGCAAGCGGCTTGTCGTTTTCGACGTAGTGCAGAACGCAGGCGTTGCTGCCGCCGGCGACGATCGGCGAATAGGCGTGACCGGTCGCGCCGCGCTGGCGGAATTCATGGGCGAGTTCGGCTTCGAGTTCGTATTCGGCCATGCCGGGACGGCAGGCGCGCATGGTGCGGGCATGCGCCGATGAGGCAATGGCGGCAGCCCGGCGCATGATGGACATTTCGTGCTCGTCCTTGCGCAAGCGCATGCGGTCGAGCGGCGTGTGCAGGTCGTGCATTGCTCCCGGCGCCCGCTTGCCGGCCCGGCTTTGCGCGCGCACCGTGTTCAACGCACTGACGATCTTTGCATCCCAGGCGGCGTCGTGACCCAGTGCATGCCACAGCGAGCCGCGCTTGGCGATGAGTTCGGGCAACTTCTCTTCGAACGCGCTGAAGGGATAGGCCCGGTCAAAGCCGAAGGCGTCGCATGCCGCTTCGGGCCCGTGGCGGAAGCCATCCCACACCTCGCGCTCGGCATTCTTTTCGCGGCAGAAAAGGATTGATTCCGGTTCATGGCCGCCGATCAGGACGATCACCGCCTCGGGTTCAGGAAAACCCGAGAGATACCAGAAGTAACTGTCGAAACGGTAGGGGTAGTAGGCGTCGCGGTTGCGCAGGCGTTCGGGCGCGGTCGGGATGATGGCTACGCCGTCGCCGATCTGTTCGAGCAGTGCACTGCGGCGGGTCGAGTAGGGTTCGTTGTTCATTGGGCTAGTCTCAGTTCATGATCGAGTTCGGCAAGGCGCTCGGGGGTTCCTACGTCGACCCACCGGCCCGCATGACGTTCCCCGGTGACGATGCCGCGCAGGATTCCAGCGTCGAGCAGAGGGCGCATCTTCATGATTGCACCGACCGGGACCGTGGCGAAAAACTCCGGCGCGAATACGCCGGTACCGGCGTAGGTCAGCGTCGGACCGATGCCGGTGCTGGCGTATCTGACGGTCTTGCCGTCGAGACAGAAATCGCCCCCCGCATGTTGCGCCGGATTGTCGACGAAGACCAGATGCGCCTGGTTGCTGCCGAGTCCCTGAGCGCACTGGTACGCCTGCGAGAACTCCCAGTCACACCAGACATCGCCATTGATGACCAGAAACGGCGCCTTGCCGAGTAGGGGAAGCGCCCTGGCGATGCCGCCTGCGGTTTCCAGTGCTCCCGGCGGTTCCGGCGAGTAGCGGATATTCAGTCCGAATCGGTGGCCGTCGCCGAGCGCGTTTTCAATCTGCTCGCCGAGGTGGGCGTGGTTGATGACTATATCATTGAAACCCGCAGCGGCCAGGCGCTCGAGATGCCAGACGATCAGCGGCTTGCCGCCGGCGTGCAGTAGCGGTTTTGGCGTGCTGTCGGTGAGCGGGCGCATGCGATCGCCGCGACCGGCGGCCAGGATCATGACGCGCATGGGCTTCTCCGGGAGAACATCCGGTACGCGGCAATGCTAAAAAGTGTAGGCGACATCGGCGTGCCTGTTTTCCAGTTGGTCGAGCAGACGCGCCAGCGGCCGCAGTTCCAGGTAGCGCTCGCAGGTTCGGCGCAGGTAGTGCATCACGCGCGGCATGTCCTGCAGGTAGGCGTCCTTGCCGTCCCGGTGGCAGAGGCGGGCAAAGATGCCAAGGACCTTGATCTGGCGTTGTGCTCCCATCCATTCGTAATCGCGGTAAAAATTGTCGAAGTTGGCCGGCACCGGCAGTCCGGCATGGCGCGCCCGTTCCCAGTAGCGGATTACGAAATCGAGCTCCTGCTCTTCTTCCCAGGCGATGTAGGCGTCGCGGTAGAGCGAGACGAGATCGTAGGAGATCGGTCCAAAGACCGCGTCCTGAAAATCGATGATCCCGGGGTTGGCCGGATAGTCTTCTCCGGAGAGCATCAGGTTGCGCGAATGGTAGTCGCGATGAACGAAAACCTGCGCTTGTCCGAGGTTGTTGTCGAGAATCCTGGCGAATACCGAACGCAGCGTTGCCTGCTGATCGGTGTCGAGCGTGAGGCCCAGATGGCGTGCGACATACCAGTCCGGGAAGAGATCGAGTTCGCGGCTGAGCAAGGTACGGTCGTATTCGGGCAGCACGCCGGGTCGGCTGGCGCGCTGGATGTCGACCAGCGCTTCATTGGCATGACGATAAAGCATGGGTGCCGTGGTGGCGTCGAGCACGCTCAGGTAAGTGTTTTTTCCCAGGTCGGAAAGGAGCAGAAATCCCTGCGCCAGATCCTCGGCATGGACTTCGGGGACATGCACGCCGGCGGCGCGGAAAAGTGCGGCAATCTTCAGGAAGGGCCGGCAATCCTCGTGTTCGGGCGGGGCATCCATGATGATGCGGGTAGTTTCGTCCGGCAGCGTGATGCGGAAATAGCGCCGGAAGCTGGCGTCGGCCGAGGCCGGTTCGAGCACGAATTCCTGGTCGGGGTACTGGCGCGAGTAGAAGCGGTTAAGCCAGTCGCGCAGCAGGACGGTACGCGGCATGCCGCTTCTCCTTGAGCTATGGTGCTAAAATGCGACGATTTTACCACTCGCCCTGTTGTCCGCTGTGTCATCGGAAATGACACGAGTTTGTTCTGGCAAATACTGATATTTCTGGATGAAATCAACCGTCCGGCGCAAACCACTCGCGCTGTTCCTTTTTTACGGCGTTGCGAGCGTTCTGGTCGGTGCCGCCGATCAGGCGCAGGCGCAGGCTCCCGTGCCGCTGCGCGTCGATCCGGTATTGCTCGGTCTGCCACCGATAAAGCCGGCAGAAGCTCCCGCACCTGCCGCCGTTCCAGCGCCGGCTGAAAAGGCGCGCGTCGAGGTCAAGCCGATCGAGGCGCCCGTTGTTGAAACGCGACCTGCCGTACCGCCAGCGGCGCCGATAGTGGCCGTCCCTCCGCCGGTTCAGGCGCAACCGGTGAGCGTATCGCCGGTGCCTGTGCCAGCGGCATCAGGGCCGGCGAAACCAGCGCAAGCTTCAGCGCCAGCGCCGGTAACGGCAACACCGTCAGCAACAAAGCCGGTCGCATCGGCTCCGGCCGCACTGGCTCCGGCCGCACTGGCTCCGGCCGCTTTCACACCCCTTGCTGCGGCTTCGTCAGCCGCCTCCGGCACAGTCTCGGCCTTGGCACCGTTGCGCGTAGACCCGGCGCTGCTCGGGCTGCCTCCTGTCGCGGCATCGGTTTCGACGTCTCAAGCCTCGGCAGCAAGGGCGGCAACGTCACTGGTATCGGGCGACGTACTCGCAGCAGGGCTGGTTTCGGGAGGGACGAAGCCGGCGGCTTTCAGAAAGTCAGCCGACGCCGACAAGTCCTGGTACCAGCGACTGTGGAGTCCGATTGCCAATGCTTACGACAAGGGTGACTGGGAGTTTTATCTGCCCTTGCGCACGCACCATTTGCGCAGCCAGTATTCGGCCGAGAAAATTGCCTCGTATCAGGAAACACCCTACGGCTTTGGCCTAGGCAGCGGAATGTACAACGAGCATGGGAACTGGGAAGGCGTGTATGTGATGGCTTTCCAGGATTCGCACTTCAAGCCGATGTACATGGCCGGTTACGGCTGGAAAGCCATGTGGCGACCGGTCGAGGATGTTCGTCTGGGGCTCGGGTATACCGCGGCCCTGATGTCGCGCACGGACATTCTTGGCTACGTACCCTTCCCGATTGTCTTGCCGATGGCCTCCGTGGCCTACAAGAGCTTCAGTCTGGAAGGCACTTACGTTCCCGGCGGCGAGGGTTTCGGCAACATTTTCTTCATCTGGGCCAAATGGGAACTGGGCAAATCGGGACAGCCCGTCGGCACGCCGGCGCGCCCGGAACAGTCGGCACCGACCGAACTGGCCAACACGTCTTTCGGGCCGTCTACCCCGCTGGCTCGCCAGCAAGTGCCCTTTGGCCCGGTGCTTGAGCCCGGTCCGGGGTTCCGTCTTGCCGCGCCGGCGGAAACCGTGCCGCCGCTGGTAGCATCAAGAGGCTGGCGGGACGAGGAAGAAGTGCCCGATGTCCTGCCGGCACTGGCCTTGCGTTCGGCCAAGTCCATGCAGCCTCCGCCGAAGGAAAGCCCAGTGCCGCGACCGGTTTTCCTCAGTGCCTACCGGATGGGGGGAGATATTGACCGGGAGTTTGTTGCCGAAGGTGATGCCGAACTGCGCAAGATCGGTACCGTAGTCAATTCCGATCGCCTGACCTACTGGCCGGTCGATGATGAGATCGAGGCCGAGGGCAATGTCCGTCTGGAGCAGGGGGATAGTCTGATTACCGGACCGAAAATGCGGCTCAAGCTCGAAGATCAGGTGGGCTTTTTCGAGCAACCTTCGTATCACATCAAACGGCAGCCTCAACCCGGCAGCCAGGCGGCGGCCGACAAGGCCTTTGCCGCACAATTCCTTGAGCAGCAGGGGGATTCGTGGAACTCGGGATTTGCCCTGCCGCGTTCGTTTAACCAGACCTCGACCAATTTGCCGACCATGGCGCAGACCATGTCGGATGGACGAGGCGAGGCTGACCGGATCGACTTCGAGGGCGAGAATCAGGTCCGGTTGACGAACGGAAGCTATACGACGTGCGCGCCGGGCAACAATGATTGGTACGCCAAGGCCAGTGATCTCAAGCTCGATTACGACCATGAAACCGGCCAAGGCAAGGACGGTAAGCTTTATTTCATGGATGTGCCGATTCTGTACTCGCCGTGGCTGTCGTTTTCGCTGAACAACGCCCGTAAATCGGGATTCCTTGCGCCGTCGTTCGGGGCGACCAGCGACAGTGGCTTTTCAGTCAGGCAACCCTACTACTGGAATATCGCCCCGAACATGGATGCGACGATCACGCCGCGTGTGCTGAGCAAACGCGGCGCTCTGCTTAGTTCGGAATTCCGCTACCTAAATACCGCGTTCGGCGGCGGCTATCGCGGAGAGGCTAGAATCGAGACGCTGCCCAACGACAAGTTGAGAGAAGGCGACAGCCGCTACGGAATATCTCTTGTGCACAACCAGAATCTGGCCAACGGTTTTTCGGGGATGATCAACTACAACAAGGTCTCCGATAACAATTACTTCACCGATCTGTCAAGCAACGTCGTGAGCACCTCGCAGTCCCAACTCATGCAACAGGGCATGGTGAGCTATGGTGGTGGGGGCTGGTGGAGTGCCACGGCCAATTTCCAGAATTATCAGACACTGCAACCCGACCCGAAGAATCCGGTGCTTGAACAGTACCGCATGCTGCCGCAAATTACCCTCAATGCCCGCAAGCCCGACTGGTATCTGACCGACAGCAGTTTCATGGGGCAGTACACTTCGTTCTCCAAACCGAAGCAGGTAATCAACGGCAACACCGTGGCCGATCCCAGCGGGCAGCGCCTGGTGCTCTATCCGCAGGTGGCACTACCGTATGTGACCCCGGGGTGGTACGTGACTCCCAAGCTCGGCCTGAACATTCGTAACTATGTGCTGGACGGGCTGGCGCCGGGTCAGCCGGATTCGTTCAACAGCACGCTGCCAGTGGTCAGTATTGATTCGGGCATGACCTTCGAGCGGGCAAGCCGCTGGTTCGGACGCGACTACACCCAGACCCTGGAGCCCCGCCTCTTCTACCTGAATATTCCGTACAAGAATCAGGACGGGATCCCGCTTTTTGATTCCGGTCTGGCGGATTTCAACTTTGCGCAGATTTTCTCCGAGAACCAATTTTCCGGCTGGGACCGTATCAACAATGCCAACCAGTTGACGGCGGCCGCAACGACCCGCCTGCTCGATCCTGCAACGGGTTCGGAAATCATGCGTGCGATGCTCGGTCAGCGTTTCTATTTCACCAGGAACCAGGTGGCACTCGCTGCCAATCCCGCCCCGCTTACCGACGATAGAAAATGGGACAAGTCCGATTTTCTGGCGGCCTTCAGTGGCCAGATTCTGCCCCGGGTCTATGCCGATGTGGCTTCGCAGTACAACTTTGGCGATCGCCAGGTCAAACGCTATTCGATGGGCGTACGCTATCAGCCGGAACCGGGCAAGGTGCTGAACGCTGCGTATCGTTACAACCGCGATGCCACCGCACCGATCGACCAGGTCGACTTTTCCGGGCAGTGGCCGATTTCGGGGCGCTGGCATGGTGTCGGGCTACTCAACTATTCGTTCAAGGATCCGGGAACGAATCTTTCAACCAGTTCTCAGGGCGGGCGCCTGATCCAGACCATCGCCGGCCTGGAATACAACGGCGGGTGCTGGGTCGTGCGTGGCGTCTTCCAGCGATTGGCCCTGACCCAGGACAAGGCTTCGACGGGCTTCTTCATCCAGCTTGAGCTGAATGATTTTGCCAGTATCGGCTCGAATCCGGTCAATCTCCTGCGGCGCAATATCCAAGGCTACAGCCTGATCAACCAACCCGTGGCCGATCCTGTTTTTGGCCAATAGAAAGTGTTAAAGATGATGAAATTGCTTAGTGCATGGGTTCTGTTTTCCTGCCTTTTCGGTATGGCCTGTGCACAATCACCGCAACGGCAGGCCAGTGATCCTTTGCCGGCGGATCGTATTGTTGCCGTGGTCAATGACGAGGTGATTACCTACCACGAGTTACGCACGCGCCTTGATCTGGCGCTCAGCCAACTGAAGCGGCAGGGAACCGCTCTGCCCCCGCGCGATGTGCTCGAGAAGCAGATGCTTGAACGTCTGGTGATGGACAAGGTTCAGTTGCAGCATGCGCGGGACATCGGTTTGCGCGTTGATGACACGCAACTCGAGCAGGCACTGCAGCGCATTGCCGCCGGCAACAAGATGTCGCTAGTGCAGTTTCGCGAGGCTCTGCAGAAGGACGGAATTCAGTTCGTGAAGTTTCGTGAGGATATCCGTGAAGAAATGACCATTGCCCGTGTCCGTGAGCGTGAAGTGGAAAACAAGATTGCCATTTCTGAAGGCGAGATTGACAACTATCTGAGCGGCGATTCGGCGAAAGGAAGAGCGAGTGAAGAGTTCGAAGTGGCGCACATTCTTTTGCGTTCTCCCGAATCGGCGAGTCCGGAACAGATTCAGCAACTCAAGGCCAAGACCGATCAGGTGTTTGAACGGCTGAAGAAAGGCGAGGATTTTGCGCAGATGGCGGCCGCCTATTCCGACTCGCCCGACGGGCTGCAGGGAGGCAGCCTGGGAATGCGCACAGCGGATCGTCTGCCCGGGATCTTTTCTGAAATTGTCAGCAAGCTCAATGTCGGCGAAATTGCACCAATCCTGCGCAGTCCGAACGGTTTTCACATTGTCAAGCTGGTTGCAAAGCGCGGTGGCGCGACCATGCCTGCGGTTCAGCAAACGCACGCCCGGCATATCCTGATCAAGGTCAATGAAGTGGTTTCCGAAGCCGATGCCAGGCACAAGCTGAGCGGTTTGTACGATCGCATCAAGAACGGTACCAGTTTTGCCGAACTGGCCAGACTGTTCTCGCAGGACGGTTCGGCGTCCAAGGGCGGTGATCTGGGCTGGCTTTATCCCGGCGATACCGTGCCCGATTTCGAGCGGGCGATGAATCAGTTGCAGCCGGGTGTAGTCAGCCAGCCGATTCAGTCGCCCTTCGGTTTCCATCTGATCGAAGTGCTTGAACGGCGCGTGCAGGATGTATCGGCTGATCGTCAGCGGGCCGCGGCGCGCCAGGTGCTGCGCGAGCGCAAGATGGACGAGGCGTATCAGGACTGGCTGCGTCAGGCGCGTGATCGCGCCTATGTCGAGAATCGCCTCGAGGAGCGATGAGCCATGCCGCAGCCTATCGTTGCCGTTACTTCAGGCGAACCGGCCGGGGTGGGCCCCGAGATCTGTCTGCGTTTGCTTGAATGCGCCGGGCAGGCGCTTCCCGTTCAACTGGTCATCCTTGCCGATCGGCAACTGATGGCCGGGCGGGCGCAATCGGTCGGTTTCTCCGGCCGCTTGCGCGACTGGACGCCCGGTATGCCGCCAGCCCCTGGCACCCTCGACATATTGCACCTTCCATTGTCCGTCCCGTCATGCCCGGGAAAGCTTGATCCGGCCAATTCTCCCTACGTGCTTCAGTTGCTTGATCGCGCGCTCGAAGGCTGCCTGTCGCGCGAGTTTTCCGCGCTGGTCACGGCGCCGGTGCATAAGGGTGCTATCAATGATGCAGGCATTCCATTTATCGGGCATACCGAGTATCTGGCAGAGAAAACGCACACCGCGCACGTCGTGATGATGCTTGCCGGTGGCGGCATGCGCGTTGCATTGGCGACGACCCATCTGCCGCTGAAGGAGGTGCCGGCGGCGGTGACGCAGGCCTCCCTGGAACGGACGCTACGCATCCTGCATGCCGATATGGGCAGGAAATTCGCTATCGGAAATCCGCGCATTCTGGTCGCCGGACTCAATCCGCATGCCGGCGAGAGCGGTTATCTCGGGCGTGAGGAGATTGAAGTCATCACGCCGGTGCTCGATCGTTTGCGTGCCGAGGGCATGATCCTGATCGGCCCGTTGCCTGCCGATACCCTGTTTACTCCGCCGATGCTGTCCCGGGGTGATTGCGTACTGGCCATGTTTCATGACCAGGGATTGACGGCGCTCAAGTACGCCAGCTTCGGCAAGGGCATTAACGTCACGCTTGGCCTTCCCGTCATTCGCACCTCGGTTGACCACGGTACCGCGCTGGAACTGGCCGGAACCGGTCGCGCCGACCCCGGCAGCCTCTTTGTTGCCGTCGAACAGGCCATCGCGATGGCGCAGCGGGCGGAACTCAATCCCTGAGGCCATGAACAAACATATTGCACGCAAGCGTTTTGGCCAGAATTTCCTGATCGACGCGCAGGTGATCGCTGATATTGTCGCCGCCGTGGCACCGCAGTGCGGGGATTGCGTCGTCGAGATCGGTCCCGGCCTTGGCGCGCTGACCGACCCCTTGCTGAAAAGGCTGGATCGTCTGCACGTGGTCGAAATCGACCGCGACATCATCGTCCGGCTCAGGCAGCGTTATTCGCCGGATAAACTCATCATCCACGAAGGCGACGCGCTGGTCTTCGATTTTTCTGCTCTGGCCGATTCTTCCGGCGGCGGTTTGCACATCGTTGGCAACCTGCCCTACAACATCTCGACGCCGCTGCTTTTCCATCTGGCCGCTTGCGCAGATTGTGTAGCCGACATGCACTTCATGTTGCAGAAGGAGGTTGTCGAGCGCATGGTTGCCGAACCGGGCACGTCCGATTTCGGCCGCCTGTCGGTGATGCTTCAGTATCGCTTTATCATGGATTGTCTGATCGATGTGCCGCCCGAATCCTTCGCTCCGGCACCGAAAGTCGATTCGGCCTTCGTACGCCTGATTCCCCGTCCGCCCGAGGAACTTTCGGCCAGGGACGAGGCGCAGTTTGCTGCACTGGTCTCCGCGGCCTTTGCCCAGCGGCGCAAGATGCTGCGCAACAACCTCAAGGGCATTCTTGGCGATAGTGGCTTTGAGGAACTCGGTATTGCACCGACCGCGCGTGCCGAGGAGTTGTCCGTAGCCGATTACATCCGCATGGCCAATGCCCTGGTTGTTCAGTAGCGATACCCTGCGCTCCGCCTGATCGCGCACCGGTCGGGGCGGCGCTGAAGGGTAGGCTTCAGGACGCTCCGAAAACCTCGTTCAACTGCTGGCTTACGCGGATGAATGTCGTGCGCTTCGATAACTCCTTGAGCGTGCGTGCTCCGACGTAGGTGCAGGCCGAGCGTACACCGCCGAGGATGTCCTGCAAGGTGTTCTCGACCGGGCCGCGATAGTCGAGCAGGACTTCCTTGCCTTCCGATGCGCGGTAGGCCGCAACGCCGCCGGCATATTTTTCCATCGCTTCGCGCGAACTCATTCCGTAAAAGCGCATCTTGCGCACGCCATCCACCTCGACGATATCGGAAGCACATTCGTCGTGGCCGGCCAGCATGCCGCCGAGCATCACGAAATCGGCACCGGCGCCGAAAGCCTTGGCCAGGTCACCCGGCGAAGTGCAGCCGCCATCGGCACAGATCAGCCCGTGCAGGCCGTGCGCCGCGTCGGCGCATTCGATGATCGCCGAGAGCTGCGGATAGCCGACACCGGACATCTTGCGCGTGGTGCATACCGATCCGGGACCGATGCCGACCTTGACGATGTCCACACCGTCAAGAATCAGTTCTTCGGTCATCTCTCCGGTCACCACATTGCCGGCCATGATCGTGATCTCGGGGTAGGCGTTGCGCAGTTTATGGATGAAGCCGATGAACGCCTTGGTATAGCCGTTGGCGACATCGACACAGACATGCTGAATGGTGTTCCCGGCCAGCTTCATGATACGCACGAACTTGTCGTAATCCGGCCTGGTAATCCCCATCGAATAGAACGCTGCCGGCGGTACCGGATCCTCGGCAAAGAAAGCGAGCAATTCTGCATCGCCGTAGTGCTTGTGCAAGGCGGCGGAGAGCTTGTGCCTGGCCAGCGCATGCGCCATCTGAAAGGTTCCGGTGACATCCATGTTGGCGGCGATGATGGGAATGCCGTGATACTTGCGCTGCGAGTGGAGAAAAACGAAATCCCGTGAGATATCGACCTCAGAACGCGAGGTGAGTGTCGAACGTTTTGGGCGAATGAGAACGTCCTTGAAGTCAAGTTTCATGTCTTGTTCAATGCGCATGGCTTTTCTTTCGTGAGGGTGTGGCCAAAATTTTAATCCTGCCGCTGGTTTTTCTGCACCAGGATTTGTAATTGTTCGATGAAGGCGTCGCGCAGGGCGTGGAGTTCGCCGAGGCGATCGAGGGCCTCGGTTGTCCGGTTCTGCGCCTTGAGCGTGCACAGGGCGGTGGCCAGCCCATGCGTCTGACGGTGCAGGGGTTCGATCGACAGG